>JANMNW010000273.1:0-28430 GCA_031368515.1 Chloroflexota bacterium
GATCGCCCTTCGCGCGCACCGCGCGATGTGCTATCTCGGGACTATTCTGCCCAAGCTCATCAATACCATGCTTGCCGGTGACACCCCGCCTTTGTCAGTCCGGTCACGCCATTTGTTTGGTCAGGACGGCATCTTTGCCGATGGCATGCAGCTGTCGAGCCAGTGCGCCGGTGAGAGTCGCATGCTCTCCGCAGAGGTTGTACGGGCCGGCATGACAGTCGTGCGGCCAAACCGCCCCAAGTGGCGCGCGGCCGTCGCGACGTTGCGGCGCTCGCAGCTGGCGGAATTCGCCGGCTTTGGGCACGGGCTCTTCACCGCCGATCCGTTGACGGGCAATTGCGTAAGCGGCATTGTGGACGCGTTTTTGAGCAACCCGGAGGAAAAGCTGGATCAGCGCTACGCGGCAACGCTGAACGCCAAGCTGCGCAATTTCATTGCGCCGTAGGCGCAAACGCACTTCCGGCCTATGTGAACCACTTCATAGTCTGGGCGCGCAACCCAACGCATGCTGTTCCCACGAGGAAAATTCTCAATGGGAACACGAAACAGAACAACCATGGCACTGCTCGCCATGCTTTTGGCCGGCACGCAGCTCTTCAGCCCGGCCAACGCCGCCGCCAGCGGTGTTGTGGGCGATGGCACACCCGCCAGCTGCACCGACGCCGCATTCAGCGCGGCCATCGCTTCCAGCAGCGTCGTCACCTTTGACTGCGGCGACGCGCCGCACACGATCGTGCTGAGTGGCCAAACTTCGATTGGCAGGCAGGTCGAGATCGACGGCAATCATCTCATCACGCTGCAGGCGCATGGCTCGCGGCACTTTGTCGTCGAAATCGGCGGCGCGCTGACGCTCGACCGCATCGTTTTGACCGGCGGATACAGCGCCAACAATGGCGGCAGCATATTGGTCAGCCCCGAAGCCAGCCTCACGCTCAAGCAGGCCACGCTGTTGGGCAACCAGACCAGCCAGCAAGGTGCTGGCGGCGCGATCTTCAGTAATGGCGAAGTGCGCATCGCCGAGAGCATTTTGGACAACAACAGCGCCGGCCGCTCCGGCGGCGCCATCGCCAACGACGACGGCACGCTGCGCATCGAAAACAGCCGCCTGCTCTCCAACACAGTGTCGTATGCCGAAGGCATGGGCGGCCAGATCCACAACACCGGCCGCGCCATCATTGACACCAGCACTGTCAGCCGCGGCGCCGCCCCGCTTTATGGCGGCGCCATCTTCAACAGCGGCGATCTGTCGCTCACGCACAGCGCCCTCGTCAACAACAGCGCCGGCTATGGCGGCGCGCTCTATCAATCGTTGAGCAACGCCACCCAGGCGAGGCTTGAAAACAGCACGCTCTCCGGCAACATCGCCCGCAACCAAGGCGGCGCCATACACAAATCCGGCGCGCTGACGCTGAGCTTCAACACCTTCGCCGACAATCGTGCCGGGCGCGGCGGCGACCATCTGTACATGCCGGCCGAACAGGGCGCCACGACCTACATCACCGGAACGCTCTTCGACACCGGCGCCTGCGTGCAAAACGCAGTGGTCTCCGGCGGCCACAACATCGACGCCGACGACAGCTGCGGCTTGACCGATGCAACGGACCTGCCTGGGCGCGCCGCGCTGCTTGGCCCGCTGTCCGACAACGGCGGCCCCGGACCTTCGCATCTGCCGCAGCCGGGCAGCCCGGCCATCGACGGCGCCGGCCTGACGTGCCCGGCCGCTGACCAACGCGGCATCAGCCGCCCCGGCGACGCCGCCTGTGACATTGGCGCGATCGAAGCCATCAGCGTGCCCGGCGGCGGCGCGCCGACGGCGGGCGGCGGCATGAGCCTGCTGCGCCAGAACGCGCAAGACGACGACCGCGCGCGCCTGGCCGCCGCTTCGGCGATCACCCCCAGCCTGCAATTCGAAAACGGCTCGCTGTCGTTCGCCCGTTTCGATCTGACGCCACCCGCCGCCATCTCCGGCACACTGGCGCAGGCCGAGTGGTTCTTGAGCGACTTCGCCGATCTGATCGGGCTGGCACCGGGCGGCCAATGGCAGCTGATGCGTCACTCGCCCAGCGGTCGGCATCTTTTCTTCCGCCAGATCCACGAAGGCGTGCCGGTGGTACCCGCCGAGATCGCCATTGAAATAGTCAATGGCCATGTGCTCGGCATGAGCGGCCACTATCTGACCGATGTCGGTCTCGACGCCTCGCCCTCGATCTCGGCCACACAGGCGTTGAGCACGGCGCAGATGCTGCTCAACACCGATGCCGAATCGAACGGCGATATTCAGTTGCGCTTTCTCAACCTCAGCCTGTTGGGACAGGCCGATGCGCAAACGCAGCTGGTCTGGCAGGTCAATCTGGCCACCACCCCTTCGCCGCGCACGGTGTTCATCGACGCGCACACCGGCGCGCTGGCCTTCGAACAGCCGCGCATCGATGAAGGGTTCGACATGGACCTGCAAAACGGCACCGGCCATTCGCAATGGGACTTGTGCTTCGACCCGTTTGTCAATCCCAACATCGGGCGCAACTTTGACACCGACGCCACACGCGTGTGGGACGGCTTCGCCACCACCTACAACTTCTGGCGCTCGCGCTTTGGCCGCGACTCGTATGATAACGACGGCGAGGAGATCGAAGCCAATATTCACGTGGCGCAAGCGGCAAACAACGCCTCGTATGGCTATTGCGATGCGTTCATGTTCGGCAACGGCATGACCACGCTCGAAGTTGTGGCGCATGAGTTTACGCATGCCATCGACGCCAACGAGGGCGAGCTGGTCTACAGCGGCCAATCCGGCGCGCTGGATGAGAGCTTTGCCGACATCTTTGCCCACTTCATCGACAACAGCAACTGGATCATGGGCGAGGGCACGCCAGCGGCGCGCAATCCAAACGGCGGCGTGGCAGGCTGCGCAGCCACGATGGCGATGCGAGACATGTCCAACCCGCCCTGCTTTGGCGATCCCGATCGCATGAGCCTCTATCAAAATTTGCCGTCGAGCAACGACAACGGCGGGGTGCACACCAACAGCGGCATTAGCAACAAGGCCGCCTTTCTAATCATCCAGGGTCAAAGCAACTTCAACGGCCACACGGTGAACGGCATCGGCGAGGGCAAGGCGCTGGCGCTCTTTCAGAACGTCTTTGTCAATCGTGTAGGCGGCAACAGCACGCTGTGGGACCTGCGCAACCACATGGTGGCCGAAGCGCGCGCGCTGCGCACCATCAACTTTTTGAGCACCGCCGATGTGTGCAGCGTGATCGAAGCCTATGCCGCCGTCGAGCTGGGCGCAGCGGACAAAAATTGCGACGGTGTGGAAGACGAGACCCAAGACACCGACAAGGACGGCGTGCCCGATGCCTGGCCCGGCCCGGCCGGAACTCCGCGCGACAATTGCCGCACGATCCCCAACCCCAATCAGGCCGACTACGACAACGACGGCCAGGGCAACGCCTGCGACAGCGATGCGGACAACGATGGCGTGGCCGACTTCCTCTCTGGCAATAAGAACGACAACTGCTATCTGCGCTACAACCCCGATCAGCGCGACCGCGACAACGATGGCTTTGGCGACGCGTGCGACAGCGACCGCGACGACGACGGTCACCCCAACGCGCTGGACAACTGCCCGGACATCGCCAACGCCGATCAGGCCGATGTCGATGGCGACCATGTCGGCAACGTGTGCGACGACGACGGCGACAACGATCTGCTTTGCACCGTCAATGGCCCGAAAACCGGCGGCGCGAACGGCATTCCCTGGCAAGGCTGCAAGCCGGGCGCCGGACGCGAATCGGTTTTCACCGGCATCAGCCTGCGCATATATCCTATCGACAACTGCCCGCTGACTTACAACCCGGACCAGGCGGACGATGATGCAGACAGCGTGGGCAACGCGTGCGACTACTGCCCAACTGTTTCAGATCACGACAACGGCGATCCCGACGGCGACCGGCTTGGCAATCCATGCGACCCGGACGATGACAATGACGGCGTGCCCGACTTTAACGCCGATGGCACACCGCTGGACAACTGCCGCGAAGTCGTGAATCCGGATCAAGCCGACAGCGACAAAAATGGCGTGGGGTTCTTGTGTGACCCTGCCGAGCAGACGGCCTTTCTCAAGATGAAGAATCGCAAGTTCCAGCACAAGTTCAACGGAAGCGTTCGCATTCCAGTGCCCGATTGCCCGCAGTGCGGCCTGCAATCGCTGCCAGCCAAGTTTCGCAACGTGATCAATGTGATTCTGCCGGTCGGTGTGCGCGCGCGCATCGTTGACAGCAACGGCATGGTTGTGGCCAAAGGAAGCGGAGATGCGCAAGCGCAGACCCTTCGCTTCAGTCCACCCTCATTTGCCGGCAAATCCGTGCGCGGCGTCAACGGCGCGCGCGGGGCGCAGAGCGCAACAGCTTCAACGCTGCTGCCAGACGACACGCGCCACTATCTTGAGCTGATCCCCGGCCCCGAGACCGACACCAGCCGCGAGCTTGAGATCAGCATCACGGCGAGCGAGGAGGGCGCCAAGCCGACTCGAGTGCTGCTGCCCATCGTGTCGCGCTAACCAAACCGCGCGCATTACGACCCGTCTCCGTGTTCGTCTTCATCTCCGATTGAAACTTCGGAAATGAACATGGACGCGGAGACGGAGACGGAGACGGAGACGGATGATGGAGACCGAGGCGGATAACGGACAAGACGATGGGAATGCCTTGACTCGATGCGTCATCAACAAGCTGGACGGCACTACACTTCAAGGCTATGCCGCCCGCTCTTTCAGCCAAAATGCTCCAGCAAATCGAGCTCTTCAAACCGCTTCGCGACGATGAAGCTGCAACGGTCAGCGCGCTGTTCCGGCAGCGGGCATACCCGGCAGGCGCGCTGATCTTTCAGCGCGACGATCCGGGCGACTGTTTGTATCTCATCCGCAACGGACGCGTGCGCATCTTTCTGCCGAACGAGGACGGCCGCGAGATCACCTTGCGGCTGTATGGCGCGGGCGAGGTATTTGGCGAACTGTCGCTGCTCGACGGCGGACCGCGCACCGCCAGCGCGGAAGCGGTCGAAGCGGTCGATGCGGCGCTGCTCTTTCGCGATGACTTTCTTTCGCTGCTGCGCGGGCACTTTGAGCTGGTGCAGCATGTGATCAAGCTGCTCGTCGAGCGGCTGCGCTACACCACGCGCTACTCCGAGCAGCTGGCATTTATGAGCATTCCAGGCCGCGTGGCTGCCGCACTGCTGCAGTTGCGATCGCCTGATCAACCACGCATCACGATCACACAACAGGATCTGGCCAACTATGTCGGCGTGACGCGCGAGTGGGTCAACCGCACGCTGCGCGAGTTCGAGACGCGAGGCTGGGTGGCGTTGCGGCGCGGCGGACTGCAGATCGTGAATACGCCCGCGCTCGAAGGCATCGCGCGCCAAGACTAAATCTCAGCCTGGAGAAAAACATTCATGAAAAAGCTCATCCTTGCGGCGGCTGCGCTGCTGATCTTCATAGGAACGCAAACGGCGCAACCGGCGCGCGCCGCGCGCATGGGCCGCGGGGTGGAAGGCTGGTGGATCGGCTATCAGAACGAACTATGCCGCGATGGAGCCACCTTGGGCTGGCTGTGGGACGGCGGCGTTTTTGAGGGCCAGCGCAGCACGCTGCGCCTGTGGGAGGGCGCGATCGGCGGCCGCCTGATTGGCCTGGCACCCATGTCGCCCATCAGCCACACCCTGCCCGTGGCGTTCGCTACCGACAACAGCGGCGGCACGCTGCTCACCCAAGCTTATGACATTCGCGACATCGGCTGGTGGCCGGCGCTGGCGCCCGGCGTCACCGTCGTCATCGAAGACGCCGCGCTCGACGTCGCCATCAGCGGTGTGGTACAGGATTGCCTGGTGACCACCCAGCACCGCAGCAGCATTGCGCGCGGCGGCGGGCGCGTGCTGGGCACGCTCGATCTGCGCGCGCCCACGCTGGCCATTCCGGAAAGCGCATTGCGCTATCGGATCGAATCGCCGCCCGCGCACGGCGCACTAACGCTCAATGGCATCACGCTCACCGTCGGCGGCGTCTTCTTCCAAAGCGACATTGCCGAAGGCCGTCTGCGCTATGCGCACACCGGTGACAACGCGGCCAGTGACAGCTTTGGTTACAGCCTGGACGGCCTGGTGCGCGTCTCGCGCGGGCGCGATCTTGACGGAAGCTTTCTCGAAGCCGATGGGGCATCGTTTGCGCCGCGCATCAGCGCCAACGGCGCGGTCGTGGCCTTTGCCAGCAGCGCGTCCAATCTTGACGAAACCACCAGCGATTCCGGCGGGAACACCGACGTTTTTGTATGGCTTGGCAACGGAACCACCCGCCGCATCTCAAATGTGCCGATTACGCGGGACAGCGGAGACGGGCCGTCGCAAAGCCCGGTCGTTTCAAGCGATGGCGCGCGCGTGGCCTTTGCGTCGGATGCGACGAACCTGACCACCCCGACAAGCGACTGCCCGGCCACCCTCAACGACAGCCAATCGCAAGTCTATCGGCGCGATCTTGGCTTTGAGGCGGGCACCGGCCTGGTGCTTTCGGACACCTTCCGGCAATCGGCCTCCTCCGGGCCGCCGGCCAGCTGCCAGCGCGGCAACGGCACTTCATTTATCCCGGTGATCGCGGCCGACCGCAGCGTGGCCTATCTGTCCGCCTCTGATAACCTGCTGCTGCCGGCGGTCGATCCGGATGGCATGATCAGCAGCGTCTTCCGCCGCGCCGGCGCCAACACAACCCTTCTGGCAACCCGCACGATTACCAACGCCGGTTACGTAGGCATCAGCGGATTTGACCTGGCCGGCAACGGCGCGGGAGAGCGTGTGCTCGTCGCCGCAAGCGATGGGTTTGTCAACGGTGACAACAACGGCGCCGACGACATTTTTGTGCAAACCACCGGAGGCCCGCAAGCCGGGCAAACTTTCAGTGTGTCGCTGGCGGCCAATGGCGGCGCGGCCAATGGCGTATCCAGCTTGCCCGCCCTCTCCGCCGACGCGCGCTTCGCCGCGTTCGCTTCCGAAGCGAACAATTTGGTCAGCGTCGATGGCAACGCGCAACAGGATGTGTTTGTGCGCGATCTGACGGCCAACACCACGCAGCGCATCTCGGTGACGCCGTCCAATGCCGACGCCAATGGCTTGTCGCAGAGCCCGCGCCTCTCCGCCGACGGCCGTTGGGTGTCCTTCGACTCTCAAGCAAACAATCTGGCCAACGGCGACGGCAACGGCCAGGCCGATGTGTTTTTGCGCGACAGGGCAACCGGCAAAACCTGGCTGATCTCGAAACCGTTTGTGCTCGACGCCGGGCAAGCGACATTGCGATCCGGCGCGGCGGACATTTCGGCCGACGGCCGTCACATCGTGTTTGAATCGCTGGCGCCGGGGCTGGTCGTCAATGGCGGCGAGCCGGGCGTCGATGTCGACGCGGATGTTTTTGTGCGCTTCTTCGACCCGGCGCGCACGTTCACGATTTTCATCTCGACACCGAGCACGCTGCATCTGCCGCTCGTGCTGCGATAAGCCGGGCTGATCACGCCAGCGCCAGCACGCTCAGCCGCCGAGCCCACATCGGCGGCTGAGGCGCGCGTCCGCCCAGCGCCGCGATGCGCGCGCGATACAGCTGGCGCGGTGTGACCTGATACAACGCGGTATAGAGCGAAAGCGCGCTCTCAGCATCGGCAGCGCGTCCGCCAATGTGCCACAGCACATCGTGCAAATACGCGCGCTGCGCGTCAGTGGCGCCGCGCACAAGCGAGCGAACGGCGCGCAACGCGGACGTTCGTGACTGTTTGCCACGCGCCCAGGCGATGTGCGCGGTTAGCGCGCGCGCGCGGAGGCTGGCGTCGCCGTCGCCGGCGCGAGCGGCAGCGTCGGCTGCGCGCGCGCAGATCCGCGCCGCCGCGCGCAAATCCCCCGCGCGCAGGGCCAGTTCTGACGCCTGCCGCGCCTGGTCACATAGATAGTACGGCAGCCGCAGCCGCGCGCTCAACGCCATCGCATCGGCGAACATCGCGCGCGCCACCGCCAGATCGCCTTGCTCGGCTCGCACCGCCGCCAGGTTGCCCAGGCAGATCGTCTCGCTTGTCTTGTCATCCAGCTCGCGCGCAATGGCCAGCGCCTCGGACAGCAGCGTCGCGGCGCGATCCAAAAGGCCCAACTCCCAAAACAGCACGCCGATGTTTCCCAGCAGCACGCCGGTCCATGCCCGCCAGCCGATCGCCCTGGCGCTGGCCAGCGCCTGCCGAAAGTGCTTGAAAGAATCGCGGTAATCGCCGCGCTGCCAGGCCAGCGTGGCGCGGTCGTTGCCAATCAACAGCGCGCGACGTTTGTCGCGCAAACGCCCGGTATGCCTCGCGGCAAGGCTCAGCCGAGCGTGCGCGCGCCTGAGGTCGCCCTGCTGCAACGCCAGCTGTCCAAGCATCTGTTGCGCATCCACTTCTGCGGCGCGCAAAGCATGACGCTGCGCCAGGCGCAAGTGTCGGTGCGCGGTGGCCCGCGCGGCCGTCAGCTCGCCTTGCTCCATCTGTGCGAACGCCAGATGTGCCAGCGCTTCACACAGCTGCGCCGGTTGCTTGAGCGCGGAAAAGTGCGTCGCCGCGCGGGTCAACCATTGCGCCGACTCGGCGTGCGAGCGACTGCGGGCAAGCAGCTTGCCCAATTCAAGCGCCGCCCGCGCGGCGGTTGCGCCGTCGACGCCGTCGGCGCCGGCTTGCGCGGCGCGCAGATGCTTTTCGGCCTGCGGCCATGCGCCCACGTGCGCGCACACGGCGCCGAGCCGCACCTGAACATCAGGTTGTCGCTCGTGCGCGAGCAACGGCAGCAACCGTTCGTAGTGCCCGATCGCCGCGCTGTTGTTGTAGGCCGTGCGCGCGGCGTCCCCCGCAAGCTGGAAGTAACGCCGTTGCTTGCCGGTGTCAGCGCCACGCCCAAAGTGATGCGCGAGCGTTTCAAGAAAGTCATCGGGCGGATGATGGGATTCGATCCAGCCACCCACGCGCTCATGCAGCGCGACGCGCGCGGCGGCGCTCAACGCGTCATACGCCGCTTCACGCAACGCCGCATGCGCAAACGCATGCGTCACCCAGCCCGGCTCATGTTCATGGCGCAGCAGTCTTCCGTCAACCAAGCCATCGAGCAACGAATCGAAATTCTCGGGCTCAGCCACGGGCCAGCAGCCGCGCAGCCAGTCGCGGTTGATCTGCGGCCCAATCACGCTGGCCAACTTTATCGCCGTCTGTTCGTCAGCGCCGAGTTGGTCGATTCGCTGCAACAGCAGCGCGCGCAACGAGCGAGGCAGTTCGGCGCTGCGTTCGGGCCCTGCCCGCACAAACTGCGCCAGTTGCTCAACAAAGTACGGATTGCCTTGCGCGCGTTCGACGATGTTCGCCACCGCGGACGCATCACCTGAAAGCGCCCGTTCAGCCAGCCTTTGCGCGGCAGGCTGCGCCAGTGCGCCCAGCTGCAGCAATGGCATGGCGCGATCCGGCGCGCGGCTGAGCGCCAAGAGCGTCACGGCGTTGTCGCCGAGCCGCGCAGCCAGGGCGTGCAGCAATGCCACGCTCTCCGCATCCAGCCAGTGCGCGTCATCGATGCACAGCAGCAGCGGCCGCTTGCGCGCCAGCGCGAGCCAGGCGGAGATCACCGCCGCATGAAGCTCTGCCGTCCGCGTCGCCGGAGCCAGCGCGTCTATCCAGGCATGGGTTGCGCTGCGCAGGCCAAGCAGGCGCGCCAGCCAGGCCAGTGCTTCGACGGCATCGGGCAACTCCGCGCGCAAGGCCCTTTCAAGCGCGCCGATATCGGGCAGCGGCCCAAGCCAGGCCCGCAGCAATTGCGCCCAAACGGCATAAGCCGGCTGGCCATAAGGTTGCGCCGCAGCGCGCAACACGCGCATGCCCAGCGCCTCGCCCCGCCGCATTGCCCAGGCTGCAAGGCTGGTCTTGCCCATGCCGGGATCACCGACAATCTGCAGCGCAGCGCCTTGGCCCGCACAGCTTGATTGCATGAGCGCGTCGAGCCAGGCTTGCTCGTTTTCGCGCCCAAGCAGCTCGCGCTCATGTTCGGCGGCACGAGCGTGCTGAACCGCCGGCGTCGCATCATGAGCACGCGCCAGGGAAAAGGCCGCAACCGGCGCATCAAAGCCTTTTACCGTCAGGGACAGGGCCGGCTGCGGCTGCGCATCGTTCAGCCCATCAACCGTAGGGCCGTCGGCAAGGGCGCTGCCGGGTGCGGCATGTTGCAGCAAGCGCGCTGCGAGATTGACCGCGTCGCCCATCACCGTGTATTCGCGCCGCTCCGGCGCGCCGGCATCGCCGCAAAACAGCGTGCCGCTGGCCAGTCCAAATCGCGCGCGCGCGCCAAGCGAGGCCAGCAACACGCGCGCGCAGTGCGCCGCGCGCCGCGCATCGTCCTCGTGCGTCACCGGCGCGCCAAACAGGGCCAGCGCGCGCAGACCGGCGCCGTCACCGGCAGCGTCCACCCGTGTGACACAACCGCCCAGCGCATGCGCCTGGGCGATTACCGCCGCCAGCGTTGCGCGATCGGCCGCGCCGGCAAACAGCACGGTGACCGCGCGATGCTCATCCACAAACACCGACTGGCCAGCGCAAATGCGATCCGCCAACACCGGATGCAAAAAAGGCCGCGCCAGCGCGTCGGACGTACCGGCGATGTTTGACGCGCGAGCGTGGAGCTGTCGGCGCATGCCAAATGGGTGCGGTCCCGCGCGCGCGCCGGAAGCATGCAGCCGGACAGCGCGGTGCGGCGCGCGCTTCTCCGCATGGGCGGCGCGCCGCACCGCCGAACCGCTGAACAACGCCCGGCGTTGCGCATCGTCGCCGATGACGTCGATTCGGTATGCGCCCGCGCCCACGCCGATGCGAATGCTTAGTTCGGGATCGATGCGCGCCGCATCCAGCAATGCCTGCGCGCAACGCCGCGCGCCGGGCAGGCGGGGAAAGAGCGCATGAATGGCATCGCCGCCAAAGTCGAGCACATCGCCGCCATGCGCGCCAATCACCGGAATCAACGCGCTAAAAAAGCGGTTGAGCCGCGCGCTGACAGCTTCTGCGCCGGCCACGCCCTGCATGGCGGCCGCGCGCGTCAGTGCGGTAAATCCGGCAATGTCGACAAACAGCACCGCGCCGTTGCCGCGCATCATGCGGCGGCGGCGCCGCAGCATTGCCGCAACTGCGTCGGAAAGATAAGGGCGCAGCGCGCGCGCTCGTTCGCTCATGGGGCACGCAGAGTCTACTGCGCCGGCCGCACAGATGCCGGATCTGACAGTTCAGCGGCCTGCCAGATCCGGCATCTGCAACCGCCAGCTTGCGCTATCGCACGGCGATGGGCAAAAACACATCCAGGCTAAGTTCAGGCGTGGCCTGTGGTGTGGCTGAAGGTTCGGGCGTGTTCGTCGCAGCATCAGTCGCCGTCGGTGTCAAGGTGACGGTTTCTTCTGGCTCAGACGTACTGGTCGCAGTCGTAGTGATAGTCGGACCCATCGACAAGGGTGGTGTGTTCTCGGCAAAATACTCATGGTTGTCGGCGTTGTTGACAGCCCGGTCTGGATCGCTCGATGCAAGGCTTTGAGCGGCATTTTGCCCATACGCATGATCCTGGGTTCCGGCGATGATGGTGAAATGCGTCGTTTCGTGAATAAGGGTGCCGGCGCGCGAGTCCGTTCCCGTCGTGCTTGCTCCCCAGAAACCGCTGCACAAATTGATGGTGTATGGATCGCTTGGAAAGACGTATGCAAAAACGCCTGGATCACAATCAACCGGATTGCAGACCCAGTCAAATCCGGCCAAACCTTGCGTATTGAATGCGATGCTCAGCGCCAAAAAGTGGCTTTGCACCGCGGTGTAACGGACAGGGGCATATGCGCCAAACCAAGTCACATAACGCGGCGCTGTAGCGGGGTCATCAGCAGTTTGCAGTGCGTTCAACGCTGCGTCGGCATAGATTTGGGCGGCCTGAAAAGACTCGCCAATGATCTGTTGCTCTGACGGAGTGCAAGTTGTGAAACCATTTGCCTTTCGTTTTGCGCTGGAGGCACGAGGGCGATTGCCCGTCAATACAAAGCTGAGCGCGGGCGACGAAACGCGCACTGCATTGGGCGCACCTTTGCCGCCCTGCACGGCAGCGTCGCTCTGAACATCCGGCAAACCCGCTGCAAACTCAACGCTGTATTCGCCAGGCTGCTGAATCGCATAGCCTTCCGCCAGATCAACCACAACCGAAAGCGTCGCACCGGGCTTAATCGCGACATAGTCTGCGGGCGTCGGCTTGCCACGCTTGACCAACATGCCCGCATACGGCACACGCACACCCTGCCAGGCAACGACAAACATGTCCTTTTTGAACCCTTCAAGCGGCGTGCCCCAGGCAAGCACGCTGACCGTAAATGCGCTCGTGTTCGTCAGGGCAAAACGCAACAAAATCGGCTCGCTTGGCGCGAAAACGCGCTTGGCCATCGATATGCTGACCGCGAGCCCATCGGATGGATTGTGTTGTTTAGCCTTTGCCATGATCGCACGCTGGGCTGTGCTGCGGCCGCCATTTGGATTCTGCGGCTGCCCCTGTGCCGGGTTGACGCCGATCATCACGCCGCCCACCATGACCAGCGCCATTGCCATAGCGCCGCCGCTGTTGCGTTTCATTGTTGGCACACTTCCTTTGCTTTGCGTCCATCGCGATCGATCGGCACGACGCGCCTCGCCCGAGCGCAGGTTGGCATTTTTCGTCGGCTGGCGAGCACTATAGCGACCTCGTTGCGATTCGGCAATGGCTGTGATGTGTCAATGATTATTAACGCTGGCGAGACGTGCACCCCAACGGGCCAAGCTAACGGACGGATTCATTCTTCGCGGCGATCAAGACCACGCCCAGGGCAATCAGCCAGATCGACCACAGCACATAGCTGATCGCGTTAACCGCGCCGGCAGCTTCGACGCCCACGCCTTCCAGGAGCCCAGCCATCACGCCGAATGCCGCGATGGCGCCGAATACCGCCAGCGGCGCGCGCAAGCGCATGCCGGTGGCCGAAAATAGCGCAGCACTGACGAGCAACGTCCACACCCCGGTGAACAGATAGCCCAAATGCTCGCCGATCGCCATGCCAGCGTAGCGATTGAGGACTTCAAACGCCACGACGACGGCATCGCGCGCAGCCGCACTGGTGTCCGGCGCGGCAAAAGTTTGGGCCAGATACGGCATCACAAACGGCCAGCGCGCCAGGCCGACAAACTGCACCACGCCTGCCAGCACACCCACGGGCACTGCCAGTGCCATCAATCCCGGCGCTCGCGACGCAAGCACGCGGCCCAGCAATATCGCCGCGGGAACGAATAAAACCGCGGATATCATGAACACATACCAGGTGGCGATTAAGGTAGAACCGCCTGCTGCGAAGCGCTGCAACACCTGCGCGGGCGGCTGGCGCAGAATATCGGGATAGTCAAATGTCTGCTGAAGCAGCGCAAAAGTGACGTTGAATACAATGGGCAAGGCGATGAGCGTGAAGCCGGCAAGTCGGTTTTCTATTTTTTGCATGATCTCAACTCCGAATGGCGCCGTTTGGCGCGTGTTGGAATTGAGACGAGCGTAAGCCTTCAAGCGGCTTGAAAGTCAAGAGGCAATCTGGAGCGGCCCGGCCTGCACAGGCAATTGCAGCTCGACAACAGGCTCGAGCTGAGGGGCGCCATCCGTTTCCTGCCCGGCCAGATGCAGTTCACGCACCGGCCCAGTGATTTCGCGGCCGTTCTGGCCTGCCCAAGCCAACAGGGCCAGCGCAAGACGCGGCAGGTCCTCCATCGCTCCGCGGTGTATGCCGCTGACCGCGCTTGCACAACCGTCGAGCATATAGATGCGCAGGCCCGCCGGCGCGTCAAGCGACTCGGGTTTGCCAATTACCACCGCGCCCTCGACATCGACATCGGTCTCGACATACTCGGTGCTGTGATACAGATTCAACATCTGCGGCGCTGGAAATCCCAACGGGCGGATGCGCTGGCTGGCCAGCCATTGACGCACGGCGGTATGCAGCGAGTCGCAATACTCGCCCATTTGATCCAGGCGCGGCACCAACGCGCGCTTGGAAGCGACCCACATAGGCGCAACCGGCTTCAGCACGATGTCGTAGGCCGGCGGCGCGCCATCCAGCTCAAGCGCATGCAAGCGCTGCTCCACGCGCGCCAGGCGCAGTTGTGCCTCGACAGCTTCGCGCGAGGCCTCGGCGCGGCGCGCCGTCAACAGAGCGCGCAGATCGCCGACCGAAGGAGTGCTGTTTATCTGCGCGGCAATGTCGTCGAGCGAAAACCCCAGATCGCGCAACGCGAGAATGCGATTCAAGCGCGGCAATTGTTCAACCATGTAAAAGCGGTAGTCGGTAAATCTGTCGACAGCCGCGGGCTTGAGCAGGCCAAGTTGATCGTAGTAGCGCAACGTGGCTGTGGGCACTTGCGCCAGCTTGGAGAAATCGCTGATTTTGAGCATGATCGAACCGGGACCCCCATATCATCGTCCATCTCTGGCGCGCATGTGCTGCGTGCCGCGCTTACTTCTCGCGTTTGCCCGCCGCCAGCAGGTCGATCATCTCGGCGATGCGGCGGGCGCGAGTTTCGGGCCGCTTGGCGCTTTCAATCGAACGCATAAAGTTCTTGCGATAGAACGTGGGCAGCCCGTCGAAAAATGTCTTGGCGGCCTTGTTTTTTGCCAGCGCCCGCGTCACGTCTGGCGGCATAGTGCCTTCTTGCGGGCCTTCAAGCGCCAGGCTGACGGACACCGAGTCTCCCGGCGCGACGCCGCTGTCGCGCAGCCAGGCCGCGCCTAAGCGCAGGAAGTGTTCTGATCCGAAAACCCCCAAACAGCCGCGAACGGTGCAACCGTTGATCGTGCCGGTCACATGAAAACGCGGGCGTGGCCCCCAGACTTCGCGCGGCGAAAATGGCAGCGCCACAAAGACAAATGCGCCTTCTTTTTGCACGACGGTGGAATACGTTTGAAAGTCACCCGCGGCCATGCGCAAGATGGTAGCACGGACATTGAACCCGACACAATGGGGTTTTGCGGAATCGCTTTGTTCCCGCACAACACAAGCGGAGTGTGCGCGCGAAAGTTGCGCCATTCATGGTTGACAGAGTGGCCGCCTTGAACTAGAATGAATGTATATTCATTTTTTTGAGTTTGTATTCAAATGAACATACTGACAGCGATCCTCCGCGCCACGCCTGGCGCATACGTACAGGGGCTGCTCAGCAGCGGCCTCGCCATGGGCGTTGCGTATCTGCTGGTCTGGCGCGTGTTTGGGCGGCGCTTGCGGCGCTGGCGCATCCAACTGAGAGCGCGCGCCGACTATGCGCAGATTCGATCTGAAATCAAGAACGCACTGATCGCGTCCATCCCTGGCGCTTTGACGAGCAGCTCGCTGTTGTATTTGGGCGGCCTTGGCTACACAACGCTGTATATGGACATCTCGGCGCACGGCCCTGTGTGGAGCATCGCCAGCATCTTTGTGCTCTGGCTGATCGACGATGCTTGGTTCTATTGGGTGCACCGCGCGCTGCACCACAAATCGATCTTTCGATTTGTCCATCACATCCACCACGACAGCATCGACGTGACGCCGTTCACCTCGATGTCGTTTCATGTTGCCGAGTCATTTTTGCTGACGGCATGGTTTATCCCGGCGGCTTTTCTGGTTCCAATCTGGGCGCCGGGGCTTGGCTTGCTGCAGCTGATCGGGTTGTTCAACAACATCAAGTCGCATCTCGGTTACGAGCTATATCCCGCCTGGATCAACACCGGCCCATTGCGCTTTCTGGTGACAAGCACGCACCACAACATGCACCACAGCAAGTTCCAGGGAAACTACGGCCTCCACTTCCGCTTCTGGGATCGTTTGTGCGGGACCGAATTCAAAGAGTATTCGGACACGTTCGACGCCATCAAGGCACGCGGGCCTGAAACCGTCGTTGTCGCCAGGTAGGGTTTTGTTATCATCTTTGTGATGACCCGCAAGAGCAATCCCCGCCAGACGCTGAACGACAAGATCACCGCGCTCAAACGCGACAGCATCCTCGACGCGGCGCAGGCGGTCTTTGCCGAACGGGGCTATCACCGCACCACAGTCAAGGACGTCGCCGCGCGCGCAAAGGTGGCAGACGGCACGCTCTACAACTATTTTGACAACAAAGATGCGCTGTTGTCGGCGCTATTTGACCGGTTTCAAGCCGTATCGAGCGAAAGCAGAACCGCACCCGATGCTCGCATTCAACAAAGCCTTGAGCCGAACATGCTGCAGCTGGTGCGCGTGATGTTGTCCGAAATGCTGGTGGACGAGGACTTGCGCGGCCGCTACCGAGAGCGCCTTCTGGCGCCCATGAACGAGCTGACCGACCGCGCCTCTGCGATGGCGCCACACGATCCGCTTGCCGGCCGCATGGCCGCCGCGGCCGCACTGGGGTTGATCACGCTGAAACTTCTTGGCGACCCCGTCATTGACAAACACTGGTCGCGCGCGCCCGAGCTTTTGCTCGCACTGGCAAAGCCTCACTGAACGCCGCCCAAGGGTGCATTTTTCTATTGGGGATGCGCGGCGCCGGTCAAGCCGGCTATGCCTTGCGCCGATCGGCGTACTTCGTGAGGGTGTCCAACAGCGCGGCCACTGACCAGCGTTCGGCAATTGCGCGGCGCATCACATCCTGCTGGGTTTCTGGCGCGTTGCCGCCGATGGGCGGATCCGAATCCAAATTTGTCGGGAATGCGTATCCGTCCGCGACCGTTGCGATGATATTTTCGACGACATCGGCAGTGATTGTGCCGTTTTCCACACGCTTGACGAGCGCGGGATACGCCGCTTCGATCATGGCATGGTTGTTGATCGTCTCCATCGTGCGGCCAAAGGCAGATGAAATCTGGAGCAGATTCGCCACACGGTCATCGGCGGTCGTATTTTCGCCCGCCCCATGAAACAACGCCGGGCTGAAGAAGATCAAATCGCCCTTGCCCAGCGGCAGTTGCGACCGATGTTCGTTGAAGTATTGGGCGAATTCTGGGCGCTTGTAGGCCAGATACCCGGGGCCATACTGATGCGAATATGGCAAGAGCACCGTCGGCCCCATCTCAAGCGGCATGTCCATGTGAGCGACGGCGCCCTGCAGCGTCAGATACTGCGACATGACCTGCGCGTGGGCGGGAAAGCGGGCGGTGGTCTTGGCGGACTGGAAGCCGAGATGGTAATCGCGGTGGACGGATTGCGCTTTGTTGCCGGGCTTGACGTTGTTCATCTGCGCCGTCATGCGATAGCACGGCCCAAGCCAGGCTTCACATACAAGCGCCATGATCGGGTTGCCGTAATAGTCAATGAACAGGTCGGGCGCGAGCACGCATGCCTTTTGCGTCGAGTTCCAGATGCGCTCATTGCGGCCAAAGTGATCGCCCTTGCCCACTCCGCCTGCGCGTTCAGCGGCAACAATCTCGCGGAACAACGTGGTGGTGCGGTCGATCACGGACAGGTCATCGTATGCGGCTTTGATGACGAGCACACCCGGGCCATCGTTGAGCGCTCGCGCAAGTTCACGCTTTAGGGCGTTCTTTATGTCGCCGTGCGCCAGCAGCGCGCGCAGCGCCGTCCCGCCATAAATGAGGATGTTTTGTTCAACCGCAAGCGCATGCGGGTAATCCGCCAACGCCGTTTGCTGCGAGCACAATTGCCTGAAGTCCTCTAGCTCAATGTCCGCTTCTGAAAAAAAGGGCGTCGCGACTTTGTTGAATGCTGGCTGTGCCATGGTGAACTCCCGAAACGCCTGCTGTGGCGCTTCACATCTTGCGCCGGGGCAGTATACAGAGCCGGCTGCAGGGAACCCGATTCCTTAGGTCGGCTTGCCCGCAACGTTCCAGCCGCGCCCGGCGTCGCCGTAGGCCTCCCAGCCTGCATCCGTGACAGCCACCGTGTCTTCAAGTTTGATAAACCCGCGAACCGGGTGAGTGAGCGTGGTCTCAATTGAAAGCACCATGCCCGCCTCCAGCGGACGCAATGCGTCATCACCGGGATATGGCACAGCGCCCTTGCCGGTCAAGCGCGGCGCTTCATGCGAGATCAGCCCCATGCCATGCGCCATGAAGTCGATATTGCCGCGATGCGGGCTGACGGCGAGCTGGCGCTGCGCTTCCTCAAACACGCTGGCGCCCATCGCACCGGAACGGATCGGCTTCCTGGCGGCCATCTGAATGGCATCCACTTCGGCAAGAAGATCCACAAGCTCGCTGTCCGGCTGGCCAAGGATGCCCATCCGGCACAAATCGCCGATATAGCCCTCCAGGTTGCCGCCGGAATCGAGCGACGCAATTTCGCCCGCATTCAAAGGCTGATCTGAGGGCGCGCGGTTGGTGTTCGCTCCGGCAGTCACCAGGCAGTACTCGAACTTAAGCCCCCGCGCGACTTCCTCGAGCCGCAGCGATTGAACCAGATCGTTTTTTGTGGCGCCCGGAGTATGGTTGGCAAACGCCGCCAGCATGGCCGACACAACCCGTTCCGAGGCTTCCTTCACCAGCTGCAGCTCAGCAGGCGTTTTGAACGCGCGCAGGCGTTCCAACGGCACCAGCCCATCGACAAAACGGCTGTTGGGGAACTCGGCGGCAAGCGCCTGATAGGCATCCGCCGGCAGAAAGGCGCTCTCGATGGCGATCGTTTTTGGGCTATCCATGACGCTCCTGACCGCCTCGGCTGCGCCAAGCGCCACGTCGCGCGTGCCCCAAAACTTGTTGGTCACGCGCGGCACCCAGAAACTGTCGAGCGCCTCTTCATAAGCTTCCATCCGATTGCCGAGATAAACGGTCTGTTCTGGCCTGTTGCGAAAATACACCAGCAAGGGCAGATAGCGGCTGACGCCGATTGCGTCGAAGGAATCAAAGAAGAAGAAGCGATAGCCGCCCAGCAGATATTGAATATTGTGTTTGGAAGAAGCGATCAGCACATCGATTCCGTGCTCTTCCAGCAGGCGATCGAGTTTCTGTGTGTCGAATGGCGCAGTCATGCTCATGGTCATCAGGTTCCTTTATATACGATGTATGCGATCAGTGGACGCCCACTTCGCGCAGCAAACGCAGCGTGTTGCCGTGGGCCTCTTGAACCCAGGCCAGCATCCCGGCCGGATCTGGAGAAAACTCAAGCTCCAAAGAAACCGTGCCGGCAAATCCGGTGTCGCGGATGGCCGAGAGGTATTCGACAAAGGGTGTGTTGCCACGGCCGGGTGGAAGGTCGCCGTGGTGAGTCCCGTCGCAGTCGGAAATGTGCACGTGGGCAATGCGGCCGTTCAGACGCAGCAGATCCCTCGGCGGGATTCGCCGCAGCCAGAAATGAGAGATGTCGATGGTTGCCTTGACGTTCTTCTGGTCGACGGCGTCAAGAAAGCGCTCCATGCTGTCCAGCGAGTTCACAAAAGCAAAGTCAAAAGGCAGCATCTCGATGGCAAGCTCCAGACCGCGTTCAGCCGCATGCGCGCCCACCTGCCGGGTGGCATCGACGACCCTGTCCCACTCCTGTTTTGGAGGAAGCAATTTTTGTTGAAACATGTATTCGCCCGGCACGAAGCATACGTTGCGGGCGGTTCCAAAGTCAGCCGCCAGGTCCACGACCCTTTTAGCCCGCTCAATGTGATAGCCGCGCATCGATGGGTTGAAGTCGTTAAGGCCCAGGCAGGTGCAGATCAGCGAAATGATGGGCAGGTCGACACTCTGCGCGCCTTGGATGTAGGCATCGCGTTCCGCGCGGGGCATTCTGCCAGGGTCAAACCCCACAAACAGATCCATCGTTTCAAAGCCGATGGCTTTGGCGCGCTCTCTTCCCGGCTGTCCCTCGAACTCCGAATCAAACCAGGCGGAGTCGATGAGGCCCAGTGTCCAATTTATGTTGTCTGCCATAGTCGATTCTCTTCACTGCGCTAATAATAGGCGCTGATCAAAGCCATTGCGGCGCTCACGCCGGCGCAACGACAACGCGGAATCCGCCGGAATGGGCAACAACTCGATGTCGTCAACGCTTGCACTCATACTTCTGTCCTCGTCGACTGCCTCGCTCTTTCAACAGCTATTGCTGCCAGCGCTCGAAACACGGCTTGAGCCGCCGCAGCGCGTCGGCAAACATCCATTCATCACCGCCAATCAGAAGCACCGTGTAGCCCTGATCGATAAATCGTTGGTATGCCTGCGCATTGTAGATGTCGCCGCCATACACCGACGTGCCCATCGGCTTGCCCGATCGCAACCCGGCTTGCGTGATCGTGCGAATCGCGTCAAGAAAGGTGGGATGCTCAAACTGCATCGGTATGCCGAGTGAGAACGACAGATCGGCGGGCCCGATGATGAAGGTATCCACGCCATCGACCGCCAGAATCTCGTCGATGTTGCGCACCGCCTCGACGTCTTCGATGATTGGAATAAACAGCATGTCGTCATCGGCGTGCTTGTGATAGTCCGGGTCAAGGCCATAGTGCCAGGCTCGCGACGGGCCGAACCCGCGCGTGCCGGTTGGCGGAAAGCGCAGCGCCCTTGCGCCAAGCTGCGCGCCCTCGCGCCTCACGATGAACGGCACCAGCATGCCGCCAGCGCCCATATCCAGATACGGACGCATGAGCTCCGGGTCGTTTTTCGGGACGCGGACTATCGGCGTCGCGGGTGTGCATGAGATTGCCTGAATCTGATGCTGAATGCCTACGGGCGTTTGCGGCGCATGCTCCGAATCGAGCACCAGAAAATCGAAGCCAGCATGGCCGAACATCTCGGCTATGGCCGGCGATCCGAAGCGCAGCTGCGCGCCCATCACCACCTTGCCCGCCCGCATTCGTTCTTTTGTCAAGTTTTTCACGTGCGCTCCGGGAGTGCTAGCCCTTCGGATTGACCACATTTTGCGGCCTGCCGGCTGCGTAGGCTTGCAAGTTTTCAATCGCTGTTTGCAGCAGCCGCCGGCGCGCGGACTGCGTCGCCCATGCGTTGTGCGGCGTGATGATGCAGTTGCGCGCCGTCAGCAGCGGATTGTCCGGCGGCGGCGGCTCTACCGACAAAACGTCAAGACCCGCGCCGGCGATGAGACCCTGGTTCAACGCATCCGCAAGATCCCGCTCGTTGATCAAAGGCCCGCGGCTGGTGTTAACCAGAAAAGCCGTGGGCTTCATTAGCGCCAGCCGGGCGGCGTTGACCAGACCTGCGGTCTCCGGCGTGAGCGGGCAATGCAAGCTCACCACATCGCTGCGGGCGAACAACTCGTCCAAACCCACAGGCGTGATCAGCGCGCGATCGGCCGACAGCGCCCGGTGGCCGATTACGATCATGCCAAACGCCGCGGCCAGCCGTGCGGTTGCTTGTCCGATGCGCCCGCAGCCCACGATGCCCATCGTCAGCCCGGCCAACTCGATCAACGGCGTGTCCCAATACGAGAAGCTCGGCGACTTCGACCAGCGGCCTTCACGCACCGTTTGTGAGTGATGACCCACATGTTGCGTCAGCTCCAACAGCAGCGCCATCGCCATCTGGGCCACCGAGGCAGTGCCATAGGTGGGCACATTGGTGACCACAATGCCGCGTTCGCTTGCCGCAGCGACGTCAATGACGTTGTGCCCGGTGGCTGTCACGCCGATGTATTTCAGTGCCGGCAGGGCCGCCAGCGTGGAGCGCGAAAATGGCGCTTTGTTGGTAAGAACTGCGTCGGCGCCCTGGCAGCGCGTCACCGTCTCCTCAGGCGTGCTGTGCGGATAGACCTCGTAGCTGCCGCACGATTCCAACAACTGCCAGCTCAGATCTCCTGGGTTCAGCGTCGCACCGTCCACAATCACAATCTTCATTGATCTGTCCTTACTGTCGTTTCAAGCCGCATCCGCTCAGGGCGCTCGGATCTGCCGGAGTTTGAAATGCACTCACCTGGATATCCGTTGTCAGGCATGCTCATCATTGATCCACGCGGTAGAGCGGCGCTTCGCCACGCGCAATGCGACCCAGGTTTTCAAGCGCCACACCGGCGCGCCGGCGGGCGGTGCCATCCGTCGATCCGGATGTGTGCGGCGTGACCACCACGTTCGGCAGTTTGAACACCGGCGCGTCAGGGTTTGGCGGCTCGGCGGCAAACACATCCAAACCCGCGCCGGCGATGCGGCCGTGCAATAGGGCTTCATATAGAGCGGCCTCGTCAATCAGCGCGCCGCGGGCGACGTTGATCACAAAGGCTTCGGGCCGCAGCAGGCCGATGCGCCGCGCGTCGATGATGTGCCGGGTCGCCGGCGTCAGATGCAAATGCACCGACAGAAAATCGCAGGTCTGAATCACGCGGTCGGTGTCCGCCGGCGTGCCGAGAAAGTCCGGCGCCAGCTCACGCACGATCTCAGGCTCGATGGCGCGCACATCCACCGCGTGAATGCGCATGCCAAAGGCTTTTGCGCGCCGCGCCAGTTCCTGTGCGCTGGCGCCAAAGCCGATCAACCCCAGAACTTTGCCGCTCAGCTCCATGCCAACCGGCCTGTGCAAACGGCCCGCTTTGAAGTTCGCCTGCGTCTCGGCAAAATGCCGAGTCAGCATCAGGATGTACATCATGGCGCACTCTGCCAGGCCCACCGCGCTGAACAAGCCCGGGCAGTTGGCGATGGCGAAGCGCTTGGTCTTCATATACGCAATGTCGACATGATCGAGGCCGGTGCCCAGAATTTGCCACAGGCGCGCGTCTTTGGCCGCGTCATACATGGGCCTGGTTCCGACCGAGCCACCTGTATCGAGCACGGCGTCGATGCCGGCGAACTGTTCGCCGACCGGCAGGCCCGGGTCAAAGATTGCCAAATCGTGATGCGGCGCAACCGCCTTCACCACTTCTTCCTGCCAGCGCGGGTCGTTTCCGGGCTGCGGCAAAAATAGGGCTTTGAGTCGTTTCATACCGAATGTTCATATCTGTCCGTTGGCATTGGCGCGCAGATCGTCTTACGTATTTCTCGCCAGTTAGTTCGCACTTCGTCGCCTACCCAATCCCGATCTCGCGCAGATAGCGGCGGTTGCGCGCCGCGATGGGCAACGGCTTGTCGAACGGCGCCGGATACATGTCCTGCTCCACGATGGCCCAGCCCTGGTAATCGCATTCCCGCAGCACATCCCGAAAGGCCACAAAGTCAACCGCTCCCTTGGCAAGCTCGCAGAACATGTCCATGCCCACCGCCTGGGCGAACGGAACGTTTTCCGTCTCGAACTCATCCTGAAAATGTGGGCCCCACCTTTTTCGTCAACGTTTCAGGTGTGCAAGCAAGGTGGAGTCCACATTTTAGGATGAGTTCGAGACTTTGCTCCGGATTGATTCATCGACGCTTTTGACGTGCAGGTAAGGGATGCGATGCGAATACTTGCACATGAACGCGGCCGAGTTTCCTCAGGAACCCGATTCCAAGTCTTCAATGACCTGGCGGCAATTGAATGATGGAGGTCAACCCGCCATCCACAACGATCGATTCGCCGGTCATATACGCCGACATGCTTGAAGCGAGAAACAGCGCAACCTGCGCGATATCTTCCGGCTCCCCGACGCGTTTGAGCGCGCACATTCGAGCCATCAGGTCGATCGACTCCGGGGTGTGACTGCCTGGTTTGCCCGTCAGCACCGCGCCGGGAAGAATGGCGTTGACGCGAATGGCGGGCGCAAGATCCACGGCCAAACTTCTGGTCAGCGCCAGCAGCCCGCCCTTCGACGCCTGATAGGCCGTGGCGCGCGCGTAGCCTCGAATGGAATGAACCGAGCCGGTGATGACGATCGACCCACCCCCACCCGCCCGCATCGTGGGGATGGCGCAGTGCGCGAGCATGTAGGTGGCTTTCAGGCACACCGCGAGCGTGCGATCCCAGTCGGCTTCGCTCGTCTCAAGGGCATCGCCCTGCGGCGTGAATCCGGCATTGCTATGCAGCACATCCAGCCTGCCATAGTGCAACACAGTGGCATCGACCACCGCCTGGACATCGTTCATCAGCCCGACATCCGCGCGCACGAAGATCGCATCACCGCCATCGCCGCGAATAGATTGCGCCACCTGCTCGCCATCGTCCGTGTTTACATCCGCCACGACGACCTTGGCGCCCTGCTGCGCAAACAGCCGCGCGGTTGCGCGGCCAATCCCTGAGGCGGCTCCGGTTACAAGTGCGACCTTGTCAGCCAACAATCCATTCATGCGTCATCCTTTTCAGCATGGCTCACGTGTCTGATCTATTCCCTCGCCAGCGCAACGCTGCAACCAGCGTCCGACCGCAGTTGACGGCGTCCGCCCTGCCGGATGATCGCCAGATCGCCGTTGGTCAAATTCACCTGCAGATTGTCGAGACCCAGCTGCGCAACGCCGTCAAGCACAAGCCAGTATTCGGTTTTGGCGAGATTTGCTTCGTCCATGCGAACGCCAGCCTGCAGCGTAAGCATGCGCATTTCGCTGACAGGACAGCGCGATCCGCGGTTGACGATAGGCCCGTGGTTGTCATGCCCTTGAACGACAAAGCCGTGCACGGTCGGCACTGGCGGACCGTGCACATCGGGAAGAATGTGAATTGGCCGCTTGGGCCGCTCCAGCCGGGTCACGGCCGGGACATTGGCGAAGTCGGTGAACATCTGAAAGCGATGCACCACGCCCATGGGCGTGTAGACCAGGGTGTTGGGTGAAATGGGAGTGCTTTGGGCATCAAGCCATACTTCGCCGCGACCGCTCAAGAACAGCCAAAACTCATCCGCATCGTGATAGTGCGGTTCCACGCCCGCGCCCGTCCGCTGACCGGGAAAGTGGCGCATCATGCGCAGCGCCGCCCACTCCGGGTGCAGGTGTTCGCCCCAATAATCCGAGTGGCTGCTCAAGCCGCTGTCAACGACAAAAACGTGGGCGGTATTGACGATCATGTTTCCTTCCTTAACGCCGGCAGTGACATGTTCAATCAAGCCTTGACTCGCGCAGTTCAACGGGTGAATTCTGCAAATAGCCGGCTGAATGATATGCGATTGTCAGCCTATTCGACACAAAGCCGTTTGTCAAATCTGACGCCACTCCTGTGTCGGTCGTTGCCCTGTAGGGAACATTGACAGGCACGGCATTACCATGAACGTTGTACGCAAAACACGGATCCGATCGGTCAAGCGCAAACTGCTGCTTCACGAAACGGCCCAGCTCGAGATCAAGAAATACATCACCTCGGTGATGCGCGGCGCCATGATGGCGGAATTGAACGCCCGAGGCATAACGGTCGCCAATCCGCATGGCCTCGGCTTCGGCCTGGAAGTGCGCGACTATCCGATCGTGGTGGCTGACAATGGCCTGCGCATCAAGGATGAGTGTGTGGATGTGCCGTCAGATCTGCCGCTCGAAGTCGACATGGTGATCAACCCAGAAGTACCGATCTTTCTGGCCGGCGTCGGCTCGGTGCACGCCGAGGCGTCGTTCGTCGTCACACCACATGGCAGCCGGCCGCTGGTGGCGCAGGATCGTTCGACGTTTTTTTCAGCCGGACGCGTAGTTCAATAACGCCATCTCTGTTTGAGATGGCGTGGTTGCATCCGAACGCGAGCGACGCCGGGGCTATCGGGTCACAAGCGGAAAATCTGCTACAGCGCAGGGCCGCCCGTGCCTGGCACGGTGCCGGCACGCGGAGACGCGGCTCACTTAAAACACGATCTCGCAATGCCGCTGCAAGTGACAATCCAGATTGATCGCGATCGGGATGGCGGCGATGTGCGTGGCGAAGTATTCAATGCGCACGTCCAGCGCGGTGTTCACCCCGCCCCACCCTTGTGGGCCAATCCCGGTACCATTGACCAGATCGAGCAACTCGCGCTCCAAGGCCGCATAGCGCGGATCTGGGTGGCGCGATCCAATCTCGCGCATCAACGCCTTTTTGGCCAATAGCGCCGCCATCTCGAGCGTGCCGCCCAGCCCGACACCCACCACTATCGGCGGGCAGGCGTTTGGACCGGCTTCTTCCACGCACCGAAGCACTTCGCGTTTTACTCCATCGATGCCCTGCGCCGGCGTCAGGACGCGCGCCCAGCTCATGTTTTCCGCGCCAAACCCCTTGGCCGCCACGATCAAACGCACTGTGTCGCCGGGCGTCACTTCCACATGCACGACCGCGGGCGTGTTGTCCTGCGTGTTTTGCCTGTCAAACAACGGCTCAGCCACCACCGACTTGCGCAAGTAGCCCTCCCGATATCCCTGCCGCACGCCTTCGTTGATGGCCGCGCGCAAATCGCCCCCGGTCAGGTGCACGTCCTGGCCCAACTCAACAAACACGATGGCCATGCCGGTGTCCTGGCACATCGGCATCTGCTGGGAGCTGGCGATGGCGCGGTTTTCCACAATGTCGCGCATGGCTTGCCGTCCAGCCGGTGAAGGTTCGCGCTCCAGTATCTGGTTAAGCTGAATCAGCGCAGGTTGCGGGGTGTAAAAGTTGATGTCTTGCACAGCCTGCCGCACCCGCTCGGAAATCTCGGCCACTTGGATCTCTCTCATCGTCGGTACCTTGCCTGTCCTTGCTCAAACAGATCGGCGCCGTAAGCGTCGTTGGCCACGATCATGCGCAAGCTCTCGATCTCAAAGCGGTGAATCGCCTCTGCGCCAAGATCGGCATATGCCACCACATCCACTTGGCGGATGTGCTTTGCAATCAGCGCGGCGGCGCCTCCGACCATCACAAAATACACGGCATGATGGGCAACCATCGCCTGACGCACATGCTCGTTGCGCTTGCCCTTGCCGATCATGCCCCTGAGCCCATGCGCCAGCAACTGCGGCGTATAGACATCCACCCGCCCGGCCGTGGTTGGCCCGGCCGGCCCAATGATCTGCCCCGGGCGCGTGGGAGCTGGGCCCACATAGTAAATCACCTGCCCTTCCAAAGGGATCGGCGCGGCGTGACCGGCACTTAAAGCCTCGGACAGCCGCTTGTGCGCCGCATCGCGCGCGGTGTAGATGACGCCCGACATCGACACCTGATCGCCCGCTCGCAGGGCGAGCACAGCCGGCTCCAGCAACGGTGTGCTCAGCTCGATGACAGGTTGATCCGCGCAATCTGGATTGGCCATCAGGAAATCCTCCGCTCGTCGCGCATGCTTCTCCCTATGCCGTCTTCGGTTGCGGCTCCAGATACAACTTGCGGATGACGATCGCCTCTGGCGCCACCAGCTTGAGACACAATTGGCACAGCGTGCATTCATCGACCTGATCAGCGTTGATGATCAGCCGCTCTGTGCCATTGTCGTCTGCATCGACGGCAAAGATGTCGACCGGACAGGTCGCAGCCAACTGACGGGCAACAGCCGGGGAGATTTGTTTTTCGTCGCAGGTGATGCTGATAAAGATGCCCATCGTTCCGGTTAACCCTCTGCGTCAGTTCCAGCGCTGACTTTATTGCGCGTCGACAACAGCAGTTGAGGAATTTGCGAAAGCTTGTCGGCCACACGCACGCCGGCGGCGCGCAAGATCTCCTTCTTCACGGTCGGGCTGCCGAGCTTGCCTTCGACCAGCGACCCGGCATGACCAAAGCGCATGCCCTGACGTTGCTCCGCAAAGCGGCCGGCGACAAAGGCCACAATGGTGAGCCGGCTGGGTTGTCGGGTCAGCCGCTCGGCCAATTGCTCTTCCATGACGCCGCCTGGTTCGCAGAACAGCACCAGCGCATGCGTGCTTGCGTCATTCTCATACAACGGCAACAGATCCAGCGCCGTGCTGCCAATGATTGGGTCGCCGCCGATGCTGACACAGGTGCTCTGCCCTAGCCCCGCCTGAGTGAGCAGGCTGGCGATCTCGGTCATCATGCCGCCGCTGCGCGAGACAACGCCGACTGAACCGGCCGAGTATGCGCGCCGCACCGCGTCGGCCGAGCCTCCGCACATGCCGATGCGCGTCTGCCCCGAAGAGATGACGCCGAGGCTATTGGGTCCGATGACCCGCGCACCGACTTGCGCCGCCCGCTCCAAAAGCAAAGCCACATCGCGCCGCGGGATGCGTTCGGTGACGATGACCAGCAGCTTGAGGCCGGCGTCCAGCGCCTCGCACGCCGCAGCCAGCACAAACCGCGCCGGCACCGAAATAACCGTGGCATCGCAACGGTGCGCGCGCATGGCTGCCGCGACAGAATCAAACACCGGTATGCCGTGCACCGCCTGGCCGCCCTTGCCAGGGGTGACCCCAGCCACGATCTTCGCGCCATAGTGCATGGATTCCAGCGCAAATGTCACCGCCTCGCGCCCGGTAACGCCTTGCACCAGGATCGTTGTATCGGCAAACGCCAGAATCGCCATCACACCCTCCGCGCGATCTGTTCAATCACTTGATCAAAGCTGACGCTCCGATCGAACGACGCGATGCCGTAGTGGCGCAAGATGGCCTGGCCTTCGTCCTCCCAAGTCATCAAGTCCCTCACGGACGAAG
>JANMNW010000475.1:0-2239 GCA_031368515.1 Chloroflexota bacterium
TGGAACGTATACCGACCTCCCGCTGCATTACGTGAAAGTGCGGCGCGCGCCAAAGTTATTCGCCAAGGTGCTGTCGCACCGGGTTACTCGACAGCAACTGCGCGCACTAACAAAAGTTTGCGCCTGACAGTCATCTTGCAGCGTGGCTGGGAGTCGCTGGTCACATGGGCCGTGCCCGTCATTACTATCTGTATCTTTTCCAGTGCAGGCCCTGTGCTTGTCACGTTCGGCGCTGCATGGTCGCAGGGTTCAATGGACATAGCGACAGTGTCGGGACCTCTGGTGACACGTCAGGGTCTGGACTTGTTGGAGCTTGACGCAGGTCTTCCATTTCGGTTATTGCTCATGCAAGCCATTCTGACACCCCTGCTGATGTCGTGGGCACAGGTCGTCGTGCTAAAGCTATTTTTGCAGGATGTCGCTGCGATCGGGCTGCGACAGATGATTCGTGCCTGGTTTGCACTGGTGTTGCGCGCAATACTGCATGGAGCACTTATCGTGCTTCCGGCCGTTGCCATAAATGTGCCGCTGCAGGATGGGGATAATGACCTGGTCAAGCTGGGCCAAAAAGCGTTCAGTCCGCGAGGTATGCTGCATGTGGCACTACTTCGGACAGCGGATCAGCTATTGTCGACACAGGGTGCAGCTATGGCCGAGTTTGTGCCCTTGTGGCGAAAAACTACCGGGATCTGGCCGGAAAGTAACGCCGACTCTTACTACGACTATGACCAGAAGCTGGCGTCCGAATACAACGTATCGTCCGGCGCCGGCGTGGGCCGCATCAAAGTGCCAACGAGAGATTCTGTTTCGGTGCGCTTGTGGTTCGTGTTGGCATGCATCGCTGTGTTCGTGACCATTGAGACGCTGCTGAGATTGCAGCCTGTGGCTATTATGCATGCCATTGCGACAGGGCGGCCAGCGCCGCATGGTTTTTTGGTGGGACTAAGGCTGGGCGTTCGCCACTTTGGTTCGGTTGCGTTTTACTGTATGTCGTGGCGCATGGCATACGGAGCATTTGCGTTTCTGTTCATCGTCTCGCCGCAAGTGTTTCGCGAGAGTGTTCTTGTGTCGAGCGATATCGAGCCTCTGCTTGCGTCGACTTCGCTAACACAGATGCAACCGGCGGGTTTTCTATTGGCCTGGGCGACACTAAATGCACTGGAGATTGGCAAGTGACTGGAAAGGCGGGAATTGGTTGGTCGAAATGGCATGGTGAAATGGCCGCTGGGAACAGCGGGGAGAGGCAAGCGCGGCAATGACAGCTACGAGCTACGGTGACAGAGCAATGGTGGCGATGGCGTCGTTGGAACACCCGGAGCGAGCAAGGCAGGCGATGTAGGCCACGAAGGCGTGTGCATGCTGGGCTTGATGCTCACGGATGACATCGGCGGGCTTGGTGGCGATCGCGGACTTTGTAGTGAGGGTCAGCGTGGCACGCCGAACAGCGATGAAGGCATAGGCGATGAAGACGAGGGTGTGCCAGCGCTGGATAGCCTCAAAACAACGCACGCGAAAGTCAGCCAGGCCAAGTCGCTCTTTCAAAAACCAGTTGTCAATTTCTGCGTTCCAGCGGAAGGCGTAAAACTTCAAGATCGTCGGCGCACGAAGGCGGGTATCGGACGAAATGAAGTAGGCAGGATGATCATCCTGCTGGTTCCGTTTGGAGAAGATCACGATCACCTCGAAAGGGATACGCGCAAGTCGGCCCACGCGAAAGCGCGTGAGGTATGTCGACGTTGTTTTGGCTGAGCGGAGGGTGACCTTGCGCGAGCGTTGTTGGGCAAGGTGCGGCCACCAGCTGGAGAGCAGACGATTGGACAAGTTTCGATTGGAGCGGCTGGCGCCGATGAAGTGCCAATTGAGATTGCGAATGAAGAGCAGGAAGTCACGGCTGCCGAACCAAGCGTCGAACAGCACATAGATGGTGAAGTCGGCCGGCGACTTGGCGGACAGGGCGGGCTGCGCTGCCAGCGCCGCGTGAGGCCAGGCGAGATCGATTTCGGCCAGCATCTCCTTGGCCAATTCGTGTAGCGGCCGGAAACGCAGATGCTGAGCTTTTGGACGGGAGGTGTTGAGTTTTTTGACTTGAGATTGTTTGAGGTAAATACGCCAGTTGATGGGAAAGCTGAACGGCCCGATGGCCAGGCTGATCGATATGTAGCGCGAGGCATTGGAGAAGCGGCCAGCTTGCCTGCGCTGACGCACATGGTCAAAGTGAAAGCCGACGGTCTCCAGCGCA
>JANMNW010000480.1:0-7577 GCA_031368515.1 Chloroflexota bacterium
GAGATAGTAACGATGACATAGCGCCCTGTCAAGGGCTTTTGGACGATTGTCTGGCCGTCTGACCAGCGCACGTACACCCGCTCCGTAGATCCCGCAGTGCACGCCTGGTTCTACGCTTGCACCGCGCCGCCGTAGCGACAGGCGCGCGGCGGCGTGTTTGCCTGGGCGATATCCGCGTCGGACTGACGCGAAGGAGCAGGGATATGAGCGCCATGAGCAGCCGCGAGCGGGTGCAAGCCGCGATGCGGCATCGGCGACCCGATCGCACGCCGTTCGACTTTGCGCTGGGTTTCTCACCATACCAGCTTGAGCAATTCAAGCAGCACACGGGCGCAACCGACCCGGATGAGTTTTTTGGCACCGATGTGCGGGGAATTTCCATCGGGCCCAGCCAAGCCGTTGCCGACTACTCTCTCTATATCGACGACCTGCCGCCTGGCGCCTACATTGATGAATGGGGCCAGGGGCATGTGCCGACCCGCAGCGACGACAAATATCACGCGCATCTTGAAGGCTATAGCTACCCCATGCTGAATTTGAGCACTGCGAAGGACGCGCGCGACTATCCGCTGCCGGACATTGAGGCCGAGTATCGCTACGCGCATTTGCCCGTGCGCATCGAGGCGCTGCATGAACGCGGCCTGGCCGTGGTGGCGCACATGGCCTGCACGATTTTCGAAGTGTCCTGGTATCTGCGCGGCATGGAACGCTTGCTCGTCGACATGCACGACGGCACTCAATTCGCCGCCGTGCTATTCGACCGCATCACCGCCAAGCGTGAGATCCAAGCCGCGCGCTTTGCCGAATTGAACCCGGACATCATCATGCTGGGCGACGATGTGGGCACCCAACGCGACATGCTGATGAGTCCGCGCATGTGGCGGCGCTGGCTGAAGCCGCGCCTGGCGCGTGTGATCGCCGCAGCCAAACGCGCGCGGCCGGATGTGTTGATCGCCTATCACACCGATGGCGCCACGCTGCCGATCATCGACGACTTCATCGAGATTGGCATCGACATCCTCAACCCGGTGCAGCCCGAATGCATGGACCCGTTTGCGCTGAAGAAGCGCTACGGCGAGCGGTTGTCGTTTTGGGGCACGCTGGGCACGCAAACCACGCTGCCCTTTGGCACGCCGGCCGAAGTGCGCGCGTCAGTGCGCGAACGCATCCAGCGCATCGGCTATGACGGCGGCTTGCTGCTGGCGCCGACGCACTCGGTGGAGCCGGAAGTGCCATGGGAAAATATCGTCGCCTATGTCGAGGCGGTTACCGAAGCGCCGGTCAGCGAACTCATGGCGCAAGCTGGCGGCCCCACCTTTTCCGCCAACGTTTTCGGCTGACGGACAAGGTGGAGTCCACATATTGGGATGAGTTCTAGAGTTTTCGCATGACCTGTCCAACCGATCACACCCAAATCGATTTATGGCAACTGCATCTGGATGTGGCGTATGGCCGGGCGCAGGGCCGCGTGATCTGGCAACCGCGCATTCTGGCCCGGTTTACCGACAAGCGGTTCTTCGGCCAGCCGCTGCCGGCGCCGTATACCGAGAGGAGCGAGCCCGAGGTCTATCATTCGCTGGGCTGCTCCAACCGCATCTACGAATACAACGACTGTTTCAAATGGGTCGACCCGCCCGGCGTGCGGCGATGGGATGAGCAAATTGACGCGACGCACATCCTGCATGTGATCGACACGCCGCGCGGCCGCTTGACCGAGCTTGTGCGCCGCTCGCCCAACAGCTGGTATTTGATCGAGGAGAAGTGGTGGATCGACACGCCCGAGGATATGCGCCTCTACACCTGGCTACTCGATCATTCGACCTGGCGCTGGGATCAGGCCGTGTTTGACAGCGTAAAAGCGCAGTGGGGCCGCATCGGAGCGCCGACGATGTTCATGCCGCGCGTTACCGTGCAGGAACTGTATATCGACAAGATGGGCGTCGAGCGCGCCATCCTGGCGCTGTATGAGTGGGACGCCGTGCCGGACTATTTCCGGGCGCTCAATGAAAATCAGTATCGCCTGATCGACGTGATCAACGCTTCGCCCATTGACATCATCAACTTTGGCGACAACCTGCATTGCGAAACGCTGTCGCCCAAGCTGTTTGAAAAGTATGTTCTGCAGGTGTATCACGAACGTACCCGGCGCCTGCACACGGCCGGCAAGTTCGTGCATTCGCATTGGGACGGCAAGGTCAAGGCGCTGCTCAAATACGCGCGCCAATGCGGGCTGGACGGCATCGAGGCGATCACGCCGGTGCCGCAAGGCGATGTCACGCTGGAGGAAACCAAAGCCGCGCTGGGCGACGATGTGTTTCTGCTGGACGGCATCCCGGCCGTTTACTTCACCGAGAATTTCAGCGAAGAGATCCTGATCGAATGCACCGAGCGCGTGATCAAGCTCTTTGCGCCAAAGCTGATTCTGGGCATCTCCGACGAGATTGCATCGAACGGCGATATCGAACGCGTGCGGCTGGTCGGAAAGATCGTGGACGATTACAACGGGCGATAATCGCCCAATGCCACGCATCATTGCTTATTTGCGCGCGATCAACGTCGGTGGCCACGTCGTCAAAATGGACGCGCTGCGCGCGCACTTGGCAGCGCTCGATCTGGCCAATGTCGAAACGTTTATCGCCAGCGGCAATGTGATCTTCGACGCGCCGCCACGCGTCAACACCGCGGCGCTTGAAACGCGCATCGAAAAGCATTTGTATGGCAGATTGGGTTATGAGGTCGCAACGTTTTTGCGCAGCGCAGCCGAGAACGCCGCAGCCGCCGCCTTCGAACCCTTTCCGTCAGAGCAGGTCGCCGGCGCGCACAACACCTATATCGCCTTTCTCAAAGCACCCGTCACGCCCGCGCAGAGAAGCGCGGCGCTGGCATTTAAAAGCGCGGTCGATGATTTTGCGGTTAACGGCCGGGAGCTTTACTGGTTGTGCACTGTGCCATCCATGGAATCGACATTTTCCGCCGCGCGACTTGAGAAGGCGCTCGGCGCGCCGGTCACGATGCGCAACACAAACACGGTGCGCAAACTCGCCGCCAAATATCCGGAGAAGGCCAAATGACCGACAAGTCAAATGAGCTGTTAGTGTTGATCAATACCGAATATGACAAGTTCATGGCTATTGTCAATGAGCTCAACCCTTCGCAATTGGTCCAGCCCGGCGCGATCGGCGAGTGGTCGGTCAAGGATGTGCTGGCGCATCTGGCGGCTTGGGAAGCGCGCCTGGTGCAGCGCGTAAGCGGCGCGGCCGAAAACGGCGCCGGGATGGGCACGCCGCTATACAACGCACTGGTGCATGCGGCCAACAAGAACAAGTCTCTTTCGGTTGTGCGCGCCAGATTCACGCGCACCCATCGCGCAGTGCTGGCGCTGGCCGCACGCTTGCCGCCGGTTGAGCGCGAGCGCTGGGCTGTGGCATTTCGCCTCAATACTTATAGCCACTACAAGTGGGCGGCGAGGCTGCTGCGCCGCTGGGCGAAAACGAGCATCAACCGCTGAACGGAGTGGCGGGCGCAAGAATTGCTGACAGCATTCTCACTCGCATCTCAGCCACGAACGATATTAACGATGCCATCCAATGAGTGACACTCCGGAAAACCCATCCGGTCGCACTGGCGTTTCCGGCTTCATGCAGCGGTTGCGCGCGCGGCTCGGCCCGGCAATGCCGTTTCTTTCCGGCGTGGTGGCCACATTTGCCGCGTTGGGGCTTTACAACGCGCTCTTTCCAGCGCCGCCGGCTCTTACGCTCAATGATGTCAACACTGCGGCCGCCCGGGTCATGGCCTCGGTCACGCCCGCGCCGGCCAACTCAACCCTGGCCTATGCCGCTGTGCGCGCTTCGCTGGTGTTCATCGAAAGCAGTGTGCCCAACGACGAAGGCGATTTCAAGGACGCCATAGGCAGCGGCGTAGTGGTCAACGATCGTGGCGATATCTTGACCAGCTTGCATGTGGTCGCCAATGCATCCAAAATCGAAGTGACTTTTCCCGATGGCACGCGCTCCGCGGCTCAGGTCACCAAAGAAGATCCGGAGCACGACATTGCGGTGCTGCAGGCGCTGACGCCGCCGGCGCAAATTGTCCCTGCAGTGCTGGGCAATCCTGCCGGCTTGCGGGTGGGTGACGAAGCGTTTGTGGTGGCCAACCCAATCGGCTTGTATGGCTCGATGACCGCCGGTGTCATCTCCGGGCTTGACCGCACGTTTAACCCCAAAAATGACCGCGTGATAGAAGGGTTGATCCAGATTGACGCGGCTGTGAATCCGGGCAGCTCGGGCGGACCGTTAGTTAATCGATACGGCCAGGTTGTCGGCATCGTGGCGGCGTTGGTGAACCCCAGCGGAGAAGAGTCGTTTGCCGGCATTGGTTTCGCCGTGCCGATCAATGTTGCAGGCGGCGCTGCTGGCGCGCCGGCATACTGACAGAGCGTGAGTTTGGAATTCGTGCTGTCATCTCGAGTGATAGTGAGATCGCTCGCTGTTGCTTGGGATGATTCGTAAGGCTGGAACATGATTCGGCAGATGCGTCGAATCGGGTTCCTGGTCGGTTTCAGTCGAGGTGAATCATGGATGCAAAACCCGGCGCGCCGATGGAGCGCGTGCTGTATGAGATCAAAAAGGTCATCGTCGGGCAGGACAATCTGCTGGAACGCTTAATCGTGGCGCTGCTCGCGCGCGGCCACATTTTGGTCGAGGGCGTGCCTGGCCTGGCCAAAACGATGGCGATAAAAACCGTCGCCGAAGCCATCGGCGGCGAATTCAAGCGCATTCAGTTTACGCCCGACTTGGTTCCGGCCGACCTGATCGGCACGCGCATCTACAACCAAAAAAGCGGCGAGTTCAACACCTCGCTCGGCCCGGTGTTTACCAACTTGCTGCTGGCCGATGAAATCAACCGCGCTCCCGCCAAAGTGCAGAGCGCATTGCTCGAAGTGATGCAGGAACGCCAGGTCACCATCGGCCGCGAGACGTTCAAGGTGCCCAATCCCTTTTTGGTGATGGCCACCCAGAACCCGATCGAAACCGAAGGCACCTATGCGCTGCCTGAGGCTCAGGTCGACCGTTTCATGCTCAAGGTGCTGGTCGGCTACCCCACGCCGACGGAAGAGTTTGTCATCGTCGAGCGCATGACCGGCGTGCTGGAGGCGGTGCAAAAAGTCATCAGCATCGAGCAGTTGCTGGAATTGCAGCAGCGCGCCTATCAGGTGTATGTCGACCCGGCCATCATCGAATACGCCATCCGCATGGTCACCGCCACGCGGCAGCCGCAGGATTTTGGCCTGAAAGACCTGCAGCGCTATGTCATGTTCGGCGCCAGCCCGCGCGCGTCGATCAACCTGATTCTGACCGCCCGCGCGCTGGCCTTTGTGCGCGGCCGCGGCTATGTGCTGCCGCAGGATGTGCTCGACATGGCGTTGGACGTGCTGCGCCATCGCGTGGTGCCGACCTACGAAGCGCTCTCCGACAACATTAGCGGCGACGACATTGTCAAAAAAGTGCTCGATCGCATCCCGATTCCGGTGGTGCCTTTGCAAGAACATGTCAACGCCCGCATCCACACAAACGCCTGAGCGCATCCTGCAGCGGCTGGACTGGAAGGTGGTGCGCCGCCTGGACGGCCTGCTGCAGGGTGACTATCGCAGCCTGTTCTACGGCAACGGCATAGACTTCGCCGATCTGCGCGAGTACCAGGCCGACGACGATGTGCGCTTCATCGACTGGAATGTCACCGCGCGCATGGATGTGCCGCATGTGCGCCAGTATGTCGAAGATCGCGAAATCACCGCCTGGTTTCTGCTGGATCTCAGCCCGTCGATCGATTTTGGCACGATGCAGCACCAGAAACGCGCCATGCTGATCGATTTTGTCACCTCGCTGGCGCGTGTGCTGACCAAGCATGGCAATCGCGTTGGCGCGGTCCTGTACAGCGGCGCGGGCACGCCCGCAATGGCGGGCAAGGCGGCGCAGAAGATCGACGCCAAGGTCATCCCCGCCCGCGGCGGGCGCATGCAGGTGCTTCGCCTGATCAACGACCTGCTCAAGCAGCAGCCGCTGGCGCGCGCGCCATTCACCGATTTGACGCCGATGTTTGAAAGCGCGCTGCGCTCGATCAAGCGCCGGGCGCTGGTGTTTGTCGTGTCCGATTTCATCAGCGCGCCGGGCTGGGAAACGCCGCTGCGCCTGCTGACGCGCAAGCACGAGGTGCTGGCGGTGCGGCTGTGGGACCCGCGCGAAGTCGAACTGCCTGACATCGGCCCACTGCTGATGGAAGACGCCGAAACCGGCGAGCAGCTGTATGTCGACACGCACGACAAAAAATTCCGCAAGCGCTTTAAGGAAGCGGCGCTCGCGCGCGAGGCGGCGTTGAGCGAGACATTGAAGCGTGCCGGCGTCGATGCGCTGGCGCTTTCGACCGAAGACGATGTGGTGCGCGCGCTGCTGCGCTTTGCCGCGCGCCGCAAAAAACGGTGATACAAGAACGCATGACGTTTATCTGGCCCGTCCTGCTCGCCGCACTGGCGCTGATACCGGTGTTCGCCGTGCTGTACATCATCGCGCAGCGCCGGCGCCGGACCATCGCCGGCAAGTATGGCAGCCTGGCGATGTTGCAGCGCGCGCCCGGTAAAGCGATGGGCCTGCGCCGGCATGTGCCGCCGATGTTGTTGACTGCCGGACTCACGCTGGCGATTTTGGCGCTGGCGCGGCCGCAGGCGGCCGTCAGCCTGCCGCGTTTGGAGGGCACCGTGGTGCTGGCGTTTGACGTTTCAGGAAGCATGGCCGCCACCGACATGGAGCCCACCCGCATGGAAGCGGCCAAGACTGCCGCGCGCGCGTTTGTGGAGCGGCAGCCGCAAACCGTGCGCGTGGGCATCGTGGCGTTTAGCGACAGCGGCATGCAGGTGCAAACGCCGACCAACAACAAAGAGACGCTGATCACTGCCATCAAACGCCTGGAGCCTGGGCGGGGCACGTCACTGGCCAACGGCATATTGGCCGCGCTGCGGTCGATTGAAGTGGCGCGCACCGGCCCGCGCACGCGTTACTACAACAACAGCACGCCGGAACCCACGCCGTCGCCCACGCCGGTGCCCAAAGGCACGTTTGCTTCGGCCTCGATCGTGCTGCTGACCGATGGCGAAAACACGCAAAATCCTGATCCGATGGCGGCGGTGCAGGAGGCGATCGACCGCGGCGTGCGCATTCACACAGTGGGGGTGGGCAGCCCCGGCGGCGTGCCGTTGACCCTGGATGGCTTCACAGTGCAGACACGCCTGGATGAAAGCATGCTGCAGGCGATTTCAGCGATGACCGAAGGCGCATACTTCAACGCCCGCACGGGCGAAGACTTGCGCGCCATCTATGACCGGCTGGATATGGAGCTGCTGGTGCGGCCGGAAGACATGGAAGTGACATCCATCTTTGCCGGCGCCAGCATTGTGATCCTGCTGATCGGCGGTGTGCTGTCGATGCTGTGGTTTGGCCGCGTGCCCTAAACGCTTGTTCGGATGGAGTTGGACAATGGATATGCTCTGGCCAGGTTTCCTCGCGCTGCTGGGGTTGATCCCGCTG
>JANMNW010000481.1:0-9115 GCA_031368515.1 Chloroflexota bacterium
TTTGAACTCTTCGGCCGATAGACGCGCACCAGCACATCTGGCGCGCGTTTGGCGCCGGACGCATGCATGTCATCGACCGCCACATCGTCAAACGCCGGCGCCTGGGCGCCGCCCATCGCAAGCAAGGCTGCCAAATTCACCCGCATGGCCGGAATGTCGTCCAGGTCGATAAAGTTGGCGAAGAGCGGCGCGAGCTCCTTCAGTTCGGGATCAAGCCGATTTTCGTTATACATGAGTACCTCGCAAAGCTGTGTGCCGCAGGATTGCGCGCATGGCGGCAGTGTAGGACGCGCGGCGCGAATTGCAAATGCAGGCGCAACCCGCTCACCGATCCAGCGCCACGCGAAACGTTTTGATTTCAAAGGGCGTCGCGTTGAAGCGAAAGCTGTCGCGCGCGGCGCGCACGCGGCGCGAATCGTCGCCGACAAAGTTGGTCTCAGTTACGGCGGCGATTGGCCAGCGCAGCTTGATCTTTCCCTGCGCTGGTTCGCCGGCCGCTTCGGCCACGCGCAGCACCAACTCGCGGCCGTCGACAAACATCGCGTGCAACGCCAAATTGGCCGGCTCAAGCGCGACAAAACTGCCGCGAACGGGCAGCGCCCCGTCGTGCGGCGCGCATGCGCGCACGATCAGCGGCGCGTTGAATGCCGCGCCTTCGTGATGCAGTTGCTGCGCGCTCCAGCCCCCCGTGTGTGGCAGCAGCGCTTGCTCAAATTTGTGCCGCACGCCGATTTCGAACCCGGCATCGACTTTGGTGGCCGGGTCGTAGCCGCCCACCGCGCCATAGGCTACGATCTTCGCGCACTTCATCAGAGAGGTGCTCAACTCGTTGCCAATCAAGCCGTGGCCCGGAATGCCTTTGTTTATAACGGCCAGGCCATGCGCGCCATCCGACACATCGACCCAGTTTTGCGCGGGAAACTCGCCGTTTGGCCGCTCGACCGCGCCAAACGGAATTTCGTGCGTGATGCGCGGGGCGTCAAGATTGAGCGGAAAGACATTGCGATAGCGCACAAACGGCTGTTGGTTGACCAGCTCAGTCTCCAGCTCGACGCGGCGAATGCCGGCATACACGCGCACCCGCGTCACGTATTCGCCATCGCCCAGCGGCCCGCGCATCATGTATTCGGCCATCACCGGTCCGGCCGTTACACGGCCCTGCCCGCCGTACTCATCGCTAAAAATCGCGCGCCGCTCTCCGCGGCCGGGCACCGGGTCCGGCCGGTTGTCGGTGCTCATCACATCGCCGCGCAGGGGGCCGTAGTATTCCCACGGATCGCCGCGATCTTCCTGGCGGCACACGGTGGCGAAGCCATGCTCATGCGCGGCCACGGCTTCCCAACCGCTTGCGCGCAGCTTCAACGAGCGAATCGCGCCGGTGCGCACATCAATGTGCAGATCGAAGTGCTCGTTGCCGATCCAACCGTCGTTTGGATAGTGATTGCCAAAAAACAACCCGGGGATGCGCGGCAACCCGCCGCCGCGCGCCCGCAAATCGGTGCCCGGCGCGTCGCTTGCCCCGCTGTCCTCGCGCACAAAATAGGTGGCGTAGCCCAACGAGGGCGCATCGGCGATGAAGATCAGATCGGCGCGTTTGATGCTGCCATCCGGATGGTGCAGCACGCCATCGAGCTGTAACGGCACGCGCGCGCCGTCCGCGTCATACAGCGCAAGCGCATGCCAGCGCTCGCCGGCCAGCCCCAGCGTGCAGCGCGCCACATCGCGCCGAGCCTGCGCCAGCGTGTTCACCACGACCAGCGGAATGCCATCGCCGCGCGTGTCGATGCCGTCGGTCAGCGCATTGAGCGAACGTTCGGTGTTGAGCGCCACCAGCTTGGCCGCGCGCTTGTAGCGGTCGCACGCGCGCTCGTATGAGGCGTCGACATGGCTGCCGCAGATCAGATCGTGCTGCTGATTAAAAAGCACCGGCTCCCACGCCTCTTCCAGTTCGTCGACCGCGGCTTTGCCTTTCTTGGCGTTGGCCCAGTTGATCGCCATCAGTTTTTCGGCGTTGAACAGGCTGGTCTCCAGTTCGCGGTTGCGCCGCTTGAGCAGAATGCGCGCGGAAAAGCATCCGGTGAACAGCGAGTTGAAATCGCCAGACAGCTCGGGCAGTTTGGCGCCGGCCTGCGCCTGCAGATACTCGCGTGGCGTGGCCAGCACCACCTCAACCTTGTCCTGGATGGCGTTGTATTGGCGGATCAGCCCCGGCAAGTTTGGATTGGGCGTGTGCAGATCCAGGCCGGCCAGCGCCAGCACATTGCCGTTGTAGACATAGCCGCGCATCACGTCGTGCACATAGGCGTCGATCGCTGTGCGAAACTCGGGCAGCGTGTTCGGCGACACGCCCAGCACGCAGTAGTGATACGGCAGCCACTCGGCGCGCACGGTACTGCCATCCAGCCCCACCCAATTGAAGCCGGCGTGATCGCGCTGCTCCAGGCCGCGGCAGAACACATAGCTGTCGAACCCCGCTTTGCGCATGATTTGCGGCATTTGCGGGTGATGGCCAAAGATATCGAGCATCCAGCCCGTGGTCGAGCGTCCGCCCCACTCGCGCGCATAGTAGCGCTGGGCAAATATGGCCTGTCGCACCAGCGATTCGCCGCTGGGCAGGTTTGCGTCGGGCATGGCGTGCATGCCGCCCGCGATTTCCACGCGGCCGGATTTCACATGCGCCTTCAGCCGCGCGGCCTGTTCCGGATGCAGTTGCGCAAACCCTTCGACATAGCAGCGCTGATCCAGCACAAACCGATAGTCCGGATCGGTGTCGAGAAGAAACAATGCATCGAGGATGTGTTCGGAGCCCCACTTGAGCGTGACGTCACGGGTCAGAAAGACTTCGGCATCGTAATGCGTGTGCGGGACGACAAACAGTTTTATCTTGTCCATTGCTCAACATCCTCTCGCTCAATGCGCCCATTCGGTCCGCTTCCGGTGATCGCCGCAAGATCGATGCCACGCTCGCGCGCCAGCAGCCGCGCCGCCGGGGTGGCCAGCACTTTTCCGGTGGGCGCGGGCGCCGCAGGCGGCGGCAAAGTGGGTGCCGGAGATGCGGATGGCGCGACCGGCGCGGATGATGTCGCCGAAGTTGATGGTGTCTCGGGCGGAATCTCACCCGCCTGGCCGATGTAGGCGATGACCTGGCCGGCTTGGATCACCGCGTCGACGCCATGCACGATTTTCAGCAGCACGCCGCCAAAGGCTGATTCGACTTCAATCGTGGTCTTGTCGGTTTCCAGATTGACCAGCGGCTCGCCGATGGCAATGGCCTCACCCTCTTGTTTGAGCCAGCCCAGAATTTTCAGCTCGTCGGAGGTTTGGCCGAGCGCGGGCATAATCACGGCGTTCACTGGCAGATCCCCTTGATGGTGGCTTTGATGCGCGCCACGCTCGGCACCACCGTCTGCTCCATGATCGGCGCGACCGGCAGCGGCACATCGTGCGCGGCCACGCGTTTGATCGGCGCTTCGAGCGAGAACAGGCACTCGTCGGCCGCGCGCGCGGCAACCTCGGCGCCCCACCCACCGGTCAGCGTGTCTTCGTGCACAATGACCAGCCGGCCAGTCTTGCGCACCGACGCCCACAGCGTCTCGGTATCCAGCGGCACCAGGCTGAGCGGGTCGATCACCTCGCACTCGATGCCTTCGGCCGCAAGTTCCTGCGCCGCCGCCAACGCGCGATACAAGCTGATGTGCGTCGCCACCACGGTCACGCTGCTGCCGGGGCGTTTGACTACTGCTTTGCCGATCGGCACCAGATACTCTTCGCGCGGCACATGCGTGGTCAGCTCGATGCCGCCGGCCATGGCGCGGCCCTTGCTGCCATACAGCAGCTTGTGCTCGAACACCAGAACCGGGTTGTCGTCGCGCACCGCGCTCTTGATCAGACCTTTGGCGTGATAGGCATCCGAAACACACACAACCTTCAAACCCGGCACGTGAATAAAGAAGCTCTCCGGGCATTGGCCGTGCTGCGCGCCGCGGTTGGTCGCGCCCACCGGGGCGCGCATCACCATCGGCACTTTTAGCTTGCCGCCGGACATGTAGCGCATCTTCGCCGCCTGGTTGACCAGTTCGTCCATGCACTCAAACAGAAAATCCGAATACTGCATGTCGGCGATTGGGCGCATGCCCATCAGCGCCGCGCCGATCGCCGCGCCTGCGATTGCTTTCTCGCTGATTGGCGTGTCGATGATGCGCTCGGCGCCAAATTCCTCCGGCAAACCGAGATACACGCCAAACGCACCGCCAAAGCCGCCGGGGATGCCGACGTCTTCGCCGATCAGGAACACGTTCGGATCGCGGCGCATCTCCTCGGCGATGCCTTCGCGCAGCGCCTCGGCGATGGTGAGCTTGCGCTCGGCTGCTTGTTGCTCAGGCATATGCGTCCTCCAGCGCCATCTCGGGTGTGGTGTCAGGCGAGTTGCGCGAGAACTCAACCGCGTCGTCGAGTTCGGCGACCACACTGGCTTCAATCGCGCCGAGCTGCGCTTCGGTCGCGCGGCTGCTGCCCAGCAGCCGGCCGCCCAGGGTGTTGATCGGATCGCGCGCCTTCCACTCGGCTTCCTCTTCCTTGCTGCGATAGCCGCGCGCGTCGCTGCGGCTGTGGCCGATAAAGCGATAGGTCTTGCATTCAAGCAAGATCGGACCGTTGCCGGCACGCGCCTGCGCCAGGGCCTCGGCTGCAGACTGGTGCACCGCCAGCACATCCATGCCGTCGACGATTACGCCGGGCACGCCATAGGCTTTGGCGCGTTCGGCCACATCGGTCACGCGCGAGACCTTGTGATAGGCCGTCGACGCGCCATACAAATTGTTCTCGCACACAAACACGATCGGCAAGTTTTGCACCGCGGCAAAGTTAAGGCTTTCGTGAAACGCACCCTCGTTCGTAGCGCCATCGCCGAAGAAGCAAACTGCCGCCTGCTGCGTCTTGCGCAGCTTGAATGCCAGGCCCAAGCCGATGACCACGCTGTTGCCGCCGCCGACGATGGCGATGGCAGGCAGCATGCCCACTGCCGGATCACCCAAATGCATTGACCCGCCTTTGCCGCCGCAACAGCCGGTCGCCTTGCCGTAGAGTTCGGCCATAGCCGCGCGCGAGCTCACGCCTTTGGCGATGGCGTGGCCGTGCGGGCGATGGGTCGAGGTGATCCAGTCGGTGTGGCTCAGGTGATCGCACACCCCCACGGCCACCGCCTCCTGGCCTTGATACTGGTGCAGCGTACCGGGCAGCTCGCCCTGCAAAAATACGTGATAGACGCGCTCCTCAAACAGGCGCAGCAACAACAATTGGCAATACAGATGCAGCAGCTTGTCGGTCGGTTGACGGTCAAAGTAATCCATAGACGGCAATAATTAAGTGCGATACAGCCGGATCAATTCGCGCACTTTGTCGGTCATGCGCGTCTGGCCCGCCCGCATCAAATCGGCCGCTTTGTGCGACCCCATCAGATCATGAACATTTGGCGATTGCGGCAACGCATCCACCGATGCGCGCAAGCCTTCAAGATAGACTTTTTTAAGAATGGTGCCGACGTTGAATTTCAACGCGCCGGCGGCGATGGCGCGCGGCACCTGCGCGGGCGGAAAGCTTGTGCCGCCGTGAATCACCAGCGGCACGCGCACGCGCGCATGAATGCGCTCCAAGTGCGCCATGTCGACCGGCGCATAGCCGTTAACCAGCAGATGCACATTGCCGATCGAAACGGCCAGGCAATCCACGCCGGTGGCGGCGACAAACGCCGCCGCCTGTTCCGGATCGGTCAGCGCTGCTTGCGAGTCGTCGATGCCCGCGTCGACGGCGTCGGGCAGCCGGCCGAGCTCGGCTTCGACCGCCACACCACGCGCGTGCGCCTCGCGCGTGAGTTCGGCCAGCGCGGCGATGGCGCGCGGCGTGTCCCAGGCCGAGGTGTCGACCATGATGACGTTGAAGCCGGCGTCCATTGCGCGGCGCGCCTGATCGACCGTCTGCGCTTCGTTCAGGATCAGCGCCACCGGCACGCGCGCGCGCACGGCCACGCTGCGGCCCAGCGCGCCGAGCAGCTCAACGCCTCCGGCGTCGAGCCAGGCGCGATCAAGCATCATGCAGCCGAAGCCCAAAATCACGGGCGCGTTTTCGGCTTCGGCCGCGGCCAGCACGCCTTCCAACGACGAGGCGTCCCAGGCTTCGAAATAGCCCAGCGCGTAGCGTCCGCGGCGCGCAGCGTCAAACAGCGTTGAGAGTGATTGCAGCGGCATGATGTGTCAGGCGATAAACGCTTCGGCTTGCGCGCGGTTGAACAATCCGGCGCTGCAACCGAGCGCAGTGCAGGCCGATGCGCCCATCGCGCCCCCCAGGCGCAGCGCGTGCTCAAGCGGCATGTCGTCCAGCAAACCGGCGATCAGGCCTGCGGCGAAGGCGTCGCCCGCGCCGGAACCATCGACGACATCGACCTTGAACGCCGGCTGTTCGATGACGCCGCCCGCATGGGCCGCAAGCACGCCGCGCGCACCCTGGGTGACAACGACGGTGCCGCAGCCGGTTTTCAACAGGGCCTCAGCCTGCGCGCGCGGGTCGGCCTCTCCGGTTAAGCGTTGCGCCTCTTCATCGTTGGGCAGAAAGAAATCGGTGTGCGGCAGCACCGGATCAAGCGCGTCCATGGCGCGCGCAGCGGCGGCGGCGTCGCCGGCGGGCACCACTACATCTAGAACCGTAATCACGCCGGAAGCGTGCGCCATCTTGAACAGGGCGCCAAGCGTATCCGGGTTCAATCCGGGCAAGGCCAGATAACCGCCCACGCACAACACCCGCGCCTGAGTCAGCGCGCCGCGGTCTACGTCATCGACCGTAAAGTCGGCGTTGGAGCCAAAAGTGTGGATATAACGCCGGTCTTCGCCAATTACAGGCAAGATCACGGTTTGCGAGGTGCCATGTTTTGCCGAGCGTGCGATGCCGCGCGTGTCGGCGCCTTTGCGCGACAGATCGCGCAGCACAAAGTCGCCAAAGACGTCTTCGCCAATCGTGCCGGCAACAGCCGCGCGCACGCCGAGTTTTGCCAGCGCGGTGGCGGTATTGGCCGCGCAGCCGCCGGTGTCGACGAGAAAACCGTCGGTGGCGATCAGTTCGCCTGCCGCTGGCAGGCGCCGCAACGGCGGCACAAACAGGTCGGCGACGAGCAGCCCTGCGCACAATACGCTCGGCGCGGCGGTAACCGTTGCCATGTCCACACGGCCGAGTGTAGGCGCGCGCGTGGCAAGTGCAAATGGCTCAGCACCCACCCCGTGGGCCCCACCTTAACGTGGGTACTTTTTCAAAACTGTCAGCAAGTGTCAGCCAGGCGGCCTCGCGCCTTGGCCATTTGCCTATCGCCAGAGCCGAACGTAACATCGGCACGCGCATCTTTGCAACGACCTAGTTATGGCCGCATTTTGGCAGTACTGGCAACGCTCGCACTGCTACAGTTGTCCGCGAAACTACAGAGCTATGAACCTTAAAGACAAAACCATCCTCGTCATCGGCGGCGCGACAGGCATCGGCCGAGCCACCGCCCAACTCTGCGCCGACCGCGGCGCCGCGGTCATCGTGGCCGATTTCAACGCGGCTGAAGGCGCGGCCACAGCCAAAGCCATCGGCGGCAGTTTCGTGCAAGTCGATGTCACCAACGACGCCAGCGTCGCGGCGCTCTGCGCCAGCATCGCCGCAAGCCACGGCAAACTGGATGGGCTGGTGCAGACCGCCGGCGTGCTCAAAGGCGCGTTTGTGCCGATTGAGGATTTCGACATGGCCATGTTCCGGCAGGTGCTGGAAGTCAACACCGTGGGCAGCTTCCTGTGCGCCAAACACGCCACCCCGCTGCTCAAGCGCGGCAATAAGCCCGTGATTGTGCTGATCTCGTCCGGGGCTGCGCACGGCGGCAGTTCGTCGTATGCCTATGGCACCAGCAAAGGCGGCGTGAGTGCGCTGGGCATCACCATGGCCAACAAGCTTGGCCCGGAAGGCATCCGCGTCAACGTGGTGTGCCCGGGCAACATCAGCACCGCGATGAAACTCTCGGTGATCGAACAGGACGCGCTCCTGAAAGGCCAGGACCCCAAAGAAGCGGTCAAAGCCACGGCGAGCGATTTGGGCGATCCAATCGGCGTGGCCAAGCTACTGGCGTTTTTGGTCAGCGACGACGCCGACTATGTGCGCGGCTCAATCAACACGCGCTAACGCACCCTATGAGCGACGGCTGGATCACGGGCATCAGCGAGCGGGCGCGCGCGTTTCAGCGCGTGCATCCGATCGCCGATATGCTTGGCGAAAACCTGACCCACCCGCGCCACCTTGTCGACGACATCGATCTCGGCGCGCTTGACGCCACCACCTGCCGAGGCGATTTCATCAAATGGCGCGAGTGGGGGCTGAGCCTGGTTGTGTGCAAAGGCGGGCCAAAAGAATACGACGACAACTTTGCCAGCCTGTGGCGCAGCCAGCCCGAGCGCCGCGCCGGCCGCGCGGATGATCCCGGACGCGAAGCGCTGTTTTTGACGCTGGCCATCAAGAACAGCACGCAGCTTGTCGCCGCAGTGCTCGACCGTTTCCTGCAGAACGTCGAGGCGCATCCGGACAAAGTGCTGCTCATTCGCAGCCGCGGCGATATCGTCGCTGCGCGGGCCAGCGGCCGCATTGGGTTGCTCCTGGGCTCCAACCGCAGCGACTGGTTTGGCGACTCGCCCGGCACTCTGCGCATGTTTGCGCGGCTTGGGTTGCGCATGATCACGCTCTCGCAAGCGATGCGCGATCTGGGCTACGACGCCTACAACGAGACGCGCTCGGGCGGCCGGCTGACCGAGCTGGGCGCGCGCATGATTCAGGAGATGAATCGAAACGGCATCGTCATCGACCTCGCGCACAGCAACGACATCTGCGCGCGCGACATCATCGAGACCTCGTCCGCGCCGGTGGTGGCGTCTCACTCGAATCCACGCGAGCGCGAGCCTTCGTTGCGCAACATGCCGCCGGATGTGATGCGCGCGCTGGCGGCGCGCGGCGGCGTGCTCGGGATCATGCCGCCCATCGCGCGGCCGGACGGCGAGCGGCCATTCACGCGCATCGACCGCGCGCAGATGGACAAGACGCTCGACTTCAT
>JANMNW010000568.1:0-9449 GCA_031368515.1 Chloroflexota bacterium
TGTGTAGAAACGCCTATTGCTCGCAGTCCGGCTCGATTTCAGCTTTCCCTCGCGATCCCACTTTTGCAGCGTCTTGATCGCAACCCCAGTTAATCGCGAGAATTCACCCGTCTTGAATGTCTCCATTCGCGCATATTATATTACATTGTTCATATTGTCTAGACTGAATCTATTCTCCCAGCGCAGTTGGCACGCCGAGGCAGTGCAGAGACGACTGTGCAGTTAGCGGCATCCGGAACGACTATCCCGATGCGTGAAACATCGTGGCGCCGTCATTGGGGCTTTTCTAGGCGGGTTGTTGTTGTCCCTGGGCGCAATGTCCTTCTCCCATGCGAATCGGGTGTCGACTGCGGCTCTGCCTGGGCCGATGGCGGGTCCGACGCGCGTAGCCGCCCAGCCGCTGCCCGCCCGTCTGCTGCCTCCTGGCCTTGCCGGGGCCACGCCCAATTCAAGCGCGCGCCCGGCTGTCACGCCGACGCCCTGCGCCCGGCGTTTCGCCGACCTCCCCGCACAAGACGAGGCCATGGAGCGCCAGATTTTGAAGCTCATCAATCTCGAACGCGTCGCGCGCAAACTTGCTCCGCTCTCAGGGTCGGACTTGCTCACGCAGGCGGCGCGCAGGCACAGCGCTGACATGGCGGCCAACGACTTTTTCGATCATGTCAGCTCGGACAAAAGCGACTATCGCGCTCGCATCGACGCCACCTGCTACGCCTGGTCGACCATCGGCGAAAACATCGGCGGCGGATACAAGGGCGACGCCGCAAAAATGGTGGAAGGCTGGATGCGCAGCCCGCCGCATCGAGCGTCGATTTTGAATCCGATGTACACAGAGGCGGGCGTCGGCTATGCGTCCAACGCGCAAAGCGCCCTCCGGCATTACTGGACGGTCAATTTTGGCGCGCCGCCGGCACGCCAGTAAGCTCTGCCCACCGACCCCTTGCCTTCACCTTTTCTTCATCTAGACTTAACGTCTGGTTAGCGCAATACTTGCATGCTTGCCCATGATCTCGGCCGCGCAAGCTGCCGTGCGACGACTATGACTCAAACACGCGAAATCGCGGTAATCGACCTTGGCTCCAACACGGCGCGGCTCTCGCTGTATGCCTGCGACGCCAGCGGTTACCGGCACCTTTACGACTACGACGACGGCGCGCGATTGCGCCTGATTGAACACGTTGATGCGTCCGGCAATCTCACCAACACCGCGTTGGACGCGATTGCGCAGACTCTGACAACATTCAAAGGCAAATGCGCCTCAGCGCAAATCTCGCCATCACAGATTATCGCTGTGGCGACCAGCGCGCTGCGCACCGCGCCGAATCGCGACAGCGCCATACAACGGCTGCTCGGCGCGACCGGCATTGAAGTGCGCGTGCTGTCCGAGCAGGAAGAGGCTGAATATGCCGCGCGCGGGGTGAGCCAGGCGCTTGACATGCAATCGGGCCTAATCTTCGATCTGGGCGGCGGCGGCCTGCACATTGCGCGGCTCAAGGCCGGGCAGGTTGTGGCCACGCACGGCTACCTGCTGGGCACCTTGCGCCTGTTGCGCCGCTTCCCACATTTTGCGCCGACAAGCCCGGGCGAGCTCGAAGCCATGCGCGCATTTGTGGCCGGCAAATTTGGCGACAACGCCTGGCTGCGCGATGGTCTGAGCGGCGGCGCAAAGCTGGTCGGCATCGGCGGCACCGTGCGTGCGCTAGCGCGCATCGAGCAAGCGAGCAAAGGGACGGGCGAATCGCTGCGCGGTTACGCCATTTCCGCCGAAGCCATCGAAAATTGGGTTCGCACGCTCTCGGCGATGACCGTGGACGATCTGCTGGCGTTGCCGGGCCTCAAAAGCGCCCGCATCGACATGGTGCTGTTTGGCGCCATCATCGTGCGCGAGCTCATGTCCGCCGCAGGCGCAAAGGCGCTGCACGTGTGCGACACCTCCATTCGAGACGGCATCGCGGGCGAGTTTGTGGCTCGCCTGGCCGCCGAGGGCTAGAACTCATCCTAAAATGTGGACTCCACCTTGCTTGCACACCTGAAACGTTGGCGAAAAAGGAGGGGCCCACATTTTCAGGATGAGTTCTAGTGCTAGGTTTTTGTCGTTAGCGGCAGGCTGACCCGCATGCGGGTGCCGATGCCGAGCACGCTCTGCGCAGAGATAACGCCGCCATGGGCTTCGACAATCTGACGGGAGATGGCCAGTCCTAGCCCGGCGCCCAAGCCCCCGCTGCGGGATTTGTCGGCCTGGTAGAAACGCTCAAAAATGTTCGGCAAGTCGTCCGGCGCGATGCCTGCGCCGCGATCGGTCACGCTGATCTCAATGCCAGCGCCAGCGATGAGGCATTCCACGCTGACGCGCCCGCCGGCTGACGAGTGCGTGAGCGCGTTGTCAATCAGGTTCGTGAAGACTTGGGCCAGCCTGTCGCCGTCGGCGTTGATCGCCGGCAGGGCAGGATCGTGCTCGGCGGTCAAAGCAACCTGCGCGGCCGCGGCTCGCTGTGCAAAGCGGCCCACGCAAACGCCGACAATCTCTTCCACCTGCACTGGCCTGCGCGACATCTGAATGGCGCCGGATTCGATGCGCGCCGAATCCAGCAAGCCGTTGACCAGGCGCAGCAGCCGGGCAGCCTCATCCTGAATGATGCCGGCGGCGTGGTCGGTGTCGGTTGCGGCACCCTCGCGAATGGCTTGTGCAAACCCCTGGATTGAGGTCAGAGGCGTCTTGAGCTCGTGCGAGACATTGGCGACAAAGTCGCGCTCGGTTTGTTGCGCCGCCTGCACCCGCGCGGCCATGCTGTTGAAATCGCCGGCCAGCTGGCGGATCTCCGCCGGCCCGCCAGGCGCCACGCGCTGTTTGAGATCACCGTTGGCCATGGCGCGAGCGGCGTGTGCGACGCGCTGGATTGGCTGTGAGATCGACCGGGCGACCACAATGGCGACGATGGCGGCCAAAGCCAGGCCCAAAATGGCGGCGCGCGCCAGCGAGGTGGTCAAATCGTCGATAGCGCCAAGCGTCAGGCGCGGTTCGGCGGCGAGTTGCGCCAGAACCAGCCAGGTGCGGTTTTGCTGCGCGGGCACGGCGGCAAACAGAAAGCGCCGGCCGGTCGCGTCGCGGAAATCGCCAATGCTGGCCTGGTTGGCCACGGCCGGCGCTTCCAGCCGCTGCGAGAGATCCAGCTGCTTGCCCTTCATCGAGGCGGCCGCAGCAATTGCGCTGTCATCGGTCACGTTGCCGCTGGCGTCGGTCACCAGCACGCGCACGCGCCGGGCGGCGGCAAAGCGCGCCAAACGCTCGCGCGCGCGTTCGGTGTTGTTTTCGTTGACCAGCAACAGGCGGCCAAAATCGGCCATGTCTTCGGCGCGCGCGGCCAGTTGAACCTGTCGCTGCCGCTCCGGCACATTGCGCAGCAGCACCGCCAGCGTGAAAAATGCGGCGGTCAATGCAACGGCGATGACGATGGTGTGCGACAGGAAGATGCGAAGGCGAAGCGACATGACCGGCCAATATCATGCCACGTCTTGGCTGTGCGGGTGTAATCGCGTTGTAAAAATCAGGCTACGGCGCAATGAGCTTGTAGCCGACGCCGAAAACAGTTTCGATTTCGACGCCGCTGCCGGCGATGCGCTTGCGCACTTGTCCGACATGCACATCGACGGTGCGCGTCTCGCCGGCGAAGTCAAACCCCCACACCAGCTCCAGAAGTTTTTCGCGAGTCAGCACCACGCCGCGGTTTTCAGCCAGCGTCTGCAGCAGATCGAACTCTTTGGCGCGCAGGCGCACCGGCACGCCTGCGGCGGTGACCTCGCGGCTGGCCGGGTCGACCACCAGCTCGGCGATTCGAAGCACGGTTCCGCGAGCGTTTGGCGCCGCTCCGGCTGCGGGTGGCGCGGCGACTGCGGAGCGGCGCAAGATGGCTTTGACTCGCGCCATGAGCTCGCGCGGATTGAATGGCTTGGTCAGATAGTCATCGGCGCCCAGCTCCAGGCCGACGATTTTGTCCACGTCGTCATCGCGCGCGGTCAGCATGATGATGGGCGTGTCGCCGCCCTGCCGCACGCGCCGGCAAACGTCCCAGCCGGTGACGCGCGGCAGCATCAGGTCGAGCACGATCAAGTCTGGCTTGGCGCTTTCGATCAGGCTCAGCGCGGTCGCGCCATCGTGAGCTTTCAGGACGGCGTAGCCGGCCTGACGCGCATACAGCTCGATCAGCTCGACAATGTGTTTTTCGTCGTCAACGATGAGCAGGGTTTCCATGACGCATTCTGCCTATTGGCGCGACTGGGCTTGCTCGATGGCCATTCGGAACGCCGCATACGGTTGCGCGCCGACCAGCGGCTTGCCATTGATGAGAAACGTGGGTGTGCCGCGCACGCCGACTTTTTGCCCCTCGTTGGCGTCGTCGATGACGCGCTGGCGCACTTGGGGATTGACCAGGCAGTCGCCAAAACGCGCACCGTCCATGCCAAATTCAGCTGCCAGCTGGGCCGCCTGCCGGTTCATGCTGGCTTCGTCGGCTTTGGGGATTCGCCCGCCAAACAAGGCGTTGTGCATCTCCCAGAACTTGCCTTGCTCTGCCGCGCATTCCGACACCACCGCTTTGGGCAGGGAGGAATCCGCCAGAAATGGGAAGTGCTTGTAGCTGATCTTGACTTTGCCGGACTTGACATAGTCGTTGATGACCTGTTGCAGCGTGGTGCTATAGAAGCTGCGGCAATAGCCGCATTCAAAATCGCTGTATTCGACGATGGTCACCGGCGCATCGGCATTGCCGAGAGTGTTGGCCGGACGATGGCTTACGTTGAAAATCTGATCGCCCGAGGCGGGCGTGGCGGCATCGCCTGCGCCGGGCGCCTTGGCAGCGCTGTTCGGCGCAGGCTGGCTGAGCGCATCGCGCGCGCCTTGCTGCGCGCCGTCGCGGGCGGCGGCGCGAATGGCTTCGAGATCGATGGCCGGTTCCGCTTTGCGCGGGCTTGAAAAGTTGACCAGGCCCGCGACCACCGCGCCGCCGATGACCATGCCCAGGAGCAAAGTGCCGAGGCTGCCGCCACGCGACGGGACGGGCTCGGATGTGACGCGCTCGGGCGCGGATTGCACTGGGTCTTGTTGCATGCGGGATTACTCCGTGTTTCGTTTGCCGGCCAGTTCGCGGTAGAGCGCCTCGTATTCTCGCACTGTGCGCGCGGTGCTGTAGTGGCTTTCGATTTCGGCGCGCGGTTTCACATAGTCGGCGCGCCGCTCGCATACGCGCATAATGGTCTGCGCCAGCGCCACGGCGTCGCCAATGGGCGCCACTTCGCCCATGCCTGTAACTTGCGGCGCCACGCGCACGCCGGGCAAATCGCTGCAGATGACCGGCGTGCCGCACAGCATCGATTCCACCTGCACCAGGCCGAACGATTCCGTGCTGTTCAGGCTGGGCAGAACATGCACATCGCTGGCGGCAAAAAACGCCGCGAGTTCCGCGCCCTGCAGCGGCCCAACAAAATCCCAGCAGCGTCCGTGCGTGTTCGTCAAGCGCTCGATCAAGGCGTGAATGCGATGCGCATAAGCCTCTTCGCCAATGACGTTTTTGAATGGCCCGGCAAAAATGACGCGCGCGGCAGGCTGCTTTTCGAGCACGATCTGTAGCGCCCGGGCAAGCACCTCCACGCCTTTTTCCGTGGCCAATCGCGCCACCATGCCGATCACCGGGTGTGTGTTGAGTTGCCACTTCTGCCTGAAGGCCGCGATGTCGGCGGCCGTGGGCACGGGAAAGTCCACCGGCGGCGGGATCACACGCAGCTTGTGCGCATAGCGCGACATGAAGGCCGAGTGCGCCGCGAAGTCCTCGGTATACGACACCACGCGGTCGACATTGTGGCCGGCGATTCGGTTCATCGTGTTGATGACCACTTGCACGACCTTGTTCAACGGCAGATCGGGCAGGCGGATATCGCCGTGGATGGTGAGCAATGAAGGCTTGCGCAGCAGCCGCGCGTTGATCGAGATGCCGGCGCCGTCAAACTGTGGCAAATGCAGATGCGCCACATCGAACGCGGGCAGCACGCGCCGCAGCTCGGCGCCATAGCCCGGCATGATCACGCCCTTGCTGATTTGTGCCATCACCGGCGCGCGCAGCACGTTCACGCCATGCACAGTCTCTTCGCGTGGCAATGCCTTGTCGTATTGCGAGGTCAGCACAGTGACTTCGTGGCCGGCTGCGGCAAGGCCGCGCGACAGGCGTTCGACGTAAATGGTCAGCCCGCTGATCCACGGCCGGTAGTAGGTGAGCAGTTGCAGAATGCGCATGACAAAATCGCAGGTATCACGACTGGGTCTGGCCGCGCAGTTGGGAGAGGCTCATGCCGACGCGCAACAAGCCGATGAAGCCGAGCACCACCAGCAACGATAGCTGCGCAAACCACCAAACGAACACAAACGCCACGCCGCGCGCCTCGTCGATGCCGAATGGGGTGAGAGCGAGTTTCGCAAAGTACTGGGCCGGACCCACGCCGCCGGGTGTGGGGATGGCGCCGCCCAGGTTGGCGACGATCACCATCAGGCTGGCCGCATCAAAACGCGCGGGCACAAAGGCAAACATCATCAAATAGGCCATCAGCATCGAAAAGGCCCACAACATCAGGGTCAGCACAAAGATCGCCAACAAACTGCGCGGCTGGCCGATGGCGCGAAATCCGGCGCACAGGTCGCGGAAGCGCGCGACCCATTGTTCTGCGTTCAACTTAGGCAAGCGCGAGAGGATCGAGCGCAACACGCGTTCGAAGCGATCGGCTTGCCAGATCAGCAAGCCGACGGCGGCGATCAGGACCATCACAAGCGCTCCCGAGATAGCGGCCGGCCGAACCAATGCCGGCGACATTGGCAAAAATTGGGCCACGACCGCTAGCATCAGGACGACCGCGGCCAGATCGAGCAGCCGTTCGACCACGACCGAGCTGACCGCGCGCGTCATGCTGACGGCGGTGCGTTCGCCGATCACATATGCGCGGCCGATTTCGCCCAGGCGGCCCGGCAGCAGCATGTTCATCATGTAGCCGATGTTCATGGCGTGAAAAGTTGTCGAGAGCCGCGTGCCGCCCAGAATCACCGCCCAGCGCCCGGCGCGCACCAGCAGAACGGCGGCAAAGCACCCGGCAGCCGGGACGAACCAGACCCATTCGGCGTTGATCAGCGCGCTGCGCAGTGCTCCGAAGTCAATATCGCGAAAAGTGAAATACAGCGCAATGGCGGCGATGACGAGACCGATGATGAGGCGTGATGATTTCATGATGCTGGCGCTGCGGCGCCAGGGCGCCTACGCGTAGCGTGCAATTCTAGCGTCGAGCGCGGCCAAACAACCATCCGGAAGTTGCATATCGCCCAGCGCCGCCGCATGGTGGCCATTTTCGGCATGGAAATCGCTGCCGCCGGTGGCAATTAGCCCATGCGAGCGGGCCAGCGCTGCAAGCGCGTCCATCTGGCTGGCATTGTGTTCCGGGTAGTAGATCTCGATGCCATCCAGATCGGCTTCGAGTAGATGCTGGAATAGCGCGTCAAATTTGCCGTGAAACAGGCCTGGGTGGGCCAGCACCACGCAACCATGCGCGCGGTGGATCAAAGCGGCGGCTTCGGCTGGCGAGAGCGCGTCGTTGGCCACAAAGGCCGATTTGCCTTCTGCCAGATATCGATCGAATGCATCCTGGATGCTGGCAACTACGCCAGCTTCGAGCATGGCGCGGGCGATGTGCGGGCGGCCCAGCATGCCGTCGCCTGCCAGCGCGCAGACGCGTTCATAGGACACGTGGATGCCTTGTTCGGAGAGCTTTGACAGCATGGCGCGCGCGCGCGACTCGCGGATGCCGCGCAGCGAATCGAGTGTGGCGCGTGTGCCGTCGTCGCTGGGCCGTACGCCGTAGCCGAGGATGTGCGCCTCTTTGCCCTCAAACAGCGTGCTGATTTCGATGCCGCCGATGACGCGGATGTTGCGTTCGACGCCGGCGGCCATGGCCTCGGCGTGTCCGGCAATGGTGTCGTGATCGGTGAGCGCCAGCGTGGAGACGTTGCGCGAGGCGGCCAGATCAAGCAGCTGGGTGGGGGTCAATCGGCCGTCGGAGGCGGTGCTGTGGCAGTGAAGTTCGAGGCGCATGTGCGATGGTGCGGAGGACAAGGCGGCCGGTTAGCGCGGTTCTACGGAAAGACGGACGGCGGTGCGTTCGGCGCCGTCGATCATCACATCTGAAAATGACGGAATGACGATGATGTTGATGCCATCCAGAAGCAGGTATCCGCGCGCGATTGCGGCGGCTTTCATGGCCTGGTTGACCGCGCCTGCGCCGATGGCTTGAACGTCCACGCGGCCTTGCTCGCGGACGATGCCCGCAATGGCGCCGGCCACCGCTGTCGAGCGTGAACCGGCCGAAACCTTGATGATCTCGGATTTCGGAGCAGGAGGGGGTGAGCTGTTGTCCATAATGTAACTCCTTTCGCCTGAATTATTGTATCGTGCAGGAACTGTTTGAATTCAGCCTGAGCTACGCATTAATACCATGTCCGAAGCACAATTTGACCCGTTTCATGAAACCCGACAGTTTTTGGCAGGCATGGGCCTGCCCACAGGCGACTTAAACGCGCTGCCTTCCTCGTCGAAGCGATTTCCCGATGGCGCGCAGTATCGTGTTGAAATTGCCAGCGTTGAAGGCCCCAACGCCATGCGCGCGGTGCTGGAGGAAGCGCAGCGCCGCAAGGTGCGCGTGCACCGCATCAGCCAGGGCAGCGGTATCATGCTGATGACCGACGATGAGATTCGTGCCATGGCCCAATTGGGCCGCGAAGCCAATGTCGAGGTAAGCCTGTTTGTGGGTCCGCGCGCGGCATGGGAGACAGGATCTCAGATTCTGTCCTTGGCAGGCAAAAACCTGGGTGCGCGCCATCGCGGCATGGATCAGCTCATTTATGCGGTCGAAGACATCAAGCGCGCTGCGACGCTGGGCATTCGCAGCGTGTTGATAGCCGATGAGGGCTTGCTTTGGGTGGCCGATGAGATGCGCAGGAAAGGCGAGCTGCCCGCCGATTTTGTGTTCAAGATATCCGTGCAGATGGGCGCGGCCAACCCGGCGTCTGTGCTGCTGCAAGAGCGATTGGGCGCCAGCACCTACAATGTGCCGACTGATCTCGATCTGGCCAAGCTGGCGGCGATTCGCGCGGCGGTGAGCATGCCGCTTGATCTGTATGTCGAAGTGCCAGACAACTTCGGAGGCTTTATTCGTTACTACGAGATTGGCGAAATTGTGCGGGTGTGCGCGCCGGTGTATGTCAAATTTGGCTTGCGCAATGCACCCGACGTGTATCCCAGCGGCACGCATCTCGAAGGCCAAGTCATCGCGCTCAGCCGCGAGCGGGTGCGACGAGCCGAGATCGGCATGGCGCATCTGGCGCGCCTGTATCCAGGCGCGGCGACAAGCGAACTCGGCGCCGC
>JANMNW010000569.1:0-13238 GCA_031368515.1 Chloroflexota bacterium
AGGCAGCCGCGGATGACATTTGGACGTCCCAACAATTACACATGTAACGACAGCGGGTTGAGTCCATCTCGATGTCGTGACGTTAGAACTCATCCTGAAAATGGGGGCCCCACCTTTTTCGCAAGCGTTGCGGGTGTGCGAGCAAGGTGGAGTCCACATTTTCAGGATGAGTTATAGGCACAAGACCGTTTAGCGCCATGAAGAACCCAGCGTCCGGCACCCATCTCGACCTCACGCTCGCCTTCTTGGGCAGTCTCAAAAATCACAATAACCGCGAGTGGTTTGCCGCGCAGAGCGAGCGCTATGACACCGCGCGCGCGGCGTTCGAAGACTTTGTCGACGACCTGATCATTCGCTACAACGAAATCGAGCCGGTGCATGGGCTGCCAGCCAAAGATTGCGTGTATCGCATCCACCGCGATGTGCGATTTTCCAGCGACAAGACGCCCTACAAGACCAGCATGTCGGCGGTGATTGGTCCGGGCGGGCGCCGTTCGCAGCGTTTGAACCTGTATGTGCACATTGAGCCCGGCGCAAGCATGGCCGCCAGCGGCTTGTATATGCCGACGCCCGAGCAGCTCAAACGCGTGCGCGCGAGCATCGACGAGGACGACTGGTCGCTACGCTCGGTGCTGAGCGCGCGTGATTTTAAGAAGCACTTTGGCGCTCTCGGCGGCGAGCGCTTGAAGTCATCGCCACGCGGATATGCGGCCGATCACCCCGCAGCCGATCTGCTGTCCCACAAGCAGTTCCTGGCGATGAAAATGTTCAGCGACGCCGACGTCACCAGCCCAAAGTTTGCGGAAAAGGTCATGACGGCGGCACGGGCGATGCGGCCATTCAACCAGCATTTCAACGAGTTGTTGGGGCTGTAGATCGCGAGATCCGTCCCGCGATGGCGCCGTCGGAGGACAGTGATGAGCGGGATGGCACCACGCGGGACGGAGCCGGCGGGTCACGGCTTGAGCGGGCGTTTGGCCGCACCTTGCATGCGTCCGGTGCGTTCGACGTGATCCTGCAGCAGCGGGATGTCGACCAGCAGCTTGCCTTCCGACGACTCATGGTTGATCTGCACCGAGACGTTTTCCCGGTCGATGTTCACGCGTCGCGAAATGACCGCGATGATGTCGTCCTTGATCAACTCAAGCATGCCAGGCGGAATCTCGCTTCGGTCGTGCACGAGCACAAACTGCAGCCGCTGTTTGGCCGAGCCCGCGGCGCTGGTTTTCTTCGTGTTGAAGAACGATTCAAGTTTGTCGAAGAGACCCATGGTTTACCCTTTCCCGAACAAGCGCGACCATAGGGACGAGTTGTCCTGGGGTGTTTTGAGCGGCACATTCTCGCCGGTCAGCCGGCGGGCGATGTCGCGATAGGCTTCTGCCGCCGGCGTTTTGCCTTGAAAGGCAACCGGCGCGCCGCGGTTGGACGACGAGAGAATATTTTCGTCCTCCGGCACAATGCCGATGATCTCCGTCGACAGAATCTCGACGATATCGTCGGCGCTGAGCATCTCCTGCTTTTTGACGCGCGCGGGCACCAGGCGGTTGATGATCAGCTGGGCCGGACCCTTCTCTTGCGATTCGACCAGGCCGATCACACGGTCGGCGTCGCGCACCGAAGATACTTCCGGGTTAATGACCACCAGCACGCGGTCGGCCGGCGCCAGGGCGTTCTTGAAACCCTGCTCGATGCCGGCGGGTGAATCGATCAGAACGATGTCGAATTCAGCCTTAAGCTCCTCGCACACCTGCATCATCTGCTGCTGGCTCACGGCCGACTTGTCGCGCGTTTGCGCGGTGGGCAGCAAATACAAATCCGGCGCGCGTTTGTCACGGATGAGCGCCTGGCGCAATTTGCAGCGCCCCTCGATGTAATCGACCACATCGTAGACGATGCGGTTTACCAGGCCCATGACGATGTCCAGGTTGCGCAGGCCGATGTCGCCATCGACGACGACTGTCTTTTGACCGAGCATCGCCAGCGCGGCGCCCAAGTTGGCTGTGGTAGTCGTCTTGCCGACGCCGCCCTTGCCCGATGTGATAGTTACGACTGTTGCCATGTTGTCAGCTTTTGTCCCACTTTGTAAAAGTGATCTCCTGCTCTTTGATGTGGGCTTGTTCTGCTTTGCCGCGGTGGTTCCGAACTGTCACATCGGCGATGCGAATCAGGGTGGGGGTCATTTCAAGCGCGCAGACCACGGCCGTGGGGTCGCCGAATGCGCCTGCATGAACCGTCCCCTGAAGCCTTCCCCACACGATAATATCACCGCCCGCCACAATTTGCGCCCCTGGGTTGACGTCGCCCACAACCACCACGTGGCCGGGGTGGCGGATCAGTTGGCCGGAGCGGACGCGCCGCTTGAGCAATGCGCCATCAGTGCCGCGATCGGGATCGGCATCGGCCGCCGGAGCAGGCGCAATGGCTGGAGCGACGGCGATGCCCACGCCGGCCTCGGCGACGCTGTCCGGGGCAGCTGGTTGATCGGCAACAACAGGGGTTGGGTCTACGGCTGGGCTGGGGGCTTGCGCAACACGGGCGGTTCGGGCTGGAGCCGCCGGCAGGACATCCGGGATGCCCAAATCGCGCACTGCGCGGCGCGTTTCTTCGTTCGGGCTGAGCACGGCGATCAGCTGAACATTGTGGGCGTTTAACAAATCGATGCCACGTTGCAGATCGTCGCGGCTGAGCGCCAGATCACGCACATCAAAAGCGACCTGGCCGCCGCTGAAAAAGCTGCTATTTGCGCTGAATTTTTCTTCAAGTTCGCGCAGTTTGGTCAACCAGGGTTCATGTGCGCCTGTGAAGACAATGAGAAGGCCTTGCCGCAACCCTTTGATGGCGATCATCGCTGGGGCCAATTCTACGCGGCTTCTGGGGCGGCGGCGGTGACGGCGGGCGGGCGCTGGCGTTCGTCAGCCGCCCGCGTGGCCCAGAAACCCCAACACTTCCTGGGTGAGACGGGTAACCTGGCGCAAGCCGGTTTCACTCACCAGCGCCGGCGTATCGTCAAAGTCGGCCTTCTTTAGGAGCACATGCGTGGGCGGCAGCCAGCCTCGCAGCTCATGCACGCTGTTTGACATCGCGCTGAAGGTCTTCGAGTCGTTTATGGCGATAAGGCCGATGGGCTTGCCCGTGAGATACGGCGGGATCGACTCGCCCATAAATTCCATCATGTCGATGGTATTTTTGAACAAACCCGTGACGGTGCCGTGATACGTGGGGCAGGCCCATATCATGCCTGAAGCTTCGTAGCACGCGTCGATCAGGCGCTCTATGCTGGCGCGTTCATGCGGCCTGTAGTCTTCAAGGCCATATTCCGGGTGATACATGGGCAGCTGCAATTCCCACGGATCGATCAGCAGCGTGCGCGCGCCCATCGATTCCGCCACGCCCAGCCCATAGCGCAACGCCGCGCGCGACAACGATTTCTCGCGGGGCGTGCCGCCGATGCCGACAATCAGTGCGTCACTCATGATTTCTTCCCAAGCCAAAAATGTCCCTTGTTATACTGCGTTCTCGCGATTTTTAACGCTCGCGCCAAACGCGCGACGGAACACGGAGACTCACTTTAATGGCTACGACTGTACAAGATTTGTTGACTGCCGCTGGCAACAGCCTGGCGGTCAAGCACGGCCGCGTCGAGGTCGTCAACGAAAAAACACTGCGCGCCACTGGCATCGACACGTTGATTTTTAAGGCCGTTTTTGGATCGGACGCGGAAAAGGCTGTCGCGCGCTGGCTGGTTTGGGAGACTGGGCAGACGCTGGGCATCAAGCCTTCGTCGATTCATGAGCTGTATATCGCGCGCGGGCGCGGCGCCACGCCGCACACCTTCACCACGCCGGCAATGAACATCCGCATGTCCAGCTATGACACGGCGCGGGCGGCTTTGAGCGCGGCGGTCAAAAAGAACGTCGGCGCCTTTATTTTTGAGATCGCGCGCAGCGAAATGACCTACACGCATCAGCCTCCGCAGGAATTCACAACGGTGATGCTGGCGGCGGCCATCAAGGAGGGCTATCGCGGCCCGGTGTTTATTCAGGGCGATCACTTTCAGATCAGCGCCAAGAAATATGCCGCAGATCCGGCTGCCGAAATTGCCGCGCTCAAAAAGCTTAGGGCCGACGCCATCGCCGCCGGTTATTACAACATTGATATCGACACGTCCACGCTGGTCGATCTAAGCAAAAGCGACCTGGACGAACAGCAGAAGCTCAATTACGAATTGTGCGCGATGTTTACCGATTACATTCGCGGCATTGCGCCGGCGGGCGTGGTAATTTCATTGGGCGGAGAAATTGGCGAAGTGGGCCACAAGAACAGCGATGTGCACGAGGCGCGCGCTTTTATGAACGGCTACAAACAGCATATCAAGAGCGCGCATGGCATCAGCAAGCTCTCGGTCAACACCGGCACATCCCACGGCGGCACCGTGATGCCCGATGGCAGCATCGCCGATGTGAGCATCGACTTCAAGGCGCTGCACGATCTTTCGATTGTCTCGCGCGAATACGGCATGGGCGGTGCGGTGCAGCATGGCGCCAGCACGCTGCCCGAATCGGCGTTCGGCAAATTCGTCGAATCGCAGGCGATCGAAGTGCACTTGGCCACCGCGCTGCAGACGCTGGCATTTGCGACGCTGCCCCCGGCGCTGAGCCAGGAAATCGACGGCTGGTTGCGCGCCAACGCCGCCGATGAGCGCAAAGCCGGCGACACCGACGAGCAGTTTTTTCACAAGACGCGCAAGAAAGCGGTCGGTCCGTTCAAAGAGCGTTTCTGGCACCTTCCGGAGGCCGACCGGGCGCGACTGCGCGGGGCGCTTGAAGAGCGCTTTGCGTTGTTGTTCAACCGCCTGGGCGTGCAGAACACGCGCGCGGCGGCAGACAAATACACCACCATGGTCGAAATCCACAAGACGCCTGAGGATTTTGGCGCCACTGAATTGCTGAAGGAAGACGTCAGCGGCCTGGCCGACTAGAGCAATCGGACCCGCGTGCATTTGTCACGTCACACGAGCAAAACACGAGATCGCGTTTTGCTCGTGTGACGTGCTTTTCTACTCCCACGCCTCGCCAAACATCAGGTTGACCGTGTCCTTGGTCCATCGCATCAGATCGGCGCCGGCCTCGCGGCCTTCGGGTGAATTGAGCGCGAAGTTGCAGGCCTCGACGTTTTCAAAATAGGCCTCGTGGATCAGATAAAACATCGGCTCTCCGCGCGGCGCGCCGACCATGCGCGTGACGGCAGTTCGCTTGAGTTTGGGCATCTTGCTGATCAATGGCACATGCACGTTGCTGAAATGCTGCTCGAATTCGTTGACGTCTTTCGGCTTGCGAAAGAGGATGATGAGTTTGATCATGGGTAAGCGGTCATTCTAAAGGCTATGCCAGCCGCTTGACGTCTTTGATGTGCATGGCATTGTGCAAGTAGATCATCTTGAGCATGTCGGCCACCGACGACTCGCCCATGGCGGGATGGCGGCCGCGCAATGCCAGCTGGTTGTTGCTCAGACCGCGGGCCAGCGCAGCCGTACGCGCTCGTTGCGCGCGGTAGGCGGTCAGTAGGTCGGGCCGGTCCATGGCAGCCAGGTGGCCGGTGTGGTCACGATTGAAGGCATCGACATCAAAGCCCTCGGGTGCGCCGGCTCCACCGGCCGCCACGTCTGCGATGATCGTCATCAGATCGGTTTCGGCGAGGATCAGATGTTCCAGCGCATCGCGCACCGTCCACATGGCGTCGTGACTATAGAGCTGGCGCGACCAGGACTCGTCGCCCAAGCTCTCGAAGAAGGCCAGGGTGCGTTCGCCTTCGGCCAGCAGCTTGTCAGGCAGGTCTTGCGCGGGTGAGGGTGGCATTTCTGCGATGATAACGCTTCCGAAGCTTAGAATTTCCTTACGTGTCAGATCGTCGGCGTCGTCAACGCCGCCGGCGTCGCGCGGGTAAAATCACGCGCATGTCATCACCGCTTCATCGCGCCTGGCCCGGCGTCATCGCCCACTACCGCGAGCGCGTTCATGTTGCTCCGACAACCCCGCCCGTTACGCTGCTCGAAGGCAACACGCCGCTGATTCCCGCGCCTCGCCTCGCGCAGGCGCTCGGTGGAGGGTTCGAGCTCTTCATCAAGTATGAGGCGCTCAATCCCACCGGCTCGTTCAAAGATCGCGGCATGACAGCGGCGATGACCCAGGCCGTGGCCGATGGCGCGCAAACGGTGATTTGCGCCAGCACCGGCAACACCGCCGCATCGGCCGCAGCCTATGCCGCGCGCGCCGGACTGAAATGCGTGGTGCTTGTGCCCGATGGCAAAATCGCCGCCGGCAAGCTGGCCGGTGCGCTCAGCTACGGCGCGCAGGTGATCTCCATCGACGGCAATTTCGACGACGGCTTGCGCATGGTGCGCGAAGCCAGCGAACGCGCGCCGATCGCGCTGGTCAACTCGATCAACCCGGCTCGCATCCAGGGCCAGAAAACCGCATCGTTTGAAATAGTTGATGCATTGGGCGACGCGCCGGATTTTTTGGCGCTTCCGGTGGGCAATGCCGGCAACATCACGTCATACTGGCTGGGCTTTCAGGAGTACCATCGCGATGGGCTGAGCCGCAAGCTGCCACACATGCTGGGCGGGCAGGCCGAAGGCTCGGCGCCGATCGTGCTGGGCCATATCGTCGAGCACCCCGAAACGATCGCCACCGCCATTCGGATTGGCAATCCGGCGCGCTGGCGCGAAGCGGTGCAGGCGCTGGACGATTCGGATGGCCACATCACCGCAGTCAGCGACCAGGAGATTTTGCGTCACTACAAGCTCGTCTCCAAAACTGAAGGCATTTTTTGTGAACCGTCCAGCGCCACCGGCCTCGCCGCGTTGTCCAAAGCCGCGCGCGCGGGCGCAGTCGATTTGAAAGGCAAGACGGTCGTGTGTGTGTTGACGGGCCACGGCCTCAAAGATCCGGACACCGCGATCAAAGGCTTGCCGACGCCGGCCATGATTCCGCCGACGATTGAGGCGCTGTTGGAAGCGATTGGGTCATGATCAAGCTATCTGTGCCGGCCACATCCGCAAACCTCGGCCCGGGCTTTGACGCTATGGGCATTGCGCTGGACCTGTGGAACTCCTTCGAGTTGCGCGAAGACCCGGCTGTCAACGGCATCGCGGTGGAGACGCATGGCGAAGGCGCGGGTGTGCTGCCGGCCGACAGCGGCCATTTGGTTGTGCGCACGATGATCGAGGAGTTGCAGCTGCATGCGCCGTTCGATCCACGCGCCGCGCACTACCGCGTGATCTGCAACAACGCCGTGCCGTGCGGCAGCGGGCTGGGTTCAAGCTCAACCGCCACTCTGGCCGGATTGATGCTGGCGCGCTATGTGCTGGAGCCAGCCAGCTTGCACAGCCACGCCGGCCGCCAGCGCATCCTGTCGCGGGCGTTTGACATCGAAGGGCATGGCGACAATATCGCGCCGGCGCTGCTGGGCGGCTTGGTGGTAGTGACGTCGCGCGATGGGCATGTGATCGCCGAGAAGATCGCCACGCCACAGCTCACGGTCACCGTGTGCGTGCCGCAGCTGCACTTTTTGACATCACACGCCCGATCGGTGCTGCCCGCCACGTATTCGCGCGCTGACGCGGTGTTTAACCTGGGCCGCGCGCCGCTGGTGATCGAGGCGCTGCGCCGGGGCGATCTGAGCTTGCTGGCGCGGGTGATGGACGACCGCATTCATGAGCCGTATCGGCTGCCGGCCATCCCCGGCGCCATTCAAGCCCGTCAGGCGGCGCTGGATGCGGGTGCAGCCGCGGTGGCCATGAGCGGCGCTGGTCCGGGCTTGATCGCATTTAGCGCCGGGCGGCACGACGAAATTGGCGAGGCCATGACGCAAACGTTTGCTGAATTTGGCTTGCAGGCGCGCCACTGGGTGCTCAAAACCACCGACGCCGGCGCTCGCGTCGGCTGATCATTGGGCAACGTTGGCGCGCACGCGCACGGTGATGAAGTCAAGCATGAGCCGCGCGGCGAGCAGCGCCGTGGCGTGCGCGCGCGTGTCATAGACCGGGTTGAGCTCGGCGATATCCAGCGCGGCCATGTGCGGCGCCACTCCACGCACAAAATCGATCGCCTGTTGGCCGGTCAGGCCGCCGGGTTCGGGCCAGCCTGTGCCGGGCGCCTCGCCCGGGTTGATCACATCCATGTCGATGGTCAGATAGATCGCGTCGGTGTTTTCGCGCGCCCAGGCGACGGCTGTTCGGCGGCCGCGCGTGCGCCGATCTGGGCAAAGCGCGTCGCGCCGATGCGCCGCACGCCCAGCGTTTGTCCGATCTCAAACTGCTCGAGGGTGGCGTAGCCGCGCAGTCCAATCTGAACCAAATTGGCTGGGTGCAGGCGTGGCAATTCCAGCGAGCGGCGCATGCAGCTGCTGCCCGAAAATTTGCCCTGCCGCTCGGAGAAATCCATCAAATCATTGTGCGCATCAAGCTGTATCAAACCGATGTTGCCCCCGCGCGCATCGTGCAGCGCCTTGACGGGCGGGTAGGTGATGGCGTGGTCGCCGCCAACGATCAGCGGCACACATCCGTCCGCCAGCGCGCGGCCAACCAGCGACTGGGTCTGTTCCAATACTTTGCCGCCGTCGTGATAGCTGAGCGCAACATCACCGTAGTCGAGAACTTCGACCGCGGAGAGATCGATCACGCCTTCATCCATGTCCGCCAGGCGGCCATCGCGCAGGCGCCAGTCAAACACGCTCTTGAGCATGGCACGAAGCTCGGCCGGGGCGAAGCGCGCGCCCGGGTTGCCCAGGCTGGTGGCCGAATCGTGCGGGATGCCGATAAAGGCATAACGTTGCGTGGCGCTGACGCGGGGTTTGAGCAGATAGTCCATGGCTGGGTTCACAGTGTACTGAGAGCGGTAATTGTCGCCCGGACACTTGCGCCCGACGATATGCCAACGGTTGCCGAACCGCGCGAAGGCCCAAGAAATAGCAGCTTGCGTGTTTCATCTTCGTCGGTAGAATCCCATCAACTAGGTCCCTTTTCAGGGCATTCGGCCGAAATGGCCGACCGGAGGTTTTACAGATGGCTAGCGTTACGTTTGAGCACGTCTACAAGCGATTTGGAGACGTGACAGCGGTGAGCGACCTTAATGTTTCGGTCGCCGACCGCGAATTCCTGGTTTTCGTCGGCCCGTCGGGCTGCGGAAAGACCACTTCGCTGCGCATGCTCGCCGGTCTCGAAGAGATTAGCGACGGCAATATCTACATCGGCGACCGCGTGGTCAACGATGTGCCGCCCAAAGACCGCGACATCGCCATGGTGTTCCAGTCATATGCTCTATACCCCCACATGAGCGTGTATGACAACATGGCCTTCGGTCTGAAGCTGCGCCGCATGCCAAAGAACGAAATCGATCAGCGCGTGCGCGACGCCGCGCGGCGCATGGGCATCGAGCACTTGCTCGACCGCAAGCCCAAGCAGCTCTCGGGCGGTCAGCGCCAGCGCGTTGCCGTTTGCCGCGCCATCGTGCGCAACCCGGCCGTGTTCTTGATGGACGAGCCGCTTTCGAACCTGGACGCGAAATTGCGCGTGCAGGCGCGCGCCGAAATCAGCAAGCTGCACCAGCAGCTGGGCACCACATTCATCTACGTGACGCACGATCAAACGGAAGCCATGACCATGGGCACCCGCATCGCTGTCATGAAGGATGGCGTGTTGCAGCAGATTGAGACGCCGCAGACGCTCTACGACCGACCGGACAATCTGTTTGTGGCTGGCTTCATCGGCTCGCCATCGATGAACTTGTTCGACGCCACGCTGACCAACACGGATGGCGGCTACTATGTCGACACCGGCAACTTCCGCGTGAAGGTGCCGGATGCCAAAATCGATACCTACAAGGCATATACCGGCAAGCAAGTGGTGTTTGGCATCCGCCCGGAACACATCCACGACCCCGAGTATCTGCCGCCGGGCATTCACTCGTCGCAGGTCGAGAGCAAGGTCGATGTGACCGAGCTCATGGGCAACGAGGTCATCGTGTATCTCGAGAACAAAGGCAAGCCGTTTCTCGCCCGTGTCGACCCGCGCAGCAAGGCGCGCGTCGGCAACACCATCTCCGTCGCGATGAACATGGACAACATGCACATGTTCGACAAGCAGACCGAGAAGGCGATTCGCTAAGCTGGCTTTTAAACATGCCCCGCGGATTCGGCCGCGGGGCATGCTTGTTTTTCCGGCGAGTGCAAATAAAGCCGCACACAACCCACTGAGAATTGCATCGTTGCTTCCCTCCGCAACTGAAATGGTTTGCGCACTAGGTCTGGAAAAAGGCCTGGTTGGCATTTCACACGGCGGTGACTATCCGGCCAACATTGTGCACGACTGGTTTTCGCCGCCGGCGCCACGCGTGATCGCTGGCGTCGAACTACGCCTGTCATGATCATGGGGCGCACCCGTGACGCCGGAAGGTCATTTCTGGTCACGTCGTTGTGCCGCTATATTGCGCATCGCTTGTGCCGCCCCGTGAGCTGCAGGTGGTACGATTAGCCGCGCTATGGTTGCTGACCCGCATCGACCGGCTGGATCTGGCGCGCGCACCGAAAAACTCGTGTTAGCCGGCATCCTTATTTTGGCGGCTGCGCTGCGCTTGTATCGGCTTGATTTTCTGGACGTGCGTTTTGACGAAGCCAGCGGTCTGCAAAACGCCTTGACGATCGCCGGAGGCGCGTTGCTCAAGGTTGCGTCATTCTCCGGCAGCGTGGCAGTGCATCCGCCGGTGTATGCCTACACGATGGCGCTGCCATACCTTGTGACACGCGACTTTCTTGCGATTGCCACATTCAGGGTCTTGCTGGACGTGCTGGCAATCGCCGGGCTTTGGCTGTTGTGCTCACGCGTCTTCAACGCACGCGTGGCCGTACTGGCGGCGCTGCTGTTCGCAGTTGCGCCCTGGGCGGTGCAATTTGCGCGCAAGACCTGGCTGGCGCCGTTGCCCGTGTATCACGTGCTGTTGATGTGGGGCTTGCTTGAAGTGGCGCATCTGCGGCGCGCGCGTGGCTGGGCGATCACCGGGCTGGGCCTAGCGCTCAGCATCGGCACGCATCTGTCGGCCGTCTACTTGCTGCCGGTGACGCTGATCGGGCTGTGGCTTGGCCGGCAAACGGCCAAGCCCGCGCCGGTGCTTTTGGGACTGCTGCCGCTGGCGATAGTGGCCGCGGCGTATCTTGCTCACGATGCGCCGGGCGGCTTTGCCAACATTCGCGCGCTTGCCGGCGCGGCTGGGTTGAGCGAGCGTCCGCAGTTTTCATGGCAGGCGCTGCAGTTTGCCGTGTGGAGCAGCGGCGGCGCGCATTTGAGCGATCTCACCAGCGCAGCGCTGCCCGCATGGCTTGCCCAAGTGCCTGGCTGGCTGGCGGCGATTGATTCGCTTCAGATGGCGGTGCTGACCGGAAGCGTGCTTGTGGTCGCCGCATCGCTTGTGCGGCGCGCGCTGCCTTGGAGGCCCGCGGCGGCGATCGTGCTTGCGTGGGTGCTGCTGCCGATCCTGTTGCAGCTTTGGCCCAGCCGGCCGTTGCAGATCCACTATCTGCTTGTGACTTATCCTGCCGTGTTTGTGGTGATGGGCGTGGCGTTTGATCGCGTCATTCAGCTGGAGGGCGCACAGGCGCTCCGCGGCGTGCTGGCTTCACTCGTGGCGATCATCGTCGGATGGCATGTGTTTACAACCGTGCGTTTTGCCGATTTCGTTGCGCAGCACGACACGTCCGGCGGCGGCTATGGGCCGCCCGTGCGCGCGGCGCTAGCCGCCACGCGCTTGGCGCGCGAGGCAGTATGGCGTGGCAAAACGCCCGATGTGATCGTTGTCGCGACCGGCGGCGATCCGGCTGTCGGCGAGCAAGCCGCAGTTCTGGATGTGCTGTTGGCCGATGTGCCGCATCGATTCGTGCGCGCGGAAGACGGGATAATCGCGCGCGGTGAACGCGCGCAGTATGTGTTCGCGCCCGGCACGGAGGAGGCGCAGGCGTTGCTGCAAGACGTAGCCCCCATACGGCAAACAGAGCGTTTCAGCGTATATGACGGTGATGCGCGCGCCTATGTGCATGTGGACGTTCCCGCAACCCAGCTGGCTGGTTATCAGCCGAAGATGGCGCTTTGGGCCAATGGCGCGCAGCTGATCGGCTACCGCAGCATGCGTGCGGGCGATCTGCTCATGCTTGACGCATATGTCAGCGTGACGCGCGCGGGAAGCGGCGATGTGCATTGGTTCGCGCGCGCTATGAATGGCGATGCGGTCATCACGTCGGTTGATATTGGCGGCATCCATCCGTCGGCATGGCGGGTAGGGGATGTGCTGGTGTTGCGCTTTCGCATGCCAGTGCTGGCCGACGCAGTGGCGCCGACTGCTGTGCGGCTGGGCGCGTATGAATTTCCAGCCGTCAATCAAATTGCGACGCTCGACGCTGCCGACAACCCGGCTGATGATGGCGTGACGCTGATGTTGCGGTGAGCGCCGGGCCGCCACCGCTCAGCGCTTACTGACACGCACGGCGCCAGCTTTTGAAATGGGTGCAAGTGCACGGCGGGTCATTGATTTGATGAACTCGGCTTTGCGAAAGCGCAACGCCGACCAATCTTCGTCGATAGCCACCTGCCGCACCGGTTCATAGTCTGCTTCGCCCAGCGCCGTCCAGCCCGTGTCACGGTTGAACTCGCAGGTATATCGCTTGGAGCTGCCCTTCGGATAGGCAAACCAGATCACTGCGTCGCCCGAGGCTCTCTTGGCTACGATTTTTGCAAATGCTTCGACATCCTTGAGCTTGGTGCCGAAGGCCAGTGCGAAGTCGAGCGACTTGAGCGATGCGGCGCTTCGATGAACCGTGACACCTTGGAGCGCGGCGATCTCGGATTCAAAGCTTTCCGGGGCGTTTAGGATCAGCAACGAGCGTTGATCTTTCAGATTGAGCTTGGTGAAGACAGTTGGCATAGCAACTATCGTAGTAAGCGCAAGTGGAATGTCAAGAGCAGCATCACCGCCCTCTTTAGTTCCGTGTCCGAGTCCGTCTCCGTTGCAGAAAACGGTCACGGAGAAGAAGATGGAGAATCGCTGAAGTTTCGCGGGTGCGCCACAAACTTTTTGTAAACACGGAGCTTGGAAGACTGCTTTCAAATCCTGGCACAGTCAAGCACCCAGAGCGAAGGCGGCGCGGGATCGAAGTTGGACGAAAAATCTCCATGCCGCCGAAGTCGAAGGGCG
>JANMNW010000573.1:0-9183 GCA_031368515.1 Chloroflexota bacterium
GTTTCGGCCAGCTTCTTTCCCAGCCTCTCGCGCGCCGCCAAGACCACATCTTCTATCTCCGTCAACGTCAGCCGCTTGTCCCCGTCACACGCCGCCAGCACCGTGTCTAACTCTGCTACCAAGTCCGCCATCAGGCGCGCCTTTGCTTCGTTTTCACCCATGCCCCCATTTTCGCTCCCCTTTAGAAAAATGCACCCCAACAAGACCTGTCGCCCGCGCTCCAGCTACAATACGCATTCTTGATCAGCCCGCGTAGTTCAAATGGATAGAACAGCGCCGTCCTAAGGCGTGTGTTGTGGGTTCAAGTCCTGCCGCGGGCATGCCGGACAGTCATAAAAAGAGCATTTCGACGAATCGAAATCCTCTTTTTATTTATGGAAAAGGGTAGCAATTGCTCGATAGTGTTGCGGATGCGGCGACCGCACTTTCCTATTGCGCGCGCGTCTTTCCACCCATTGTCCACAGTAGTTTCCCCAGCACATGTTAACTCGCCAGCGCGCTACATCTTAAGTCTATGCTCTCTCAGAGATTTAAGCGTAATTTTTACGCTTTCAAGTTGTCAGGAAGAGATCCGAAAGATTACGATGAGTTTGCAGCGCACATTATGGCTTTCGAAATTTTGTTTAACGATCCTCACACGGGCGAGCCGAAAGTGGCACATGTGTCCTTTTTTGTCTGGGAAGCCAATCAACTGGAAGCGGTCTACAACGTCAAAGGGGAAGCGTCGCAGCGCGCGCTGGACACCGGCCGCCGCGAGCTGGATAACTTTGTGACTTATATCGAAGCGATGCAGAAATCGCCCGAGTTTGGCGCATCGTCGATCAAGCTGGATGGGCGAGAGACAAAGCTGCGCGACATCAGCACCAGCGGCGTCCGCCGCGTGGTGTGCGGACCGCGCGGCTCGCGCAAAGTGGGATTTGATGAGGAGCTGCGCTTTAGCCGCGAACAGCTCGAACAGATCGCCCGGCAAATCGCTGAGGCCGCGCCGGAATCGGCGTGAGACGCAGAGGGTGCCAAAAGTGCTTATCTTTCAGCACCTTCAGCACCTTCCTAAATCAGCTCCATCTGCTTGCCGACTTGATTGAACGCTTCCAGGACCTTTCGCACATGCTCGTCCGTGTGCGTGGCCATATAGCTGGTGCGCAACAAGCTCTTGGATGGCGGCACGCCAGGCGGCAGCACTGGGTTGACATACACGCCGTGCTCAAACATGGCCTTCCAGGTGAAGATTGTCTTCATCTCATCGCCCACAAACACCGGCACGATCGGCGTGACGCTGTCGCCGCAATTGAATCCCATCCCGCGCAGGCCGTCGCGCACTTTTGTTGACTGCTGATGCACGCGCTGCACATAGCTGGGATCTTCCTCGATGATATCCAGGCACGCCAGCACGGAGGCGACGTTGGCCGGCGGCATGGATGCGCTAAAGATCAGCGAGCGGGCATGATGCATGATGTAGTCGATGACATCACGGTCGCCGGCGATGACGCCGCCCAGCGACCCGAATGACTTGCTGAACGTGCCCATGATCAGATCGACGTCATCGACGCAATTGAAATGAAAGTGTGTGCCGCGACCGCCCGGGCCCATCACGCCGATGCCATGCGCGTCGTCGACAAACAGCCGCGCGCCATAGCGCTTGCACAGCGCGACCATTTCCGGCAATGGCGCCAGGTCGCCGCCCATGGAATACACGCCGTCAACCAGCACCATGCGCGCGGCGCCCTCTGTTTCTTTGAGCAGGCGCTCCAGATCGCCCATGTCGTTGTGGCGAAAGCGCTTCATTTCGCAGCCGGCCATGCGCACGGCATCGATGATGCAGGCGTGCACTTCTTTGTCGCAGATGGCCACGTCGCCGCGGCCCATCAACGCCGTAATCGCTCCGAGATTGCTCTGATAACCGGTGCCAAAGATGATGGCGGATTCCTTGCCCAGAAAATTGGCCAGGCGGCGCTCCAGCTCTTTGTGCAGCTCCAAAGTGCCGTTCAGAAAGCGGCTGCCGGTGCAGGATGTGCCGTACTTGCGGATCGCGTCAATGGCCGCTTCGCGCACGTTGGGGTGAGTGGTGAGGCCAAGATAGTTGTTCGAGCCGATCATAATCAGCCGTTTCCCATCCACCACCACTTCCGTGCCCTCGGTCGTCGACAGCGGCTTGAAATACGGATAGTACCCTTGTTCGCGAGCTGCGCGCGCCTGCTGCAATACCGAGTCTGCCGCTATCTTGTCAAATAGGTCCGCCATTAGGGATGTGTCCTCGATCGCAAAAGATCGGGCGATTATACGGTCCCAAAGCACAAACGCTGTCTGTAGCGCGCGCTTCAGGATTTTGCATCGGCGCCCGCCCGGTCTGCCTATTCCATCGTCAAGGTGTAGCGCGTATAGCCGACCCCGCCGCGGGTGAAGATGACGAGGTAATACGGCCGGTTGCGAACAAAGACATCGTTGTATACCACCGCGTAGGGCTTGTTCTTTTCCAGCTCGGTAAATGCGAGCAGTTTGGGCTGGGTGGTGCTGGCGCAATTGGGCGGGTCGGCCTCATATACAAGCAGTGTGCCTGTCAATGTCAAAGGATAGGTGTAATTGGCCAGCGTGACGGTATATGAGGTCTTGGTTGCCGTAAACACATAAATGTTCAGCGGATCCGATGGTGCTTGTGAAAGCTCAAACGGCGGCGTTACGCGCAAAGCAGTGCAGCGCGAATGATTGGTGAAATCGCGCGATACCAATGGCAAGCGCAGCGTTTTGCCGGCCGCAGCAGGTGTGCCGAGTGAAGCCGGCGTGGTCGTCGCCGCTGTTGTGCGGGGCAGCGTTGGCGATTCGCTGCCAAAAACCCGCACTTCGGCCAGATGCAGAAAATTCGTGGATTGCAGCTGTATGCGCACAAAGCGGGCGGTGCGGGTGGCGGTAATGATTGTCTCGCCGCCGACGATGCCGGGATAGGCGTAATCGGTCACACCAGGCTGGTTCAAGGTCGGCGTCAGCGCCTGCGACACAAAGGGCGTGTCGGAAACAAGCACATGAAAGTTGCTCAAGCGGTCGCCGCAGCAATCGCTGCGGTTGTGCAGGTGTATGGTGGCGATGCTGTAGCTTGCGCCAAGATCGACCTCCCACCAGGCCTGCGCATCGAGATTGGTGTGGCTGAGCGACGAGTCGCCGAGAACGCCGGACAAGTTGCCATCGACTGCGCGCATCGGCCCGTAGGTGGACAACGTGGACGATTGTGTTGCGGGTTTGCCCAAAGCAACATTGTCCAGAGTCTGTGCGCGTCCACTATGTGGCGCGCCCGCATAACCGCCTGCGAAAGCCGTCGATAGTGCCAGAGCGCTGCACGCAGCAATTCGTTTATCCAAACGCACGGTATCCTCTCCGTACTGCCAGTCATGCCTGCCGAAACTTCGGCTTTGCATAGTTTACCGCCCGCTCTGTCATTAAGGCAATTCAGTGGGAATTGGCGGCGGCGACGTCGGTTGTGGCGGCGGCGATGTCGGCTGTGGCGGTGGCGATGTCGGCTGTGGAGGCGCTGAGGTCGGTTGCGGCTGCGGTTGAGGCTGAGGCTGGGCCGTAGCCGTGGCTTCTTGCTGCACGGTGGGTACTGGCGCGCCAGTGGGCGCAGTTGTGGCAACGACAGTCCGACGCGGCCGGCGAGTTGCAGCCAGCGTCGGCCTGGGCGTGCGCGTCACTGATTGGGTGGGTTTTCGCGTTGCAGTTTGTGTCGGCCGGAGTGTTGGGGTCACCGAAGGTGTTGGTGTGGCGGTACGCGTGGCCGTTGGCGCTGCCGTGCGCGTGGCCGTTGCCGCTGCTGTGCGCGTGGCAGTGGCTGCGACGGTGCGTGTAGCCGTTGGCGTGGCGGTGCGCGGCCGTACGGTGACTGTGGCCGTGATGATCTTGTCGGCCGATGTTGCGCCAGGAGTGCGCGTTGCGGCGGCTACCGCAGGCGCCTCTGTCGGCGCGCGCGTGATCGTGGGCGGCAAAGTGACTTCGGCCGATACAGTGGCTTCCTCGGTCGGCGCAGGCACACTGGCTGTTGGCGCAACAATTTGCGGCGCGGCAGCCGGTTGCGCACTGGCATACAACACCAGGACGGTGATTAACGTCACAGCCGCCAGTGTGATGATGCCGATTAGCGAAACGGTGGCGTCAGACAACCCGGCGATCAAACCGCCCGGCGCACCCGTTCGCGCCACGCGCCGTGGCGCATCGCCCATTGCGGCGCTGCGTGGCGCGCCGGTCGATGCGTGCGGCGGCGGCAGAGCGTTTGGCGGACGCGGCGCAGACCGTGTGGATGGCGCAGGCACCACGCGCCCGCGACCGATGACAGCGGCCGCGGCAATCTGCGGCAAGCCATGCTGGCGCGCGCGTTCGATCAGAGTGGTGAGCAACTCGCCGTCCGGCTGGTTCTGCTGCAGCAGCGCCGCAACTTCGCTCGACTTAAATGCGTCGCCGATTACCGGCGTGGCGATGAGATAGCGATCGCCTGTTTGAAATGTCTGCTCGGTAACCTCGACCTTTGGCGCGGTGTAGTCGATCTGATAGAGCGAGCGCCCGTTGCGCACGCCCCACAGCCGGCAATGGCCCACGTGCGCAATGGCGATGCGGTTGCCGTTGACGGCCATCGCCATCATGTTGATGCCATCCAGCTGGGCATCGTCGGAGACGCGGGTTAACGAACGGCCGGTCAGGCGTTCCGTATCTTGTTTGGCTGTGGCCAGCGCGCGCATCATGGCCCAGCGCAGGGCGTTGCTGATGGCCGGCGGGCGGTCTTTTTCGTCAAACGCCTCGCGCAACGTTTCCGCCGCCGCAGCCGCAATGGCGGTATTGAGCTCGGAGTAGCCGTAGTCAACATCGATCACGGCAAGCAGGACAAGGCGATGTTGAGTTTCGTCGGTGAGGTTCGAAGGCGGACCGACGACGACCGGCACTGGGGCATCCGCGTCGGCGTGCCAGTGCAATATGGAGCGTGAGTGCGATGAATTGTCCATGTTGTGGCCGGACACGCTTGTCAATCAAGCATGCCGACCAATGGACAGTATTGTAAATGCACCGCTCGCGCTTTCAGAGATGGACCAATGCCGGGTATGGCCTAGGCCGAAAGGCTGATCGCGCGGGCGGTGCAACTCATCTGAGGTTAGGGCGCGGGGGGGTTGACCGGAATGGACTTTTCTGCCGGCGCCGACGTAGCATTCGACGCGCCGGTGGCAAAGTCAAAGTTGCGACTCGGACTGGGTGTTGGCGTGGGGATGGTGAACATTTCCACGACCCGCGTCACCATCGGTTGCGCACTCTCACTCACGCGCTGGCCCACTTGTTCAAACACCGGAACGGCTTTTGCCACAGCCGGCTGTAACGGTGCAGGCACGTTGACTTTCAGCCCTAACGCCGGCGCGGTGACGATCTCCACCAGGCCGGTCCACAACAGTGCGGCGCAGGCGCCCACCACGACAAGCGGGCCCGTGATGCGTCGAACTAGGGACTTGGTGTTGCGCGCCGCCACTTTGCGCTGTTGGGCCTGGTGCAGCCGTTGTTGCTCCGCGCTGGCCGCGTCCATGTCGTAGGCGGCCTTTACCGGCCCCGGCGGCATCTTCATCGGCTGGCGTTCGCCCTTCACACTCTTCGGCCGCGCCTGGGCCAGATGCGCAAACGCGTTGTTTGGCGCGGTGACACGCGGGCCTTTTTTGGACTCAACCCGCGCGCCACGCGGCTTAGGAATTGACGATGAGAGTTCCTGAACCGGCTCGTCTATCTCGTCCTCCTCCTCCGCATATTCGGGCTCCGGAGTCGGTTTGGGCGCGGCGCGTCCAAAGAGCCCTTTGCGCTTTGCGGGCGCGGCCTTGGCCGCTGGCACGGGCGCGTCTTCGATCAGATCGTCCTCGTCCTCCATGATTGGCTGCGGCGCAGGTTTGCCAAACAAGCCTTTGTGCTTGGCCGGTTGGGGCGCAGGTGCTGAAGCCTCCTGGGCGTCGTCGTCACCGGTGGGTATTTCAGGGCGCACAGAACCGCGGCGCGGCGAACTTGTGCGCGCTGGCGGCGTGGCGTCGTCGCGATTTTCGTGGACGCGCCCAAACGCGCCGCTCGGTGCGGCATCGGCATTGGTGGCGCTGGCGCGCCCAAACGCGCCGCTGGGGCGCGCATCGGCCGCGTTGTTATCGGTGGGCTCTGATGCCGCCCGTTTGAAAGCGCCGCGCGGCGCTTGCGGCTGTTGTCGGGGTTCGGGCGAGGCGACCGGCTGAGGCTGTATCTCCGGCGGCACCGGAGCGTTATGCCCCTGGCGGCGGTTGATGTCTTCCCACCAGCGCTTGCCTGAGCCGGTATCCGGTGTCGGCGGCGGTGTCAAATCGGACGTGCCGGACGCTTGCAGCGGCTCTTGTGGAGTGTTTCCACGGCGAAGTGGCGAGCGTTGTGGCGGCGGCGGCTGGCTGCTGATATCCGGGGAAACCGACGGCGCGTGCGGTAGCCGTTCTGGTTGCCGTTCGGGCTGCGGCTGCGATGGCGCATCGTCATCTTCCACCTTCTTTTCCCACCACCGCTTGTTTGCGCTTCCGTCTTTGATTCTTTTCGGCTGTCGGTGGTCTGCGTTGTTTGAGTCAAAGTGCTGCATTCGTGCTGGCTCCTGCGACGGTAGCGTCATGAAAGCCTTTTCGAGCTTGAATGTCAGTGCAAATCAAACCCAGGCCAATTGCAAGCGTTCTGAGTACCGCCTGCAATTAGTCGTTGCGAGAAGCCATTCCTGCGAAGGGTGTTGAGCGCGCGTCACAAAGTTACGGATCCAGCCGTACGGTGTAGACCTTCTTTGACAGCCCGTTCGGGTTAATGACAACCCAGATGATGTGTTGCGCGCCCGGTGTCAGTCCGGTCAGGCGTTGCGACCAATTGCCCGATCCCAGCGCGCCGGCCACCAGCGGTCCCGTGAGGCGAATCGATGCCGGGCATTTGTTCTCGCCGACGCGATACACATACACCGTGCCGCTCGATGGGAAGGCGCGCAACGAGAGGGTGACTGCGCCGGTTGCCGGCGCGTTGAACCAATACTGGTTGTTTGCATTTTCAGCCGTCTGGGCCACCTCGCCCGGCACTGTCACCGGGTGAGCGCCGCACGTCAATTGATTGCCTGAGACGGGTTGCCGATACTCACGGAAAGCCAGTGGCAAGCGCAGGCGCGTGGGCTCAAAGCGGCCGGGCACGCTGGCGCTGGCTAGCGCCGACACGCTGCGCGTGCTGGCTGCTGCAGTCAGCCCGATTTGTGACAACAGCGTGCCGGTCACCGAGGTGAACGTGCTGCGCAACAGCGCAACAAACGCGCCGTTGGCGTCGGTCAATCCGCTGACGGAAAGCGCACCCTCCGCTTGCGGGTTGGGGATGCTAAGCGTGCACACGCCCGGGCATCCGCTCACGCTCAACGTAACCAGCGTGCCTGCGCCCACCGACACACCCTGGCCGTCTTTGACAAATACGCTGATCGTTACGCTGTTGACGCCGTTGGTCACAAGCGTGTCCGGCGCCGCGTTGAGTGTGACCGCGAGCTCCGTGACCAGCACGCTGGCTGACTTTTCAACCGAGCCCGCGCGCGCGCGCACCGCGCTTGCAAAGAGACCCTGGCCCGATCCAGCCCGGAAGGTGGCAGAGAAGGGCGTCGACGATTCGATCACGCCGCCTTCGGGCGCGCTCCAGGTGAACGCCAGCCCGGGGATTTCATTGCCAAACTGATCCCGGCCAATCGCCCCAAACACCCGGGCGCTGCCGGCGGCCATGGAAGTCACCGAGGGAGAGATCACGATCGTGCTCAAGGTCGCGGTGCTCACCGTGACGTTTGTGCTGGCACTGATGGCGCCGCCGCTGACGGTCACGGCGTTGGCGAATGCGCCCGGCGTGCTGCCGGCGCTGAACGTTCCGCTTGGCAAAATGCTCCCGGCAGCCGGCAATGCGCTCCAGGTGACGGACGGGTTGGCGATGGGGTTGCCGAACGCATCGGCGCCTGTCACGCTGAACTGCGCGCTGCCGCCTGCCAGCACCGTGATATTTGTCGGGTTGATTGACAGCGTAGCCAGCGGTCCGGGCGTGATGGTCACTTCGGCGCCGCCGTTTCGCCCGCTGGCAGTGGCCACCAGCGCATTGGCATACGTCCCGGCGGTATTGCCGGCGACAAACGTGGCATGGGTTGCCGTGCTGGATTGAATGGAACCGTGATTGCCCGGCGTCGACCAAGTGAACGACACGCCGTTTATCACGTTGTTGGAGCTGTCGAACGCCTGCGCCTGAAACACCGCGCTTGCGCCCACTTGCAGGCTCTGCGTGTTGGGTGTGACCCGCACGCTGGCGATGGCGCCAGGCTGGATGGTGATTTGCGACGCATCCGAAAATGCCCCTGTGGTCGCTTCGATGCCGTTTGCGTATGTGCCGGCGGAGCCGGACGCCCGCAACGTGGCCGTGGTTGGCCCTTGCGCAATCAGCACGCCGGCGCTGGTTGTCCAGCCCACGGCCAGATTAGGAATGGGATTGTCGAACGCGTCGTAGCCGATGGCGGTAAATGTTTGCACGCCATTGACCGGCAGCGTGGCGGATGCGGGCGTGATGTCGATGCGCGCCAGCGCGGCGGAAGTGATGGCGATGTTGGCGGTGCCGACCACGCTGCCAACCACCGCCCGCACGGCGTTGGGGTAGTCGCCGGCTGTGTTGCCGGCGTCAAAACGCACCGTTGTTGGCGTGACATTGCGCAAGGTGCCGGGGAAGAAATTCACAGGAAAGCTGGCCTGCTCCCAATTGACCGTGAGGCCAGCGATCAGGTTGTTATATTGATCGTAACCCGTTGCGGTGAACACCTGGGAAGCGCCTGGCGCCAGCGTGGCGCCCGTCGGGCTGACATCGATGCGAAACAACGGCCCGGGCGAGATGGTGACATTAGCCCGGTCGCGAATCGCGCCGACCGAAACGGTGATCACATTGTTGAACGTGCCCGCGATTGTCCCGGCTGTGGCGGTCGCGTTGCTTGAGCCGACGGCGGGGTTGTTGAGCGTGACGCCCGGGCCATTTGTCCACACAAAGGGCAGCCCGGTGATCGTGTTGCCAAAAGCATCGCGGCCCACCGCGCTGTAAACGCGCGTGCCCAGCGGCGCCAGTGTGGTATTTGCCGGCGTCAGGGAGATTGTGCTGAGCGTTCCCGGATTAATGGTCACGCTGGCCGAGCCGCTG
>JANMNW010000296.1:0-5886 GCA_031368515.1 Chloroflexota bacterium
TTTTTGGGGTGTTGTAAAACACTTTTGTTTTTATAATAAAATACCCCGCCCCCCTGCCGCCTGGCTTGGGGGCGGGCGCCCCTGGCGCCTCTCTCAACAGGGCATGGCGCTTCGGGCCTTCACTAGGAGTGTGAAACACGATGGTTAAGTTTAAAACTGCTGCGGGCACGCTGTTCCTTGCTGCTGTGCTCGCCACGGTCGCTGCGCGCGCGCAGACAATCGACCTGTCCAACTCGGTGTATGCGCCGTTTGTCCGCAAGAGCGGCCAGGTGCCGGCGCCCAACCGCACGGCAACACCGGGCAAAACCGCCACGCCTGGCAGCACCGTCACACCCGGCACCACAGCCACACCAGTGGTGGTCCCAGCCAATGTGTGTTCTGCGGAAGTTCACGCCAAATATGTCACGCAAGGGCCGGATGGCCGCTCGTATCCCACCTGGCATCCGCAGATCGACCCAAGCAGCAATTGCCGATTTGCACACGAACACGGCGACGACCCGCGCACCAGTCTCGCCGACGACAGCATGCCGGCGTTCGGCTACATCGGCGCGCAAGCGGGCATGGACGAACCCCACCCCGGCTTCAAGGTGTTTGTGATCAATATCGGCGACCGTAGCGTTGAAGACATCAACAACGGTCAGCAAGGCGCCGTCGCCAGCACGCGCATGGTTGCTCACATGGGCACATCAGGCGCCAAACGCTTCACCGAGCGGATGCATTCGCTTGAATACGATCTGGTGAAACCCGACGGCCACTACATGCACATTCAAGGCATGGCCGACACCGGCTTTGCAGGCGACATTTGCCAGCGCGATGTCACATTGGGCGACAACGATATAAGCAACAATATTGGCCGCGTCTTTTTTGTCAAACCCGACAAGACCAGTTGCGGCGGCAACGGCCAGTATGAAATCTGGAGCTTCCGCCTGGTCTTGAAAGACCGTGCCGAAGTCAACGGTGCCACCGCAGCGTTTGATCCGGCCACAATGATGGATCCGACCGATCTAACCAGCGTGCTGCCGACCGGCGACAAAGGCTGCCGGCGCGAACACTACAACGGCCCGCCCTACTGGTACAACTTGGACAAGCCCACAGTGTTCTACACGGACGCGAACGGCAACCCCGGCGGCTCATTGCGCCAGGAAGTGTCCAATCACGCCGACATCGGCATTCCGCTCAGCAGCGATGGCACTGCAGTGACGAAGCTTGAAAAAGACCATTGTTTGCCAGGGTTGACAATGCCTAACTAGGCAAAGTCCTCGGTTCGCCCACAATACAGCACAACTCGCGCCATGGCGCGAGTTGTGCTGTATTAATGCCAAAGCCATCGTCAGGCTTGTGAATTAATAAAATCTGACTATGCTGACGGTCTGCACGCACATCGTGCAAAAGGGGGAAGCGTGATTCAGCGTAAAGCGATTGTCGCCTTAATCGGCGGCGTGTGCCTGATGGGCGCAATGTCGGCACGCGCGCAAAGCGCCGGCGCCCCGGTGGCGGCAGAGGGTTCAACCGGCGCGGCCGCCGCAGTGTGCCCCGACGCCGTTCACGCGCGCTACGTCGTCAAAGGTCCGGACGGCCGCACATATCCCACCTGGCACCCGCAGATCGACCCGCGCACACGCTGCGCATTCACCCATGAGCACGGCGACAACCCGCGCACCAGCCTGGCTGACAGCAGCATGCCGGCGTTCGGATACATCGGCGCGCAGGCCGGCATGGACGAGCCGCATGCCGGGTTCAAGGTGTTTGTGGTCAACCGCGGCGATCGCGGCCCTGAAGATGTTGGAGCAAAGCGCGGGGGTGCCATCGCCAGCACCCGCGTCGTCGCGCATATGGGAACCTCGGGCGTCAAACGGTTTAGCGAGCGCATGCATTCGTTGGAATATGACCTGATCAAGCCGCAGACCGGACATTTCATGCACGTGCAAGGCATGGCGGACACCGGCTTTGCCGGCGACATTTGCCAGCGCGACGCCACGTTGGGTGATAGCAACGTCGAGGACAACATTGGCCGCGTGTTTTTTGTCGAGCCCGACAAAACCACCTGTGCCGGCAACGGACCGTATGAGATCTGGAGTTTCCGCCTGGTGTTAAGCGATCACGCCGAGGTCAACAGTGCCACCGCTGCATTTGACCCGGCCACGCGCATGGACCCGGCTGATCTCAGCCGCTTGATTGTTACGGGCGAGAAAGGCTGCCGGCGCGAGCACTACAACGGCCCGGCCTACTGGTACAACGCCGGAAAGCCCAGTGTGTTCTACACCGACGCCCTTGGCGCGCCAGGCGGCACGTTGCGGCAGGTAGTGTCGCGACATAGTGCCTTGGGCATTCCGCTCAGCAGCGACGGCACTGCGCTCACCAAGCTGGAACGCAATCACTGCGCCGAAGGATTGCAGCTGCCGAACTGAGCGCTCTATGCACCGGCCCTTGGCGCTGCCGAACGCGGCCTAGCCCGCCCGTTCAGCGATTTGCTTGCGTGGATCGGCCAGAACAACGCCCCCGGCTGCGGCCGGCTCATTGCGCTCAATGGCGTTCAGCAGGCTCAGCATCAGCCCCGGCGCCAGCCAGGCATGCATGGCATGATCAAAGCCCATGATGGTGATGTTGTACGCAAACGGCAGCACCCAATCGCCCAAAGCCATGGCGACCAACGAAGCCACCATGCCGCCAAAGGCCGTGTTGACGAACGCTTCCCTGAAATCGCCCCGACCTTTGTAGCGCAACTGGGCCTGATGGCCCATTCGCAGCAGCGTGACCGCCAGAAAGACAAACGCGGCGAAACCCAACACGCCGCTCTGCGCAAGGATATCGAAATAATTGTTGTGCGTGGAGCGCGCGTCCTGCGGGTGATAGGTCATGTTGTAAATCGCATATCCGGCGGGCCCCATGCCCAGGATCGGATGATTGATCACATGTTTGAGGTTCATTTGCCAGATTTCGATGCGCTGCAGGCCGCCTTCATCCACGTTGTCCGACACAATCGAGCGATACAGGCTGTTGGCATTGAAGGCGGCGACAACCACAACCAAAATGGCAAGCGCCGCAAACAGACGCTTGGACCGGAAGAACGTGATGACAGTAATCGCGACGCCCATGGGCAGCCAGCCCGAAAGCCACAGCCGATAGCGAAAGAAGTAGAAATACAGCTGCAGCAACAAGACAAGAACAAGCAGCGCGCGCTGCGGCAACGTCAGCTTTTTGTCGAACATCAGTGCGCCAAATGCTATGGCGCCTACCCACGTTGCAAACAGGCCATTGGTGCCGTTGCCGATGAAGGTCAAAATCGATTGCGGCAGCCAGCCGATTTTTACAGTAGCGTTGAGAATTCCCAGCGCGACCATGAACCACACATAGCGGCGCACCCATTTGTCGTCGCGCACGCGGTTGGCTGCCAGCAGCGTCAGCAGCGGCATGCCGATGATCAGCAACAATGCCGCCACCTGGACCACTGGAAATGAAGGCCAGATCAGCAGCAGTGGATCGCGCGTCAGCAAGCTCCACACATATGCCACAATATTGATGCCGATGAACAAAAGCACCGGCTTGTTCACGGGCGAGGCGATCAGGCGCTGGCCGCCGCGTCCGCCTGAAAACAGCAGTTGAAACAGCCAGAAAAACTCAAGAATCAGCGCCAGGGCCAGGCTGATCACCACGCGGCTTTCGCGGCCTGTGGGCAATGACACAAAGTTCACCACGCCGGCACAAACAACCACCAGAAAAATCCCGCGTTCAAAGGTCCCATGGCGCACCGCCAGCAGCGCGCCTGCGACGGCCGACAAAGCCAACAGCAGCAGTGAAATGCCATCGGTAACAAAGTCGTCAATGCGCAGGCTGACAAACACGATCGCGCCAATTCCAGCAGCAATGACACCCAGGCGCACCAGTATGCGCCAGAGTTGGCTGTCGAAAAGCGTGGATTCTGTGGATTGATAGGACATGGCTAAGCGCCGCCTGAAGCGCGATGCGCGGCATCATAGCCGCCAAAGCTGTGCGTCAGGCCGGCATTTCTCCCCAGCGTCCGGACAGATAGTCGCGCAGCGCGCGGCGGATCATCAGCCGGTCGATTGACTTGGCCGCGCGCCAGCGCGGACGGATGCTGTAACTGACCAGCGTGCGCAGCGTATCGCGCCAGGCGGCCAGCCACACCCGCGCGGGCGCGCCGTGCTTGCGCAGCAGATACAGACGGTTGCGCGTCATGTAGTACGCCACATGCGCGCCAGGCTTGTAATCGCGACGCACCCCTTTGTGCCACACGCGCGCAGATGGCTCATGCAGCACCCGCCAACCGGCCGAACGCGCGCGCATGCACCAGTCGATTTCCTCCCAGTACATGAACATGCGCTCATCCAGCAGCCCGACTTGCTCTAGCAGCGCGCGCCGCAACAGGATGGCGCACCCCGACACCCAGGCCACATCGCGCCGACGGCCAAACTGGCCTTGATCGATCTCGTTTTGCCCGGCATGGGACGCCTGCCAGTCGGCATTGAGCACGCCGCCCGCCGACTGAATGACGGTTGGCTCGTCGTGGTGGTAGACCATCGGCCCAACAATGCCAATGCGCGCATCGCTTTCGCCGCAGGCGAGCAGGCGCGTCAGGCACTCCGCGTGCAGCTCGGTGTCTTCGTTCAGCACCAGCAGCCAGTCGGCGCCTTGCGCCAGGGCCGCCTTCAGCCCAACGTTGTTGTTGCCGGCATAGCCTTTGTTTTCGGCGAGGTCGATCGACTGCGCACGCGGATCGGTGCGCACCTGCTCGGCCCGGGCATCAACTCCGCCTGGCACGCCATAGTTCAGAACCAGCGTGCTGCGATCGGCATGCGCGCTTTGCGCAAGGCTGCGCAAACAGGCCAGCGTGTCGTGCTGACGGTTGAAATTCAGGATGATGACGGCGATGTGGGCCATAGATCAGATTACATAAGCCAAAACTGCGCCAAGGCATATGCGCAGCCCTCTGGCCTGTCAACTGATAGTCGCCGCTGACCTGTGCTTCCCCTCGCGTGGGCACAACGGCGCTGAAAAGTATAGCAGCGGAAACGCGTCCATAATGCGCAGCACCATGAAAATCATCTGGGAAGCACACGCTTGTTTCTCGATTTCGGGGCGCGCTTCGGCCAGCGCGCCTGGCGACCTGCGCATTACAACCGATCCGTATATGCCCGAGCGAGCCAATTTGCCCGCGCCCGTCAATCCGGCGGATCTGGTGATCATGTCGTCTCACGACGATCTTTTTCACAGTTTTGCGCCGGGCGTGCCTGGCGCGCCGGCCATCGTGAATGCGCTGGCGGTTGCGCGCGACGGCGGTCATGCTTTGGCGCGCGGCCTGCCCATCCGAGCCATCGAGACGCGGGAGAGCGTCATTCATAAGGCCCATCCCGACGCCAACGCCATGTATCGCTTTGAGCTGGATGGCGTAAGCGTGGCGCACATGGGCGACGTGGGCAACCCGCTTACGCCCGAGCAGCTTGCGTTTCTGTCCGGGGTGGATGTGCTGCTGGCGTTAACCGGCGGACCGCCCACGATCGAGCTTGCCGATTTGGACGCAGCGCTGACGACGATTCAGCCGCGCATCGTAATTCCGATGCACTACCGCATCCCCGGACTCAATTTGAAAATCCTGGGCGTGGATGCGCTGCTGGCGCGTCATCCGGCGGAAAAAATCGACATTCGCGCGGCGTGCGACCTAACGCTGACCCGCGATACATTGCCTGACACAATGCGTATTGTGGTGCTGCAAGCGCTGGCCACCGCAGGCTCGCCTACGCAACCTTGACGCAAAACCGGCTTCGCCTATAATCCGCCCCGTCCAAAATCCAATAGGCGTGTTACATCACCAAGACGTGGTGGACCAAACCAAGTTTTGGTTATAAAGGATTTTGGTTTTTAAAAAAC
>JANMNW010000594.1:0-3990 GCA_031368515.1 Chloroflexota bacterium
CACACGCACACGCCGATGACGCTCTTTCGCGGGTTTGCCGAGGGCTTTTCGCTGCTGACGATGGAAGGCTGGTATCGCGGCATTCGCGAGTGGGAGATGTCCATGACGCCCGACATGGTGCCGCCTGCGGTCTCGGTTTCCAGCTCCGAGATTATCCGCACCGGCACCACTTGTTTTGCCGACCAGTATTTTTACATGGACCGCATCGTGCCGGCGGTGCGCGCTAGCGGGCTGCGCGCGGCCCTGGCCTACGGCGTGGTCGAAGTGGGCGACGACAACGCGCACGATTGGGCCATTCGCGCCACGGGCGAATTTCTCGATTCGCTTCAAGGCGACGCCTTGCTGCGCGGATGGATCGGACCGCACGCCTTTTTTGTCGACAACCAGATCGCCACGATCAAAGCCGAACTGTCGCTGGCCGATCGTTATGACACCGGGCTGCACATCCACCTATCCACTTCGAGCGAAGAGGACGACTACTGCCGCGAACATTTTGGCCGCAGCGCGGTTCAACAAATGCGTGAGATTGGCGTGCTTGACCGCTGCTTGATTGCGGCGCATTGCCTGACCATCCCGCAAGAGGATTTCGCCACGTTGGCCGCGTCGAAGTTTCACGCGCTGATTGCGCCATCGTCGTGCATGCGCGCGGGCATGACGGCGGCGCCGCTCAAGCGCATGCTGGCCGAAGGCGTTGCCTGCGCGCTTGGAACGGACAATGTCACCGCCAACAACTCATATGACATGTTCAAAGAGATGCAGATCCTGGGCAAGCTTTCGAGCTATCGCGAACACGAACCCAACCCGGTTGCCGCGCGCACGATTGTGGAAATGGCCACGGTCCGGGCTGCCCGCGCGCTGGGATTGGAAGCGGTGACAGGCTCGATTGAGCCTGGCAAGTGCGCCGATCTCATCGCGCTCGATCTCGATGAAATCGGCTGGGGGCCGTCGGCGCAGGATGTGTACACCGCACTGGTCTATTCGATCAGCGGCTTGCATGTGACCGACAGCATGGCCAACGGCCGCTGGCTGATGCGCGACCGGCGATTGCTCACGGTTGACTATCGCGCGGAATGCGTGCAATTGGACGCCGCAGTGGAGGAGCTGCGGGTCAGGCGAAGACGGCAGGAACCCGATTCCTGAAAGGGAATCGGGTTCCTGCCGCTCGTGTAGCATCCGCCCCATGACTTTTGACCCTTGGACCCAAGTGACGACCCGGCGTGGCTTGCCCGCCGACGAGGCCATTTCCGCGCTGCAGAAAGAAATTCGGCGCGGACATGTCGAGAATGCAGCGTTGCTGGCGTATGAGCTGGCCACCACCAGTCGCGAGCTGGAACAAAAGATGTGGGACCGACTGTGCGTCATTTCTGTTGAAGACATCGGCTTTGGCGACGTCTCCGCGCCGGTGCTGGTCGAATCGCTCGACCGGCTGCGCCAGCGCTTTCAGTATGGCGAAGGCGATCGCATAGTGTTCGCCATTCATGCGGTCCGCTATTTGTGTGGCTGTGCCAAAGACCGCAGCAGCGATGAGATGCTGAACTGGATACGCATGAGCGACGCCAAGCCGGAGGCGCTGCCCGTCATTCCCGATTACGCCATCGACATGCACACACGGCGCGGGGTCGAACTCGGGCGCGGACCGAATGAATTTTGGACCGAAGGCTCGAACGTTGCTCCGGAGCTGGCCAAGCGCGACACTTCCTATCTCAAACGTATTTTGAAGTTGCTTAGTGTAGGTTCGGACGGCCGCAAGCAAACGGCAAGGACACGCTCTCGCAAAGTGTAGACGTTCCCATATAATGGCCCGTCAACGCCCGGCGAAGCTTGCCCGAACGCGCGCAGGGCGGTTTACAGTGCTAGTAGTCAATTCAAAAGGAGAGAACTCAGTGAACAAAAAATTCAGCTCATGGCTCGGTGCTATTGCTGCAACAAGCATTTTGCTTGCGGCGTGCGGCGGCGCGGCCACATCCGTTCCCAAAGCCGAAGCGCCGGCCGGCGCGAAGAAACTGCGCGTCAAACTTGTGCTCAATGGCACGCTGGGCGACAAGTCGTTCTTCGACAGTGCCAACCGTGGCCTCGAAATGATGAAGAAGGAGCTCGGCTACGAAACCAAGGTCGTCGAGATGGGCTACGACCGCAACAAATGGGAGCCCGGCCTGGAAGAGGCTGCGGCGACCGACGACTATGACGTGCTGGTTGCCGGCACCTTCGACATGAGCGGCTACGTGCAGACGGTGGCGCCCAAGCATCCAAATAAAAAGTTTTGGATGTTCGACGCCGGCCCGGACTTCGAGAAATGCGGCGCAGGCTGCAAGAACGTCTATTCGATCTACTTCAAGCAGAACGAGGGCTCGTACTTGCTCGGCGTGGCGATGGGCAATCTGGTCAAGGCCAAGACGCTGCCCAACCAGGGCGATCGCACCAAGGTGGGCATCGTCGGAGGCGCGGACTTCCCGGTCATCAACGACTTCATCGTCGGCTTCAAACAGGGGTACAAAGAGGCTGGCTTTAACCCGGACAGCGATGTGATCGTGCAGTATGTCGGCGGCGACAATCCGTTCAGCAACCCGGCCAAAGGCAAGGAAATTGCCAAGGCCATGTATGCGCAGGGCGCGGTGATCGTGTGGGGCGTGGCTGGTTCTTCCGGCAACGGCGCGTTTGGCGCGGCGGCTGAGGACGGTTTGTATGCGCTTGGCGTGGACTCGGATCAGTATCTGACCATCCCCGACGCCAAGGAAAAGGCCACCATCATCACGTCGATGTTGAAGAACGTCGACGCCGGTTTGTTCCGCGCGGCCAAGCTGGATGCTGATGGCAAGCTCAAGTATGGCGCGGCGGACAGCGTCGGCGCAGCCGACGATGCCGTGGGCGTGGCCGACAACGAGAACTATCAGAAGTTTGTCTCGAAGGACATTCAGGCCAAGGTCAAGGAAGCTTTTGAGAAAGTCAAGAGCGGCGCGACCAAGGTCGATTCTGCGTTCAAGTAGGACGCGGACAAGCGGCAAGTTGTCCCGCAGCCGCACACGCCCCGTTGCGCAGCCGCGCAACGGGGCGTGTGTCGTTTTCGTTTTGGCCACTGGTGGCATGAACGGGTGCATACGCCCATGGAGGCGAAAGTAAGCGTAAGACCATCCTGCGGATTATTCCGGCGATTGCGCCAATACTTCTCAGTTTACGCACTGGGCAGAGCAAGTTTTGAGGGGTAGCCGGCGATGGCCCCTAACACCGGCTGCAGCCACACAAACGGCGCAATTGACATCCCCGGCCCGGCCTGATTTAATGCCATATCATCAGCCCCCAGCTTTCGGACAAACCACTATGACAGAACGGCTCATTGAGATGCGCAACATTTCCAAGATCTATGGAAATGGCGTGCGCGCCAACAACGACGTCACATTTGAAGTGCAACGCGGCGAGATTCATGCGTTGGTGGGCGAGAACGGCGCCGGCAAGTCCACGCTGATGAAGATCCTCTACGGCATGGAGCGCCCGAGCAGCGGTGAAATCGTGCTGCGCGGCCAGGCCGTGACGATTGGCAATCCCCAGGAAGCTATTCGCAACGGGATCGGCATGGTGCATCAGAATTTCATGCTCGTGCCGTCGTTTACGGTCGCTGAAAACATCGTGCTGGGGACCGAGCCCAAACGCGGCCCGTTGGTCGACTACGCCGCTGCTGTTGAAGCGACCAATGCGCTTGCAAAGCAGTATGGCCTGGACGTCGATCCGGAAGCGGTGATCGACGCGATTCCGGTCGGAACGCGCCAGCGCGTCGAAATTCTAAAGGCGTTGTATCGCGGCGCCGACGTGTTGATTTTGGATGAGCCGACAGCGGTGCTGACGCCTCAGGAAACAACCGAGCTGTTTGCGGCGATCCGCCAGCTGGTCAAAGACGGCAAGACGGTTATTTTTATCTCGCACAAGCTGCGTGAAGTTAAGCAGATCAGCGATCGGGTAAGCGTGATGCGCGATGCGAAGATGGTCGGCACGGTCGAG
>JANMNW010000661.1:0-22842 GCA_031368515.1 Chloroflexota bacterium
ATTCAACAATGTTTCATTCAACTTGTTTAAATAAGCTTCCCTGTTTTCACTATTCAGCGGGTAGTTCAAAGGAACATAGCGGAGTGTAGTGATACTTAAGTTTTGTGTGATAGCCTCCAGTTCCGGATGCTTTTCAACCAGGTGGCCGAGGCCCTCTTGGGCCGAGGTCTCCTCGTCCGCCGGGGCGGCGACGTTGATGTCGCGGCCCTGCGGGGGGCCGCCCGGCGCCGCGCGCTCGCGCGCGATGGCCAGAAACACCGCCAGCTGCATGGCGGTGATGCCCTTCATGTCCAGCGCGCCACGGCCGTAGACAAAGCCGTCTTTGACGATGCCGCCAAACGGATCGATCGTCCATTTGTCGCGCTCAACCGGCACCACATCGGTATGCGAATACAGAAGCAGCGGCGCGGCTGAGCCATCGCCTTTGATGCGCGCGATCACATTGCCCCGCCCCGGCACGCTGTCCATGACAACCGGCTCGAGTCCCGCGGCATGCAGCACGCCCGCCAGATAGTCGGCGGCGATGCGCTCGTTGCCCGGCGGATTGGTGGTGTCGAGCTTGATCAGCTCGCGCAAATACTGCACGGTGTCGTGAGCAAGGGATGCGTTTTCGCTTGGCACTAGCTTATTGTATGAGACATCCCCCACACCCTATAATGCCCCACCGATCATCATGGGCAAAATCACTCCCCGCTCCGAAGACTATTCACAGTGGTATCTCGACGTCCTGCGCGAAGCCGACATGTTCGACTACGGCCCGGTCGGCGGCACCATCATCGCCAAACCCTACGGCTGGACGCTCTACGAGAACATGAAAGACGCGCTGGACAAGCGCTTTAAGGACACCGGCCACGTCAACGCGCAGTTTCCGCTGTTCATCCCGGAACATTTTCTGCGCAAGGAACAGAGCCACGTCGAGGGGTTTTCTCCCGAGCTGGCCGTAGTGACCATCGGCGGCGGCAAGGAGCTGGATGAACCCATCGTGGTGCGCCCGACTAGCGAGACGATCATCGGCGACGCCTACTCGCGCTGGATCAAAAGCTACCGTGACCTGCCGGTGCTGATCAACTTGTGGAACAGCGTGGTGCGCTGGGAGAAGCGCACCAAGCCCTTTCTGCGCACGATGGAGTTTTACTGGCAGGAAGGACATACCGCGCACGCCACGCACGAAGAATCATGGGAAGAAGTGATGCGCATGCTCAACGTCTATCACGCCCACGGCATTGAAGACTGCGCAATGCCCACCGTGCGCGGCCGCAAGAGCAAGAACGAGCGTTTTGCCGGCGCGATCAGCACCACCAGCCTGGAAGCCATGATGGGCGACAAGAAGGCGCTGCAGGCGGCCACCAGCCACGATCTGGGCCAGAATTTTGCCAAGGCGTTTGGGATCAAGTATCTCGACCGCGACAACACCGAGAAACACTGCTGGACCACCTCGTGGGGCCTGAGCTGGCGATTTCTCGGCGGCCTGGTGATGATGCACGGCGACGATCAGGGCTTGCGCCTGCCGCCCAAAGTCGCGCCGATCCAGGCCGTGATTGTGCCAATTTTCAAGACCGACGTCGAGAAGTCTGTCGTGATGGCGGTGGCCGAACGCGTTTTTGCGCAGCTCAAAGCCGCCGACATCAAGGTCAAGTTGGACGACCGCGAAGAGACGCCCGGATTCAAGTTCAACGACTGGGAAATGCGCGGCGTGCCGGTGCGCGTGGAGATCGGCCCGAAAGACGTGGAGAAGAACAGCGTGGCGCTGGCCCGGCGCGATGTGCCGGGCAAAGTGGGCAAGATCTTTGTGCCGCAAGAGGGCCTGGCCGAGCGCGTCAAAACGCTGATGGACGAGATTCACGCCTCGCTGCTCGGACAAGCCGACGCCTTCTTGAAATCGAACATCCATGAGGTCGACAGCTATGCGGCGCTAAAGGATGCGGTGCAAGACGGCTGGGCGCTGGTGCCGCTGACCGACGACCCGGCGGTCGATGCAAAGATCAAGGAAGACATGCAGGCGACCAACCGCAACTACCCCTACGATCAGACGCCGGGTGAGTGGACCTGTGTGGTGACCGGGCAGAAAGTGACCGAGCGCGCACTGGTGAGCAAGGCGTATTGAGCCAGTCTGCGGTGGTTCAGTATGCGGTGAGCGGTGTGCAGTGTGCCCGTCATTTTGAACGAAGCGAAAGATCTTCTGCTGCAGCGCAGCTGCCGAAAGACGAAGGACCGCGGACCGTGACTAACTGGCACACCGCATACCGCTTACCGTCTACCGCCTCGAACCACCTCTACGCCTGCGGCCCGACGTACACCACTTCAAAAAGAATACGATCGGGCGACTCAAACATGACCTGATAGTAGGTCTTGCCAGGTTCAGAGAATTCCGGGCGGTGTCGCGGCGTTTCAAACAGAGCAGCCACGCGTTGCAACTTCAAATACGCCACTGTTTCGTCGACCGCGGCGATTGAATCGACGTGCAGTGCCAAGTGATTGAGTCCCGGGCCGTCATAGTCGTTGGCGACGGCCTTTGCGCCAGCGCCAAACCACACGCCAACGCCATTCGACGACCACAGGCCGAGCATCTCCGGCACGTCATAGCCGGCCGTCCAGCCCAGAAAGCTGAATAGTGATTTGTAAAACGGCAGATTTTCGCCGCGCACGCTATACACGAGGTGACCGACCGTTGAATGAGGCATGCAAGCAGTTTAGAACTTTTGTTCTGAGTTGTCAATCTTTGAGACGGCGCCGCGACGCGCGTCTATGCATAGTCGGCAGCCAGGCGGCGGCGGGCGATGGCGATCGCAGCGGCGTTTTGATCGATGCCGATCCAGCGCCGACCCAGCCGCTTGGCGGCCACCAGCGTGGTGCCGCTGCCACAAAACGGATCCAGCACCAGGTCGCCCGAGTTGCTGGCCAGCTCGACAATGCGCTCCAGCAGCGCCAGCGGCTTCTGCGTGGGATAGCCAGAGCGCTCGCCCGAAGTCGCGGCGATGGCGGGAAGTTCCCAGACATCGTCCAAAGGTTTGCCACCCTTCATCACATAGCGCTTGCCATACGACACCATGTAGCGGTTGCCTTCGTCGTCGCGATGCCGGTATTTGTCCAGCATGGCCTTGGTCGGCGCGCCGCGCTGCAAGTTAAACGTGTAGTCCGGCCCGTTTGCATACCAGAAGATCGTGTCGTGTTTTGTTAGCAAACGCCGGCCCGGCCGCGACGCGCCCAGCCCATAGCGCCAGATGATCTCGTTGACAAAGATCGCCGCCGATTGGGGGCCCGCGCCGCTAAAAAACACCTCGTCCAGCATCACCTTGACGTAGTGGCTGGTGCGCCAATCACAATGCAGAAACAACGATCCACGCGAGGTCAGCACCCGGCGCAGCTGTACCAGCCGCGGCCGCATATAGGCGATATAGTCTCCCGGCGAGCCAAAAGAATCGGCATACGACGCTTCGCGTGTTTTGCGGGCGGAATTTGTGTTGAACGGCGGGTCAAGATAGACCAGCTGCGCGCAGCCATCCGGCATTTGCGCCAGCGCGTCCAGACAGTCGGCGGTGAAAAGCACGTCTTGCATGCGACGCGGTATTGTATGCGGCGGCGCGCGCCGTCTACAATTCGCCCACATGTTGCGCATCGGCGACTTTTCACAACTCGCCCAAATCTCGGTCCGCACGCTGCGGTTGTATGACGAAATGGGCTTGTTCAAACCGGCCCAGATCGACCGCTTCACCGAATACCGTTATTACAACGTCGAACAATTGCCCCGCTTGAACCGCCTTCTGGCGCTCAAAGACTTGGGGCTCTCGCTGGAGCAAATCAAACAGCTCATGGTCGACGACGTGCCATTGGCCTCCTTGCAAGACATGCTGGCCCAACGCCAGACCGAGATCGATCAGCAAGTGCGTGAGGAACAGGCACGCCTGACACGCGTGCGCGCCCGTTTGCAGCAGATTGCGGAAGAGGGGTTGCCTCCAAAATACGATGTGATCCTGAAAAAGCTCGATCCGCTGATTGTGGCCGGCGCGCGCGCCAACGTTCCAACGTTTGCCGATATGTCGCAAACGCGCGCTGATTTATTGATCTTGCTCTATGAGTGGCTGGACACGCGCGGCATCAAGCCGCTCATGCCCGAACTGGCGCTGTATCACGAGCCCGAATACAAAGAGACTGATATTCAGCTAGAGCAGGCGACCGCCGTTGCCCCGGCCTTGTTCGGCACAAACAGCCCCAACGAGGCGGTACAGATCCACATGCTTCCAGGAGTGGCCACCGCCGCCTGTCTAGTCCATCACGGCGAGTTCTGGGGCGTTCCTCGCGCCATTGTGGCATTGTTCGAATGGATCGGCCGGCACGGCTATGCGTCTACAGGCGCAATCCGCGAATCGCACTTGTTCGGACGCGAAATCGACTTGATGCGTTCGCGCGGCCCAAATGACACAGACAATCCGACCATAACGGTTGAACTTCAGCTGCCTGTTGAGGTTTTGGCAAACTGAGGCTTGACTCTCACGTGGCGTGAGGCCTTACGCTGTGGCGCATGAACACAATTTCTGCGCAACCTTTCCCGCATTTTGCCAAACAGCAGGCAAACGCTCCCCAAAGAATCTTCGCCGTCGCCCAGCGACAACCAGTGCTGACGCTCAGCGTGCTTGTCAATTTAGCGCTATTTGTAGTGGCCATAGCCGGGATGCTGTTCGATCCACACACGGTTCTTGGCGCGCCCACTTGGACGAAGACGGTCAAGTTCACCATTTCCATCGCGCTGTATTGCGGAACGTTAATCTGGGTGCTGAATCGCATCACCCAACGCCCGCGCCTGGTGCGCTTTATCGGCAACGCCACCGGCGCGCTTCTGCTGCTCGAAATCGCCATCATCGCCATACAAGCTGCGCGCGGCGTGCCGTCGCACTTCAACTACACCACGTGGCTGGACAGCGCCATGTTCATTACGATGGGCGCAGGCATCACGAGCATGTGGGTGATCGATGTCATCGCGTTTGTATTGCTCATGCGCGAGCGCATGCAATCACGCGCCATGGCCGCCGCCCTGCGTTTTGGGATGCTCATCGCGCTGATCGGCATGGCTTTGGCCTTCACGATGACCGGGCCGAACAGCACTCAAATCGCAGCGTTGACGGCGGGGCAAAAACTGAGCATTCTCGGCGCTCACAATGTCAACGCCATAATCGATGGACAAACGCGCATGATTCCCTTTCTCGGCTGGAACCGCGACGGCGGCGACTTGCGCATCGCCCACTTCATCGGTCTGCACGCCATCCAGGTCATCCCGCTGCTGGGGCTGTGGCTCGAACGCCGCCGCGCACGCTGGCTGGGTGACGATGCCCGCGCCTCGTTGATCGCAGTCGCATCGGCAACTTATTTGGGTGTGACACTGCTCACGCTTTGGCAGGCCTTGCGCAACGAAAGCATCGCGACCCCTGGCGCGATGACATTCGGCGGATTCGCAGTTGTGCTGTCGCTCACGGCAATCGCAACGGCTGCGATCATCACGCGCGCGCGCGCCGAAGACCGGCGCTCGCCAGTGTCCCGCCTATGATGCACATCTTTTGGATTGCGTTCAGTCTGCCCAACGCCTGTTTAACGATTCAGACCAATGGACACCCTTTTTAACCTTGCCAACATATCCGTGTTGCCTTTCTGGGTCATCATGATTGCGCTGCCGCGCATGCCTTGGGCGGTGCGCCTGATCAGGTCGCCGTTGATCGCGCTGCCGCCGGCGCTGATTTACGCCGGCACAGTGCTGCCGTTGGTTGCGGGCGGCGGGCTGGACTTCAGCGCTTTCGGCTCGCTCAACGGCGTCATGGGGCTGCTTTCGACAGCTCCGGGCGCCGCTGCCGGCTGGGCGCACTTTCTGGCCTTCGATTTGCTGGTCGGACGCTGGGCCTACCTCGACGCGCACGAGCGCAAGATTCATCCAGCGCTTGTGGCTGTGCCGTTGTTCTTCGTGTTCATGCTTGGGCCTGTGGGCTTCCTGCTGTATCTCGTGTTGCGATTTGTTGCGATACGCCGCGCTGCGTGACACAATGTGCGGCTTTTTCCCGTAGCGCGCGCGCTTGAACGCGGTATCATCGCAAACATGTCGAAGAACGTTGCCGAACTCACCGATGCATCATTTGGCGTCATCCCGATCTACAAACGGGGCGAGCAGTTGCTGTTTCTGCTGATCCAGCACAACGCCGGGCATTGGGCATTTCCAAAAGGTCACGCGGAAAACGACGAAACCGACCTGCAGGCGGCGCGGCGCGAATTCAGCGAAGAGACCGGCATCGAAGATGTTACCCTGGATGAGGACCGCATATTTGAGGAGTGCTATACCAAGACGCTGCGCGGCGACGCCCGGCGGCTGGTGCGCAAAACGGTGCGCTATTTTCTCGGAGAAGTAAAGAATCCGCGCGTCGAGGTTCAGGAATCCGAGATCCAGGCGTTCAAATGGGCGACCGTGGATGAAGCGCGCAAAATGATTACCTATTCCGAAAGCCGACGGCTGTTCGACGAAGTGGCGCGCCATCTGAAGCTGCTCTAGTTACAACAGCAGCACATCGACCGCGCTGCCTGCCTCCAGCCGGTCCACGCCGATTGGCAAGCAGATCAAGCCGTCGGCTCGAACCATGCCAAAGATCAAATTGCTCTTGGTGTTGATGACCGTAGCAGAATCGCCTGACAACCGCACCGGCAGCCACTGTTCCAGGTCGCGCGGGCTCTTCACTTCGGCCGCAAGCGTGACGCGCCGATGGCCAGGCTGAACCGGGTTGCGAACGCCTTGCACCCACCCCAGCACCGGCATGGCAAACAGAATGGCGGTGACGAGCGCGCTGATCGGATTGCCCGGCAGCCCAAGCACCGGCTTGCCATCGGCCAGCGCGAAGAGCGTGGGTTTGCCAGGTCGGAAGGCGATGCCATGCGCGATCACACCCGGCGCGCCCATCGCCGCCACGGTGTCCGGCACAAAATCGCGCGCGCCAACCGAGCTGCCGGCGATAAAGATCACCATGTCGGCTTCGGCCATCGCGCGTTCGGCGGCGGCGGTAAACGCCGGGCGCTGATCAGGCAGCGGATCGAACACAATGGGTTCGCCGCCGTGACGCCGCACCAGCGCCGCCAGCATCGGCGCGTTGGTGTTGCGCACCTGGCCGGGGCCGGTCGCCTGCTCGGGTGCGACCAGCTCGTCGCCGCTGGCTATCAGCGCCACGCGCGGCCGTCGCAGCACTTGAACTCGCGTCATCCCGAGCGACAGCAACCCGGCGATTTCCTGCTCGCGCAGGCGCGTGCCGGCGCGCACCACCGCCTCGCCCGCAGCCACATCTTCGCCCGCTTGAATGACGTTTTCGCCGGCGGCCAGGCGCGCCACGGTCTGAATCTTGGCTGGCAGCGGATCGAGCGGCTGCGTCTGCTCGATCATGACGACCGCGTCGGCGCCATCCGGCACATTGCCGCCGGTATGAACGAGCGCGGCTTCGCCGGCCTTGATCGCCAGCGGCGCAGCTTCGCCCATGCGCACCTCGCCCACCACGCGCAGCACGCCGGGCGTTGAGGCGGCTTTGACCGCGTAGCCATCCACCGTGCTGCGGCGGAATTCCGGCATGGGCGCCGGCGAGACGATGTCGGCCGCCAGCACCCGGTCGCGCGCGCCATCAGTCGGCACGCTTTCGTAGGGCAATGGGCGCGGCGCTGCGTCCATCGCGGCACGCAGCTTGGCCATAGCCTGCGCAGGGGTCAGGAGATCAAACGAACGCATGCCGTCAAGTGTACCGCCCCGCCCGCGTGTTCTAATTGCCGTCATGCGAGTTGCGATTCTGTCGGACGTACATGGGAACACTGCGGCGCTGGACGCGGTGCTGGATGACATAGAGCGGGCTGGAGGCGTGGATGCATATTGGATTCTGGGAGATCTGGCTGCCATGGGACCAGATCCGGTTGGCGCAATGGAACGGCTGAATGACCTGAAAGATGCCACATTTGTGCGCGGAAACACCGATCGCTGGGTATGCAGCCTGCTCGACCCTCAAAAGTCGACGGAGTGGATCGCCAGCGCACCCGGGCAGACTTCCGGCATTGTCAGTCGCCTGGCCATGTTGTGCTGGGCGCAGGGCGCGCTCATGGCTTCGGGCTGGCTGAACTGGCTGGCCACCCTGGGTTTGGAACACCGTGCAACGCTGCCAGACGGCACGCGTGTGCTGCTGGTGCATGCCGCACCGGGCACCGACGACGGCGACGGCATCAACCCCGGCCTGCAGCCCGACGCGCTGGCCAAACTGGTCGAAGGGTGCGAGGCCGAGCTGTTGATCGTCGGTCACACACACTGGCAGCTGGACATCACCGTCGGAAACACCCGCATCGTCAATCTGGGCAGCGTGGCGGTGCCTTGGGCGGGCGATCTGCGCGCCAGCTACTACCTGCTGCAGGCGGACGAAAAAGGGCACTCGCTTGAACACCGTCGCGTCGAGTACGCGCAACAGGCTGTGATCGAGCATCTTTGGCGCCAGCAGCATCCCGGCGCCGAGTATTTGAGCGCGCGCTATCGCGGCGAGATCCAAGCGCCGTGGAACTAGGCGTTCATCGCAGCAGCCGCGCCGCGAGGGCGTTTAGCGGTCGCTCAATCAACACAACCAACACCGTGCTCAAAGCCAGCGCGAACGCCAGCGTCAAAACAACGCGCAGAACGAGTTGTTCCTGGCTCAACGCGCCCAATCCAACCCAATAGACCCATTGCACCGGCTCGGTCAGCTGAATTAGAAATAGAACAAATGACAGGCGCCCCAACGCCCGCAGCGGCGGGCTGGAAGCCAGTCGATCGAGCCAAAGCAGCGGCCGCGCGCCGCCGGCAAGCGAGTACATGAGCGCGGAGGCGCATGCTGCGAAGCCGATGCCGATTGCGCGACCCGCAATGCTGTCATCGTGCGCCTGCCATGCATGGCTCAAAGCCGCCAAGCCCAGCATGCCGGGAAGGCTGAGCGCCAGCCAGCCTGGGGCGGTGTATGGCACGGCTTGTCTGTCGCGCGCCATCACCAGCAGCCAGCCTGCGCAGACACCCATCAGGAAATCTGGAAGCCGGCCGAAGGGCGTGTACTGGAGAAAATGCCCGGCCGGCGCGCCGGCCGCTCCGGCCAGCACCGCAGCGGCAAATGTCGCGGCGCTCAACGCCAAGATGCGCAGAACAACTGAACGGGCCGTCTGTCCGGCCAGCCATCGCGCCAACAGCGGCGCGCAGAGTGCAAAGCAGAGCTCAAGCGTCAGCGTCCACGCCGTCGTCAGCCCCTGCAAAACATACTGCGGAAAGAACGCCTGCGTCAGCGTGAACAGGGCGATGTAGCCCCATGTGTCTTTTGGCAGCATCCCTTCCGGCCGGCCCGGCACGATCACGAGCAACACAAGCAGGACACAATAGACGGGCCACAGCCTAAGCAACCGTTGAGCCAGAAAGCGCGCGGCCCGGAGCGAACCATTGAGCAAAAGCCGGGAATAACGCAGCGCAAACAAAAACCCTGAAAGCGCGAAGAAAACGCACACAGCCCGGTAGCCCTGTGCGACAGGCAGGCGCACGAACTCCGGCCAGTAGTCCGGTGCACCGAAGAACCAGTGAAAGCAGAAGATGGCGACGGAGAGCACGCCGCGCAAGCCGTCCAACGCATGGATGCGCTCTCCGCTGCCGCTCACACGATCGGTCTTGGGCGTGGGCACAATCGTGCTAACGCATGGCCATGCCAGTGCCTGTCAGCAGCGCTCGCACGCTGGCGCTCATCACGCCAAAAAACGGCGTGGCATACAGGCCGATAACAAAGCACATCACCAGCAGCGGCACACACGTGATGATCTCGCGCGGCGTCAGATCCAGCAACGGCGCAGGGGCAACGGCCGCGTCGCCGTGCGCGTCCGCCGCCGCGTGGCTGTCATGCCCATGGCTGGCTTCCCCATCGCCTTTGTATTGGCCCAAAAAGACTTTCTGAAAGAACGTCAACAGGTAGGCGGCCGCCAGCACCATGCCGAGGGTGGCGAAGGCGGTCACAGCTTGATTGGCTTGAAACGCGCCCTGCAGAATGGCAAATTCGCCCACAAAGCCGTTGAGCGCAGGCAAACCGACAGAACTAAGCATGAAGATCAGCGCAATCGTGCCGTAAATGGGCATCTTGCCCCATAGCCCGCCCAGCTTCGCCATCTCGCGCGTGTGCAGCCGGTCATAGATGAAGCCGATGATGAGGAACAAGCCGCCGGTGCTCAGGCCGTGGTTGACCATTTGCAAGATAGCGCCTTGCACGCTGATCTCGTTGAGCGCAAAGATGCCCAGCACGATATAGCCCATGTGGCTGACCGATGAGTAGGCAATCAGCTTCTTTGCATCGCTTTGCGCAAATGCCACCGCCGCGCCGTAGAGAATGCCAATCACCGCCAGGATCATCATCGGCAGCGCCAGCTGCCGGGTGGCGTCGGGAAACAGACTCACGTTGAAGCGTATCAGCCCGTAGGTGCCCATCTTGAGCAGCACCGCGGCCAGGATGACCGAGCCGCCGGTGGGCGCCTCCACGTGCGCATCGGGCAGCCAGGAGTGAAACGGCCACAGGGGCACCTTGATCACAAACGCCAGCGCAAACGCCAGAAAGAGCGGCACGCTGGCGCTGAACTGCTTTTGCGTCGCCAGCACTTCAAGATCAAAGCTTTGCGCGGCCGAGCCCATGTACAAAATCGCAATCAGCATCAGCACGCTGCCGGCCATGGTGTAGACGAAAAATTTGAGCGAAGCGTAGACGCGCCGCTCGCCACCCCAAATGCCGATCAGCAGATACATCGGCACCAGCGCAAATTCCCAGAACACGTAGAACAAGAACATGTCCAGCGCCAGAAACACCCCGAGCGTGGCCGTCTGCATCATCAACATCAGCGCGTAGTACTCTTTCTCGCGCACCGTGATGGAACCGGCCGAAAACCAGATCGCCAGCGGAAACACAAACGTGGTCAGCATGACCAGCCACAGGCTGATGCCGTCCACGCCCAGCTTGTATCCAATGCGGTATTGCTCGATCCAGGTGGCCTGCTCGAGAAACTGATAGCCGGCCTCGGCCTGGTTGAACTGCGCCAGCATGGCGAGCGACACGACAAACGCCGCCAGCGACGACAAAAGCGCCAGCGTGCGAGCCATGCCCTTGGGCGCGAGCAACACGGCCGCAGCGCCGATTAAGGGGATGAAAGTGATGAGTGAAAGCATGATTAAGTGCTGAGAGCTGAGTGCTGAGTGCTGCAATCCGTCTTGGCACCCGGCACGCGGCACTATCTTTCCCGCAGCCAATAGATCAGGTCGATGTTTCCCGGCGAGACGCCATAGTCGGTCAGCATCTGCGCCATTTCCGCGCAGTGCTGGGTGCCATGATTGACCACATGGGCCAGACAGTGTGACAACGAATCGGTCACCGTGCTGCCGCCCAGCAGTTTGTAGGTGCGCTTGTTTTCAAGGTCGGCATCAGTCAGCGTGCTCAGCCATGAGCGCATCTCGTGTTCTTCATTCACCCAGAACTCGACCACAGCATCGAGCGTCGGGTGATCGGCTTTGGCCGGCATCGCCGTCGGCGACTCTTGCAGCTGCAGTCGCTGGCGCCACAGCCACTCAACGCCAGCCGTGTGCATCATCGTGCCATGCAGGCTGACAAACGGATACGTCGTGGGCGCGGCGAACTGCCAGGGCTGCACATTGCGCGTGCCCTGGACGATCTTCTTGTTGCGCCAGTAGTTGTAGTCGAACAGGTCGCGCAGATAGGAGATGTTCATCATGGGTCACCGCGCAAAGACCATCCACGCCACCAGCACCACCACGCCGAGCAGCATGACCAGGCCATACGAACGCACAAAGCCGGTCTGCACCTCGCGCGCGTTGCTGGACAGCCAGCTCACCAGGCGCCCGGCCCCGTTGACAAGCCAGTCGATCACGCCTTTGTCAATCACTTGAGCCAGCACACTGGCTGCGCCATAGAACGGGATCACAATCGCCGCCCGGTAAATGTCGTCCAGGAAGAACTTGCCCTTCGACAGCGCATACAACGGGCCGAGCTTTTCAAGCGGCTCATCCTGCATTCGCTCGTTGTAGTTGGAGCGATACATCACATAAGCCGCCGCCATCGCCGCCACTGCCAGCACCGAGAAGACTGCGGCCATGACAAAGTCAAACTTGAGCAGCTCCTGCTTGCCAAGCACCGGCTCAAGCCAGTGCGACAGCGCATGCGGCGGCAACGGTGCATCGAACGGCCAGTTGATCAACACGCCGCCCGCGACGGAGAAGACGGCCAGCACAACCAGCGGCAGCGTCATCTGCGGGCCGTTCTCAATGGTATGCCAGGCTTCTTTGCTGCGCGGTTCGCCAAAAAACACCAGGCGAATCTGGCGCATGGTGTAGAACGCGGTGAGCACCGCGGTTACGGCCAGCAGGCCAAACACCAGCATATTGCTGTGGGAGGTGTGGGCCAGAATTTCATCCTTCGACCAAAAGCCCGCCAACGGCGGCACGCCAGCCAGAGCCAGCCCGCCAATAAGGTAGGTGAAGAACGTAATGGGCATGCGCGTCTTCAGCCCGCCCATGTTGCGCATGTCCTGCGGGTCGATGCCATGATGCTCGCCGCCATGAGCGCCGCCATGCGTGGCCGTCTTGGGGTTGTGCTCGATGCCGTGGATCACACTGCCGCTGCCCAGGAAGAGCAGCGCCTTGAAGAAGGCGTGTGTCAGCAGATGGAAGATCGCCGCGGTATACGCGCCCACGCCGCAAGCCGCCACCATGAAACCGAGCTGGCTGACTGTCGAATAGGCCAGCACTTTTTTGATGTCCACTGCGACATGGCCGTCCAGCCTGCGACCAGGGCCGTCAGGCCGCCGATGACGCCGACGATCAGCTGCGTGTTTGGCGCAAGTTCGAACATGACATGGCTGCGCGCCATCATGTAAATGCCGGCGGTGACCATCGTCGCGGCATGGATCAGCGCAGACACCGGCGTCGGGCCGGCCATGGCGTCGGGCAGCCAGACCAGCAGCGGAATCTGCGCGCTTTTGCCAGTGGCCCCGATAAAGAGCAGCAGCGTAATCAGGCCGAGCACGCCGGCTGTGGCCGCGCCGCGCTCTTCAACCGCCTTGAACACGTCTGTGAACGTGAGCGATCCGTAGGTGACGAAGATCAGCAGGATGCCCAGCACAAACGCCACGTCGCCGATGCGGTTGGCGACGAACGCCTTGCGCCCGGCTTCGGCGTTCTTGACATCGCCGAACCAGAAGCCGATCAGCAGATACGAGCACAAGCCCACCAGCTCCCAGCCCATGAACATCATCAGGAAGCTGTTGCCCATCACGAGCACCAGCATCGACGAAATGAACAGGTTGAGAAACACAAAGAAGCGCGGGAAGCGTTCGTCGTTGTGCATGTAGCCGGTGGCGTAAACGTGGATCAGCAAGCCCACGCCGGTGATGATCAGCATCAACAGCATGCTGAGCTGATCGACCTGAAAGCCGAAAGGCACCTTCAGCGTGCCGACGGTGATCCACGAGAAGTACTCGGCGATCAGGCCGTGCGCCTCCTTGCCTTCGCCATGCGGCATGGCCGCGAGCTGCGTGTAGAGCAGCACGCTGGCCGCGAACGACAGCGCGACCATCAGCGATGCGAATGCGCCGCTGCCGCGCTCGCCCAGGCGACGGCCAAAAAACGAAATGACGACCACGCCGATGAGCGGGAACAATATGGGGAGAATAATCGTTAAGTCCATCGTATTTCACAAGCAACTGTCGATCACGCGCCGAAGCGCGGGTTCTTTCTCGGTCAGGCATTGCAGCAATGCCCATTGATTGCGCGCGCGGTCCAGGTTGTGCTCCGCGTGTTTGACTGGATAGTAGACATCACCGTTCAGATAGTCCGCCAAAAAACGGATGCCCTGCATGTAAATCATGAACTCGCCGGCATAAAACAGGCTGGCGCGCTCCGAATCGGTGAGCACCTCGCGCACCTCGGTCAGATAGCCCTGCGTCAGGGCCGCAAAGTAGTCGTCGCGCACGGCGATCTTGTGCACATCCGGCTCTTCCTCGGACACCGGGCAGACATAGGTGCGCACCATGTCGCCCAGATCTGAAATGATCTTGCCCGGCATGAGCGTGTCCAAATCGCAGATGCCAACGCCCTCAAAACTGTCCTCGCGCAGCAGCGCGTTGTTGATTTTGGTGTCGTGATGCATCAGGCGGTCGGGCAGCTCGCGCGACAGGTGCTTGAACGTCTCGACGATGTCGCCGCGCGACTGATAGGCGGCGATCAGGTCGCGCGCGTTCTCCGCGCGGTCGACGCGCCCGCCGCGCGCATCAGCCACCGCCCGCTCGAACTGCGCCTGGCGCAGCGCCAGATCGTGAAACTGCGGAATGCTCGGCTCGAACGCGGCCAGATCAATGCCGTTTGTCAGGCGGGCAAATTGCCCGAACTGGCGCGCGGCCTCAAACGCCTGGCGCGGCGTCTCGGCCTGGTCGACGGTGATCGTGTCGGCCGCATGCGGCAGCATGCGCCAATGCTCGCCGCCCGAGACATACATGTCGGCGCCGTCGCGCGTAGGTATGGCGCGCAGAAAAAGATAGTCCGGCGCCACGCGCGACAAGTGCTCGCCCGTCATGCGCTGGTTGCGCGCAATCACTTCCGGCCGCTTGAACACGTTGGTGTTGATGCGTTGCAGCACAAACCCGCCCGCATCGCGACCGCGCGCGCGGTCGCGCGGCGTCAGCAGAAACGTCTTGTTGATATGCCCGGAGCCAAAAGGCCGCACATCAAAGCGTTCCGGCTCGATGCCGAAGGCGGAGAGAATGTGATTCATCGATTGCGGGTTTCGGCCGCGTTACCCCTTCAGCGTCGACAAGTCGTCCACATCCGTGCTGCGCTTGCTATGGAAGATCGTGACAATCAGCGCCAGCCCGACAGCCACTTCGGCGGCGGCCACGGCCATGACGAAGAACACGAACATCTGTCCGTCGAGCTGGCCCCATTTCTGGCCGAACGCCACAAACGCCAGGTTGGCGGCGTTGAGCATCAGCTCCACCGACATGAAGATCATGATCGCATTGCGGCGGGTCAGCACGCCCAGCACGCCAATGGCGAACAGCACCGCGGAGAGAATCACCATGAAATTGATCGTCGTCATTGCGTCATCTCCTCGCTTACTTGCTGCGCGCCAGCACCACCGAGCCAACCATCGCCACCAGCAGCAATATCGAAACCACCTCAAACGGGAAGGTGTAGTCGTTGAACAGGCGCATGCCGATGGCCAGCGGCGAGCTGTCAATCGGCGCGGCCGAGGCCAGCGCCGGCGCGCTTTGCCCCAGCACGGCATAGGCAACGCTAATCACCAGCACGGACACGCAGGCGATCAGCACAAAGCGCGATGCGCGAATGCGCGCTCCGGTGTCCACCGCAGCCAGCCGTTCGGCGCCCAACAGCATGATGACAAAGACAAACAGCACCATGATGGCGCCGGCATAAACGCTGATCTGAATCACGCCCAGAAATGGCGCATTCATCATGAAATAGAAGATGGCGGCCACGCCGAAGTTCAACACGAGGAACAACGCCCCATGCACCGCATTGCGGCTGAGCAGCAGGCCGATCGCCGAGCCGATGCTGACGATGCCCAGAATGATGTAGATAGGTAACTCTGTCATGGCAAGTCCCGAGTCCCGAGTCCCAAGTCCGAGATCGATCACCAGTTGGCTCAATCTCGGGACTCGGGACTCAGGACCCTTATTCAGATGCGTCAATCGGCGGAAACGGCAGGATGGCGCGGTCGTATTTGCCGGGCGGCGTGCGCTGCGGCGTGGCCGCTATGTTGATCGGCGGCGATTCCAGCAGCATGTCCTTTTTGTAGAGCATGCTCTCGCGCGTGTAGCCGGTCGGAAACTCGATCGGCTCCAGCACAATGGCGTTGGTCGGGCAGGCGTCTTCGCAATAGCCGCAGAAGATGCAGCGAATCATGTTGATCTCGTAGGTCTTGGCAAAGCGCTCGCCCGGCGAGTAGCGCTCTTCGTTGGTGTTCTCCGCCGCCTCGACATAGATCGCATCGGCGGGGCACGCGGCGGCGCACAACGCGCAGCCAATGCAGCGCTCCAAGCCGTCGTCATAGCGCTTTAAGTGATGCCGCCCGCGGAAGCGCGAGGTCATCGGCTTCTGCTGCTCCGGATACTCAATCGTCACCGGCTTCGAGCGCAGCGTTTTGAGCACCGTCGCAAACCCCGTCGGCAATTTGGTAAAAACGTCTTTTAGTAGTCCCATGTTCGAGTCCCGAGTCTCGAGTCCCCGGTCCCCGGTCCCGAATGCTATTTCGGACTCAGGACCGGGGACTCGGGACGACATCACTTGTATCCAGGCACGCCCGCGACAATCAGCACGGCGGTAATCACGATATTGGCCAGGGTCACCGGAATCAGCGTCTTCCAACCGATGGCCATCAGCTTGTCATAGCGCACGCGCGGCAGCGTGGCGCGCACCAAGATCATCAACAGCAGGCACACGATTACTTTAATGGTGAAATAGACGAGCGAGAGCAGGCCGGTTGGATCCGCCTCCACGCCCGGGCCCGCCCAGCCGCCAAGAAAGAACGTGGCGAACATGCCGCTGACCGCGATCATCTTGACGTATTCGGCCATGAAGAACAGCGCAAATTTCATGCCGCTATATTCGGTCATGTAGCCGGCAGTCAACTCCTGCTCGGCTTCAACCAGATCGAACGGCGCGCGCATGGTCTCAGCCAACGCCGTCACCACAAACACTATCGCCGCCACAGGCTGGCGAAAGATAAACCAGCCCAGCACGCCGCCGTATTGCATCGGATACTGCGCGTTCACAATGTCCGCCAGGCTCATGCTGCCGGCCATCAACACCACCGCCACGATCGACAAGCCCATGCCCAGCTCATAGGACAGCACCTGCGCCGATGCGCGCAAGCCGCCTAGCGAAGCGTATTTGTTGTTGCTCGCCCACCCGGCCAACACGATTCCGTAAACAGCCACGCCCATCACGCCGAGCAGATACAGCACGCCGACGTTGACCTTGCTAGCCAGCTGCAGCAAATCGGTCTTGCCGACCGGGATCACCGCAAACAGGATCAGCGCGGGAATCACCACAAGCACCGGCGCGAGAAAGTAGACCGGCAGGTCGACCGCCCTGGGTGTGATGCTCTCTTTAACGATCAGCTTCAAGCCGTCGGCCAGCGGCTGCAGCAAGCCAAACGGGCCGGCGCGGTTCGGGCCGATGCGCGCTTGAAGCCGCGCCAGCGCCTTTCGCTCCACCAGCGACATGTAGGCAAAACCTGTGAGCAGCACAAAAATGAGCACCACAGATTTGAGGATGAGTTCGAGTAATAAAGGCATGAGTGTTCGGGGGCCTGAGTCCTGAGTTCCGAGTCCTGAGTCCCGAGTCTCAGCGCATGGCGCTCAGTGCCCGGGACTCGGAACTGGGGACTCGTGTCCCAAGCGTTTATGCAACTTCCGTCTTCACCATCACAACATGGCTGGCCACGACCGGGCTGCGGCGCAGCAATTCGCCATCCTGATAGAGCATGCGCGCCGGCCGGTCCAGCGCGCCGATATTGGGTTCGATGTTTCCGACCTGCATCTTCTCCGCGACGGATTCAGCATCGGCCGCATAGCGGGTGCCGATGCCGCCTTCGTTGTCGTACACCGTGCCGCCGTAATACAGGTCGCCGCGGCCCATGGGCGGCCACTGCGCCTCGCCGGCGCTGATGCCTTCATAGCTCAGGGCCGCATAGTGCGGCACTTTTGCGGCTATGTCGACAAACACGTGCGCCGGGCTCTGATAGCTCCAGCTTGCGTTCATGCGCTTGGCCGCTTCTTGCGCAATCCACCAATCGGGTTTGGCTTGGCCCAGCGCCGGCAACGCGCGATAAAAGCGCTGCACGCGGCGATCGCCGCTGGTAAAAGTGCCTTCGCGCTCGGCAAAGCTCAGCGCAGGCAACACCACATCGGCCCGCTGCGCCAGCGCGGTGTTCAGAATATCTTGAACGATCAGAAAGCCGCCCGACGGCAGCGCTTCGTCGGCGCCGACACCCACCGCCCACACCACATCCGCGCTGGCCGGCGCCGCCTGCGGCGATGTCATGTCAAACACGCCCTGGGTATTGGCATGCGGATACAACGGCAGCAAGCCGCTGTTGGCTTTGCCGGCGTGATTGCTCTCGACCAAGAGATTGGCCAGATGCTGCGCCAGCCCGCGCGCCGACGCGCCGTCGAGCTTCTCGTCGCCAAACGCGATCACCACATTGCGCGCTTCGGTCAGCTCGGGCAGCAGCGCCGCGGCGCTGCCCGCCACCCACTTGCCGATCTCGACCGGCTCATAACGCATGATATTTGCCGCGTAGCGATGCATCTTCGTGCCGCGGCTGTGCGCCACAATCAGCTTGGCGCCGCGATCGACCACCGCCTGGCGCAAACGCAGGAACCAAACCGGCGCCTGCTCCTCCAGATCGGCGTTGACCACCAGCAGCACATCGCCATTCCCGAGCTGTTTGAAATCGCTGGCTGCGCCCAAACCATAGGCGCGCGCCACATCGGCATAGGCCGAAGCCAGCGCCGGGGTCATGCTCACAACGGCCTTGCCCGTCTCGTGCATCATGCGCTTGAACACAAACGCGTCTTCGTTGGCGATGCGGTCGCCGACCAGGCCGGCGATGCTGCCGGCGGCGCGCAGCTTGTCGGAAATCACGCCAAACGCCTGTTCCCAGGTCGCTTCCTGCAATTTGCCGTCGCGCCGGATCATCGGCTGCTTGAGCCGGTCGCCCGCGCGCGTGAAGTGATGGACAAAGCGGCCCTTGTCGCACATCCAGATCTCGTTGACCTGCTCGTTCTGGCGCGGCATGACGCGCTTGATTTCGAAGCCGCCGCTCTTGGCGTCCAGGCGAGTGTTCAGCGTGATGTTGCAGCCCACCGAGCAGTGCGTGCACACCGATTGCGACGCTTCAAGCTCCCACGGCCGCGCCTTGAAGCGGAAGTCGGTCGTGGTCAGCGCGCCCACTGGACAAATATCGGTGGTGTTGCCGCTGAAATACGAGTCGAAGCCGGGCTCGCTGAGCGTGATGATCTCCATAAAGCGGCCGCGTTCGAAGAACTGCAGCACGTGATCGTCGGCCACATCGTCTTGAAAGCGAATGCAGCGCGAGCATTGGATGCAGCGCTCGCGATCCAGAAACACCAGGTCGCCCAGCGGCACATGCTTTTCGTTGTGCTGCTTGTCCTCATAGTCAAAGCGCGACACGCCCGGGCCATGCGCCAGGGTCAGGTTTTGCAGCGGGCATTCGCCCCCTTTGTCGCAGATCGGGCAGTCGAGCGGATGGCTGGTAAGCAAAAACTCCAGCACATCTTCGCGCGCGTCTTTCACATTCTGCGTGGCGGTGCGCACGGCCATGCCTTCGCTCACCGGCGTGGTGCAGGCGGTGGTCAGCTTGGGCATCCAGGCAATGACGGTGTTGCCGTTCTCATCCTTGACGATCTGCTTCGTAGCGGGATCGACTTTGGGCGTGCCGATATCGACCAGGCACATGCGGCACATGCCCACCGGCTTGAGTTTGGGGTGATAGCAAAAGACCGGGATATTGTTCTCGATCTTCTTGGCCGCGTCCACCACCAGTGTGCCCTTTGGCACCGCCACGGCCACGCCATCAATTGTCAGGTTTACCAGATCTGCCATATTTCAGTCTCTAGTCCCGAGTCCCGAATCCCGAGCATGTTGTGCAATTTTCTCGGGACTCGGGACTCGGGACTTAATCTCTACTCTTTCAAACCGATTTCCGCTCTTACATCCACCGGCAGCGCCACATCGATTCGCAACCCGTTTTTGCGGGAAGCGCGCACCCTGCCGGTGACGATAATTCTCTCGCCCGGGCTCAACGTCAGGCTTTTTGCCAGCCGCTCCGCCACCACTCTGTCCAGCCTAATCTTTTGAACGCCACTTGCGTCCTTCAACATCAGCTCTGTGCCAGCCTCGACCGGCGTTACGCTTTCGATCTCGCCTCCGACCTGCACGATCGCATTGTGATCGTTGCCGGTCAGCGTTCCCAGCGTATGCGTCGGCACGGCATGCGCGCCAGCTTCGGCAAACACGCCCGCCGCGCTGTCCGGCGTCAGCTGCAGCTCGCCGGCATACTCGTCCAGCATGCCCGTCGCCGTCACCGTCGCTCCCACGTTGAGCAACTCCAGCTCAGTCAGCCGGTCATACACGCTTTCGAACAGCACCAGCTTGATGCGTCCGCTGCCGTCGTCGAGCGTGAACTTGAACCCAGCCGTGAAGTGGCTGGCATCCACTACCACCCCGCGCACCGTCAGCGGTGACGAGCGTTTGGCCGCGCCAAGCGTGTGCATTTCGACCGGCGGCGGCGCTTCCGGCGCCGGCGCCACAACCCGCACATCCTTGCCGCGCGCCGGAACCAGCTGCGCCTGCTTCTTGTAAAACTCAACCGTGCCGGTTACGGCCACAGTCGCGCCCACGTCGATCTTTGGCGCCTGCTTCAGCGTCCGGTCGAACAGCACCAGCGCGATCGCGCCCGTGCCGTCGTTGACGGTGAAGCGCGTGCCCGCCTTGAAGCTGCGCGCGCCGGTCACTGCGCCTTGCACCGCGACGACCTTGCCTTCGTATTCAGTTGTAATGTCCCTGACCGGCGTGGGCGGTTTGTGCGGGCGATCCGCCAAACCCGTGCCGTGCGCCGATCCGGCCAACGCGCCATTGCTTGCCAGCAACACCGCGACAGCCAACGTTCTCTGTACGCCCCTTTCGAACCACATACTGCCTCCTCGGCATTCCCGCCAGCCGAAGGGGCACGGCCAGCGGGAGAAAATTCAGCGGGAACCGATCCCGCCAACCCACATGTCTATGCGTGCTGCGCCGCCTGCGCGTGCACCGCGTGCGCGTGTCGATCGCGCTCCAGCTCTTTGCGGAAGGCCGCGCTGCCGCCCATCTTCTGGGCGACGAACTCTTCATAATCTTTCTTGAAGTGCTTGAGCGTGAAGGTCATCGAGCTGGTAGCGAATTCGCCCAGCGGGCAGAAGCACTTGCCGATGATCTGCTTGTTGACCTCGCCGATCATGTTGACGTCGTCCATCGTGCCTTCACCCGACAGCATCTTGTCGTAAATGCGCAGCGCCCAGTGCGTGCCTTCTCGGCAAGGCGTGCACTTGCCGCAGCTCTCGTGCTTGAAGAAGCGGATCATCTTGCGCGCCGCCCAGACCATGTTGACGCTCTCGTCCATGAAAATCCATGAGCACGAACCCAGCACCGAACCGATGGCGCCCATGCTCTCGTAATCCAGCTTGGCGCCGAAGTTGGCGGCTGGGATGATCGGCGACGACGAGCCTGCCGGCAACACCGCCTTGATCGGCAGCCCGCTGCTGCTGCCGCCGGCCATGTCGAGCAAATCCTGAATGCTGTACTGCCCCAGCGGCAGCTCGTAGTTGTCCGGCTTTTTGACGTGGCCGCTCACGCTGAAGATTTTTACGCCTGAACTTTTCTCGGTGCCCCATTGCCGGTACCATTGCGCGCCGTTGAGCACGATGCCTGGCACATTCGCAAGTGTCTCGACGTTGTTGATCACCGTAGGCTTGTTGTAGAGGCCGGATATGGCTGGAAATGGCGGCTTCAGGCGCGGCTGGCCGATCTTGCCTTCAAGCGATTCGATCAACGCGCTTTCTTCGCCGCAGATATAGGCGCCCGCGCCCATATGGATGTAAATGTCCAGTGAATGACCCGCCGCGCCTGGCTCGGATCTGCGACAGAATGCGTCGTCAACAGCCGCCAATGGACTGGCTTGCCCGCGGCCGGCATCGATGTCTCGCGTACATCGACCAGCGTCAGGGCGACCGTGTCGGGCAGGGCCGGATCGGCACCCTGCAAAGGCCGGCGCAGCACCACCGGGGCAAAGCGCAGGACCAGTTCGGCGCGGCGTTCAGGGCGGCCGGGGGCGGCCGGGATGGTTGCCGTGAAGCGGCCTTGCTCGGACTGGCCATCAATGAAGCCGAACAACAGGCCCTCCGCGCCTTCGGCCGGCAGCGCCTCGATGCGCCGGTTCTGGCAAGCCCGCACGATCAACTCGACGTTCGCTGGCCGCCGCGCAAACAACTCGTAAAAGTCACTCTCCCGGTCGGATACCGCCGTGATGGCCCGCGCCGATGCCAGAACCTCGCCGGCCTGCCGCGCGCCCTCGATCCAGCGTCGCGATTCCTTGACCGACGTCGGGCGTTGGCGTCGGGGCGCCACTGCCTCGGGCGAGCGGTTCCATATCTCCATCGACACCATGCCCAACACAGCCCCGCTGCCAGCTTCCACCGCCAGCACCGGATGCAGCAGCAAACCTCGCGAAGCCCCGCCTTTGCCGACCACGCCATAGCCGGCCGCCCCCGCCCGTCGGCCGCCCAGCGCCAACTCACTGGTGTCCTGGATCGCAACCACCTCGCGGCCCGCCACACGCCGCTCCGTCAGACCCCCGGCATGCCGCGACATCTCCCCAGCCGTTACCGATCGGTTGCGCAGAAAGCGCGTGAACTGCATCTCCCGCGCCCGCGTCCCACCGAGCCGGCGGACACAGGAACTCGGGCGGCAAACCAGCGCGGCGTGCAGCAAGGCCCCCCTTTTTCCAGGCGACGGTCGCCAAACCGCCCCATCCCATACTCGATGCCCAACATCGACACCTCCGTCTGCCACTCTGCACACAGAGAATCGACCTTCTTCAAGCCGCGCAACTACGATGTGTGAATGCGATAGATATGAATGGGGAGGCACAGCGCTTCGACTTTCGTTGGAGAGACTCTAAGCGTGACCGGACAGGATCCGGTCGATCAACGTCGCGAAGG
>JANMNW010000306.1:0-10505 GCA_031368515.1 Chloroflexota bacterium
CTTCATCGCCCCGCTTTGGCTGACCTCCACTGCCGCTCGCGCATTTGGGCTCATCGCGATCGCGTCGATCACCTCAAACGCTGCATCCCGCGCTCTCTCAAAACACTGATACACTTTTTGTCGAAACTGCTGTAGATCTTGTTTGACTTGAATCATCACCCAAGTCTGCGGCAGTTTCGCTTTTTCGCTAGATTTTGTCTAAAGTCGAGAAGAGACCATTGACGCGACGGCTCCTGTCATTGGCTTTGGCTACGGGACCGGCTACAAGGGGCTCATTTGTTCACTGCTCGTGAGTAAAGCCGGTGTCAAGCTCGGCTTTGCGTACGCGACGCAATTGCCAGATCCGGATCAGCTTCTGGAGGGGACCGGCAAGGTCATAAGTTTGTTCAACTGGGGGACGCAGGCGATCTTCGCAAGGCAAGTCTTAGGCGGCTCTTGAACGCTGCAAGAGATGCGGCACGGGCACGACTTGAGTAAATGCAAGATGGCTAACAACGCCATGCCAGCCTGTGAGAATTTGGAAGCGAGTCCTCTAATCTCGCAGGCTCGCAATTGCCAACTGTTTTTGCTTTAGTTCTTGGTAACACGTATCGGCTTTGATGCGTTCCAGAACGTGTCGAAAAATGTCCGCGCTCTGCGCCTTGTGCGGATCTTTCTCAAGAGGCAACACAGCCGCACGGCCTTCGCTCCACTTGCGACCGCTTTTGTGGTTGGCGTAGCGGCGGGAACGGGTGTAACCCATCTGCACGAATTTGCGCGCCATGTCCATGCCTACAAAGTCATTTTGCGCCCTGTATTCCAAAAATTTCTGGTAAAGCGCCTCTGCCGACTGTGTGGCAATCTCCGGTGTTCTGAAGCGCCACAGCGGCAACAGCTCGGACTTGTATGGCTGCACCAACAACACGCCTTGTTCGCCTTTGCCAATGCGATACAGATAAGGTCGTTTCCGAAAATCAATCGCATCGTAGTCCAGCGAATAATCAAACGACATATAAGCTTTTATGAACCATCAGCCATAAATGCGGCAAACATCTGCAGTCACAGCTGGCATCGGAGTGACAGCGTGGCGCCGGAATCTACGAAAGCCAGTTGCGCCTTGCACTTTTTGCAGTCATGAGTCCGCCAACACAGGTTCTTTCTGTATGGGGGCAGACGAGGACTTGCCTTCAGAATACGAGGGCAATTGCGCATAGTAAAGTTCGCATTCACGCTCACGCCCCCGCACCACGCGCTTGTTGCGCAGCTTGCCGCGCCCTTCTGTCACCACAGTCCACTGGCCGGCGCCACTCTCGTCGTCGCGATAAATCACCACCCAATCTTGGGTTGTTTTTTGCTCATGGGCTCGCGCGGTATTGGAGAACAACGCGGTGTAGTGAGTTTGGCCGCGCTGCGTATGCATCACCGGCAGCCATGCACGATTGCTGGGGTTAAAGCGCTTGGGCGCAATGCGAGGCAGGTCGTCTGCCGCAGCGCGGGTCCGATACTCCTCATCCACATGCAGCAACTCCTCGACGCTGGGCAACGCAGGCATGTTTTTGGCTGAGGCACCCTTGGTGCGCGACCTGGGCAGTTCGGGCAAGCGTACCAACAGAGATTCGCGCACGGCTTGCATGCGGCGCTGGCCCAAACCCGGAACGTCGCTTAGGCGGCCATCCAAAGCCGCCATTTGCAGGTCTCGCAAGTTTTCCACACCCAATCGATCATGAATGCGCTGCGCCAAATGTGGGCCTATGCCGGGTATGGTCGTTAAGATTTGCTCTGGCTCCACTTCGCCCTGTAACTGGTTCAACAAGCCAATCGAACCGGTGTCAATCAGTTGGCCGATGGCTCGCGCCAGAGATTCGCCCACGCCGGGCAGCTTTTTCAAGCCATTGAGCCCCTGTTGTTGCAAGATGGTTTGGGCAGGGCGCTGAAGCTCTCGCAAAGTCTTGGCGGCGTTGCGATACGCGGCGACCCGATAGGGGTTGGCGCGTTGTGCTTCAATCAACTCTGCTATCCGATCAAACTGCTCAGCAATTTCTTCGTTCCGCCAGCTGGTTTTGATGTGGGTCACCTGATTTGCATTCATTTGCGCCTACATCCTAGCGCTACCTCTAGAACCATGTCTGTAGGTTATTTCTAACACGTGGGTGTGATCTTCGCTGACAGGGCTTTTTGAGAGGCGATCGTGCGTGCTGGGAGCTCCCCGGGATCACCTTCATTAGTCTGGCCGACGGGAGGACTGAAAAAAAAAAGCGACCAGAACGGTCGCTTTTTAGTTGACTTGAAACCCAGCAGTTTATGACAACGCTTGGTCGCCTGTCAGCCCCTGCTTCCGGGCTTCTTGCTGTGCTTTGTCACCCGCCACGTGCAACACTTCGGTTGCTACTTTTTGGGCTTTATCCATCGTGTCGTGGGCTTTGGCACTCACTTGACTCATCAATTTATCGCGCGTCTCGCCCATCAGCTCATTTTCACGTTGCGTCTCGGGAAGCAACAGACCAACTGCCGCGCCGATGGTGAGCGCCAGTGCGCTCGTCATCAAGGGATTGTCCTCGATCATGCTCTGGGAGCGATGTGCAACACGCTGGGCCTGGTCCTGCACTCGATCGGCCAGATGCTCCACTTGTGTTTGCGCCTGATTTACAAACTCTTCCGCTTTGTCTTTGACAGTATGGGCCGCTTCAGTCACGCTGTCGACCACCTGTCCCGCCTTTTCCTGCACAGTGTTGACGACGTTAGCTGCCGGCGACTCTGGATTCTGATACCGCATAGGGTTTAGAGGGCTACCATAGCCGCTCCCTCGTTCGTAAGGCGCGTAGTAAGACCGGCGGCTGGATGAGGTGCTGGATTTGTTCATGAACATCCATGCCAAGCCAATGCCGACCAGGGCTGACGGAATCGGATTTGCCTTCACCATGTCTACAATCGAGGCGCTTGTGCCTCGGGTGGTCTCTCGTATGTTGTCTACCATAGTTTCAATTCTCCCGATGGTTGCATCGTGAATATCGCTTTTCACTTCATTTTTTAACTGCGTCACAGTGTCTTTCAGACGTTCAGCCGCCTTCTCTGTGACTTCAAGCGCTGCTTGCTTGGCGCGTTCTGTAATTTGCTCTGCTGTCTCTTGAACATTTTGCGGGCTAAGCTTGGTCTGAATTGCACCAACAGTTTGGTCCATGCCCGATCGCGTGGCTGCAATACTTGAGCGTAATTCATCTGTCGTCAAATTTTTGTTCCCCAAAGCAGTCTCCCGGTTGAATCGGTTTCCTTGATTGGTCGTGGCTACTTCATCACTTGTTGAACCCATGCTTTGTTCTCCTTGAGAGTTTCTATTGTCTTTTCTGGCACAAAACTGAGATGCTTGAGCGCCGTGAGGCACTTTTGCATGATCACCAGGCCAATCACTGCCACACCGGCGCCGACAATCAGGAATGCCAACCATGTCTCCATCACATCGGCCAGCTTGATTGCCAACGCTATCACGATGAGAATGAGTGCCGCATATGCGACGGCCCCGCCCACCGCCACGCCAGCGGCATTTTTGGCGGCTTCCGAAGCTTGCTCAGAAAGTTCTGTTCTGGCGAGTTCGATTTCCTGACGCACAAGCGTGGCTGTATCTTTCGAGAGAGAAGCAAAAAGCTCACCCAGCGACCGCTCTTCGCTAATATGTGTCATTACGATGCCTCACCTGACCCGCCGAAATCACTCTCCGTGCTATGACCGTTGATCTGGAAGGCACGGCCCTGGTTACCCTGATTGGATTGACCATTGTTTCTGGAGGAGTAGCCCGGCTGGCCTCGGCGGTCGCCCTCGCCGTTCTCCCTATTGGCCCGGAAGCGGCGATGGTTCGAGCTTTTCACGAAGCGTGCGGCAATGATCCCGAGCGCAAATGCGCCGCCCAGCATTAGCGCTGGTTCGCGACGAGCGAACCCCTCAACTTCGTGCAGCAAGTGATCGATATCATTTTGACGCACGTAGTTCGAAAGGTCACTTAGCTTGCCAGCGGCTTTGGAAACGTAAATTCCCATTTTGCCGCTGTCTTGACCCTGCAATTGCTCACTGGTGTGCTGCAAGGCTGCCGCCACGCTGTTCATGCCATCAGCAAGCTGATCTTTGCGCTCGGCCAATTGAGACTTGGCCTCGTTTTGCGCCTGACCAGCCACTTCGCTCAGTTTTTCTTTTGCCTGATTCAGCACTTCACCCGCGCTGTCTTTTGCCCCTTTCACAATATCCATTCCGCCCTCGCTGGAGGATGCACTTTGCGCTTTCGCAGAGTTGATGCCATTACCGTCGTTTTGTCGAGTCGTTGCCATAGAACTGTTTCCTTTTAGAAAGTCCAATTGAACAGCGGGAAGCAGCGTGAACGTCACGCCGCGACACGTTGCTAACCGTCACAACAATAGATCAGATATGACATTCGTGTTAGCAGAGAGCCGCTTGAGACACTGTAGGCTGAAGTCAGCCAGTTTGTGGGACGATGACTACATCAAGCCCGCTTAGTTTCGTCTTAAGCCGGGCAATGTCAGACAAATACTGATGCCGGAATCCTCTCGCAAGTGCTATATCTGTCTGGTGACAGACAAATGCCGTTTCTTCCGGCGATTGCGTCTAGCGTGGATCTGGCTGATGTGAACGCGCTATTGCCACGTAGGCCCCAAAAATTGTCAAGGCCGAGTTACTTATGATACGCGTCTTTATTTGTGATGACCATGCCATTGTGCGCAAGGGCTTTCAGCGCATCATCCAGGAAACCGCCGGCATGCAAGTAGTGGGGGAGGCGTCCAACGGTCATGAGGTTCTGGCGGAGGCAACGACGGCTGAATGGGATGTGCTCGTGCTGGATATGTCCCTGCCATGCAGCTCTGCCTTGGAAGTGATCAAGGCGATTCGTGGCTTGAGGCCGAAACTGCCCATCCTAGTGTTAAGCGTGCATCCCGAGGAACACTATGCGATTCGACTTTTAAAAAGTGGCATTGCCGGCTATGTGCACAAAGAAAAGGCGCCTGACAACCTGCTCGAAGCCATTCGAAAAGTGGTCGCAGGCGGCAAATATGTCAGCGCAGACCTGGCCGAGAAAATTACACTTGATCTGATCACGCCAGCCGATACCGGTCGTCATAACGCTCTGTCACATCGCGAATATAGCGTGTTGTGCATGATTGGCGAGGGCAAAAGTGTCACCCAGATTGCGGCAGAGCTGAACATTAGCGTCAAGACGGTCAGCACGTACCGCTCGCGTATGCTCGAGAAAATGGCGCTCACTACCACCGCGGATCTAATTCGTTATGCGATTGAAAATAAATTGCACTAGCTGTCGGCAACCTAATCATCGAAATTTTTCGATGATTAGGTTTGCTCAGGCATAAGTCTGTGGTTAACGCGAATTGAAAGTGATAAGGCCGGAGCGAGTGCGTCTTCGCACAACAAATTCGACGGGCACAAGCAGGGCGGTGATGGACGGCATTCATAGCGCCCTATGCGTCAGAAAACCCGATGTAGACCATGCTGCAAGTGCAGGTGTGGTTTGTCTTACAGCAGGATGGGGTGCCGTCTGATATGTCTGACACGCAGACGAAGCTATCGTAGACGAGGACATGATCCCGCCTGCCGGGCACGCCAGCCAAAAATATGCATTTCTCCGACATGCGACACCGATCAAGCCAGGTGGGAGATATGTGCACAGTGCAATCGATTTTGAATTAGGAGAACGAAACAAATGGAAAATTTACACGAAGTATTCGAGCACGAGATCAAGGATCTCTACAGCGCCGAGTCGCAGTTGCTTAAGGCGCTGCCAAAAATGGCGAAAGGCGCGACCAATGAAGAGCTGCGCCAGGCCTTTATGAACCATCTTGACGAAACAGAAACGCATGTTATGCGCCTGGAGCAGATCGGAAAATTGTGCGATGTCGTTGTGCGCGGCCAAAAGTGCAAGGGTATGGAAGGGCTGATTACAGAAGGGTCGTCGCTTCTGGAAGAAGACAAAAACGCGGCCCGGGATGCGGCATTGATACCCGCGGCACAGCGAGTTGAGCATTATGAGATGGCGGCCTACGGAAGCGCCCTAGCCTTCGCAAACCTGCTGAATCTGAGCGAAGCGGCGACACTTCTTCAGCAGACGCTTGATGAGGAAAAGGCTGCCGATACTAAGCTGAGCGAAATTGCCGAACGGGTCGTAAATCCGGACGTTCCTGCAACAGATAAGTCAAAGGCTAGTCGGTAACTGCCTACAACACAGAATGCACGTCGGCGGCAGCTTATGAGGAGCTACCGCCGACGTGCATTGCCTATGGTGTCGATGATCTCCCATACGACCCGTGGCCGTCGTTTTTGAGCCTCAACCCGTTGCCAATGCTGGCGAGGTGCTGTCGGACGCCTGATTTCCAGGCCCGTCAAACATGATTCTCGTCATGCCGCCGTGGCCGTGCAGCGTTTCTATGTCAGAAATATTGTTGTAGATCGCCACAGAAGGGTGATCGCTCAGCCAGCACAATGCACAGGTGCCGTTTGAGAATTCAACGCCCTCTGCCACAATTCCAGTCCCCGACACCCCGCTTTTGTCCATAATCCTAAACAATTGGAAGATTCTCATGGGTCACCTCTTATGAATCGTATCTGGGGAGTTTGACCAGGTGAATCAGTAGGTAGTGCACGTTGGTGTAGGCGGATGTCCTACACTGACATGCTTTATTCGGTTGTAAATAGTCAAGCGGTAGGATATTTCCGGCAACTTGTTGCACTCGCATGGACGACCTATCAAATTGCGCGGGCACGGGAGCTTCCAGATGGAATTTGAGTTCTGCGCCCTTGTTCTCGCGCAAATCGTCGAAGCAAGCCCTCTATGCAAAGGTATTTATCCGACAACGTGTAGTCAAAAATGCGCCTATGACAGCAATCATGTCTGACGGCGGATGGTTGCACTTGCTTCTTCTTGGCAATTCGATGAATGTGTACCTTGAACAGGACGAACGCTATTTCATCGTCAATTGGAGAAGTTAAAATGAAACAGAAGAGAATATTTTTTCTTGCAACGAGTGTGGCAACCATGCTCGCAGTAAGTGCATGCGGTGCCAGGGGATCCAATGTGGTTGACCCTACGATCACGCCTTTGGGCCAAGCTACTGCTACGGTGGAACCAACAACAGAATCCGCCACATTGCCTACGGAAGCTGCGTCCACTGCCGTGATGGACGCCACCGCTGAACCGGCCGCAACCGAAACGGAAGCCACCGCCACGGTTATGGCTGAAACGATCACGACGGCCACTCCCGGTCCGGGCTCCCAAACCGGAATGACGGAAACGACATTGTCCGGCAATGCCATCGAGTTTAACGGCGTAGGTTTTGAAGTTGACACTGCAATGATCCCGAGTGTCACGGTGAGCAGTGGATTTGTAAATCCCGCGATGGCTGTTGGAGCTGACACTTCAACTGCCAGTCCGGCCAAACTCACGGGCATGGTATTTACTTTAGGCGGATTTGAGGGCAATACTGCGTCAGACACCTACTTTGCGCCCCGCATCATCGTGGTGCCTGTGAGCCACTATGCATCAATGTCCGGCGCCATGCTGGCGACACCCGCGGCCAGCAGTGAGACGATGAGCACCACTGAAATGATGACAGATACGAAGGGTGCTGCCATGCCGACTGTCGATGCCACGAGTTCACGAGGTTTGCCTGACGGCATATCTTTCATGAATACGCTCAGCGCTACCATCAATGGCTCAGGACCTTTGGCATCTTCCACAATGAGGGGAACGATGATGTTCACCGACAGCATGACCATCCTTCCAATGGTTGGCATCCATCCGATCCTGCAGACCAATGGCCAGCGTGTGGTATTCAAAAACGGCAAAGGTGTTCGTTTTGTGACCGCCTTCGGCGATGGCAAGGGAGCTATCACCAATGATAGCCTCTACTATGTGTTCTATGGCCTCACCGATGACGGCATCCATCAGGTCAGCGCCATCCTGCCGCTTAGCTCCGCGCTGTTCGCAGATACGGCCACTGGAACCGTGCCGGCCAACGGCCTAAGCTTTCCCGGCAAGGTTGATGACTCAAGCATGCAAGCCTATTTAGACGAGGCGGTGCGAGGGCTGGACGATGCATCTTTGAACGGAGACATCTTCACCAAGCGCCTGTCACTCTACGATAGCTTGATTCGCTCGCTGTTGATCGACGACGCGATGGCCAACTAACTGACAGATTCTGTGTCCATGACATCCGCCTGCAAACTTTGCAGGCGGTTTTTTTTGCGGTGTGCTTGCGTCATAGGGCGCTACCCGAATGGGGACAACCTGTCACTACGGAGCCAATATGGCTCCCTGGGCATGAGGGTTTGTCTTACAGGCAACGAATTTCTCCTACAAGAAATGCAGGCGCCGCTGATTGTCATGCCTCTCCGCTCGCAATACCATGAGACAAAAGTCGCCGTTTGGAAGTGGAAAGGACAAGGCCGTGACAACAAACATCCGCGATGCGGCACCATTCATCAATAAATTGCGAGACGTCTTTCTAAACGAAAGCATGATGCTCCAAGGCTGGCAGCGGTTGTCGTGCGTCAACCTGTTGCCGCAAGTTGCCCTCGCTTTTAACGGGCAACAGGCCATGGCAAGCATGCAGTTGCGCCGGATGAGGTGGATTGTGAACCACCTTTACCCCGCTTTGGATCTTGCCAATTGTGTTCCCGCCGGGGTTCAACCTATGGTCGATGATATGGATGCGGTCATCCGACATGAAATGTCGCCCCACGAACGGGAATGGCGCTTGTTGGTTATTGCACTCCAGGCGAGGGCCCATGAGATCAAGACATATAACACTGCGCTCGCGCTGCTGGCCCCCTTGAATGACACGCTCGCAGCCGGGCCGCTGTTGCGTGAAAACTTGATTGGCAAGCTGCGCGGCAAGGATCAATTAATTGAGCTGCAGCAGTCCCTCGCATATCCGCTGAACCATGAGGCGATCACATCCGCCGTGCCATATGAGATATCGCATTCCGAAGGGCATAAGGTCTTGATGGGTTCCTTCTAGAAGATACTTATGAAAACCACCACTATTTCCATTGTTGGCACGGCCCTATTGGCGGCCGCAGCTTTCGGTATGATTCGCTCCAATCAAACGACATTTGCGCAGCAAGCCACTGCGACCGCGACTGTCGCGGCGCGAACACCGACGGCTGCGGCTGTGAAAGCAACCGAGCCTGTACAGACAACGCGAGAGTTGTCTGCCGCCGCAGCGATTTCACCTACGGGTGTTATGAGTGGCGGGCTCATCACGGTTGATGGTATCGGACAGGCAAGCGTTATTCCTGATACTGTGATCATCGAGTTCGGCGTCAATAACCGGGCGGTAACGGCCAGCGTCGCGCTTTCCCAGACTAATAGTGAAATGAACGCGTTGATTGAAAAACTGATCGATGTGGGTGTGGCACGGGCAAATATTCAGACCCAGATAATCAGCCTGTTCCCGATTTACGATCAGCCGCAAAATCCCGGCGGTGCTGCTGTTCTGACCGGATACGATGCCACCAATATTGCCCGAGTAAGAACTGTTGCGAACGAGAATTTGGGCGCATTAATTGATGCGGCGGTCGAAGCTGGCGCAAATACGATTCAAGGTATTCACTTTGAATTCAGCAAACCGGGTGACGCCTTGGCAAAGGCGCGTGCTGCGGCATTTATGGACGCCCGCAGCAAGGCAGATCAGCTGGCGGCGCTGTCCGGGTCCAAACTCGGACCGATTCACATGATTGTCGAATCCGGCTCCAGCGTACCGTTGATGGCACCCCAAAACCGCGTTTCCGCGGTAGGACCAATTGAAACTGGCACACAAAATGTGCAGGTTGTCATTCAAATCACCTGGCAATTGGCAAAAACCGCACCGTAAGCGGGATTCGTGATTTCATCGTGCAATCGATGCTTTGTCTCTAGAACTCATCCTGAAAATGTGGACTCCACCTTTTTCGCCAACGTTTCAGGTGTGCAAGCAAGGTGGAGTCCACATTTTCAGGATGAGTTCTAGCAAGTCATAGTTATGGGCCCGCCATTGTGGGACGGAGCGCGTTAAGTTTAAAAGGGTGTTACAGATGCAAATTACAACAAAGGATAATACGAAGCTATACGTTAAAGACTGGGGCACTGGACCTGCAGTCATCTTGATTCATGGCTGGCCGCTTTCGGCCGATAGTTGGGACGATCAGGCTATGGCCATCGCAGAGGCCGGCATGCGGGCAATTGCCTATGACCGTCGTGGATTTGGCCGATCGGACCAGCCCTGGGTCGGTTATGACTATGACACTTTCTCCGATGATCTGGCGGTTGTGATCCAAGCGACGGGTGCGACCGATGCAAGCCTGGTGGGGTTTTCGATGGGTGGCGGTGAGATAGCACGGTATATGTCCCGTCATAAAGGCAAAAATATTGTCCGTGCGGCATTGCTCTCCTCAGTGGTGCCGTATATGCCGAAGTCCAGCGACAATCCAAATGGCGTGGATAAATCGGAATTTGCCGCTATGAGCACCGCCATCCA
>JANMNW010000060.1:0-7648 GCA_031368515.1 Chloroflexota bacterium
GTTTGATTTGGATATGCAGCCCGGCGTCGCCCTGCTGCTACGCACTGAAGAAGGCGTGGTCTCGGCTAAGAATGACAAGCAAGAGATCGATGTGTCCACCGGTGAAGAACTTGAAATCAAGCCCGGCGAGGCGCTGGTTGCCAAGCTTCAGGTGCCGCGGTTGTCGATTGCGCAGCCGGGACAGCAGCGCATCGTCTCCAACCGCGCAGATATTGGATTTGCCGCGCGAATTGTGCCTGAGGGCGTGTTAATCGCCATCGGCAAAGACGGCAGGGAGTTTGCGCGGTTCACGGCCGACAGCGCCGGCCAGATACGCGAGAGACTGGTGCTTCCGGCCGAGGGCCGCGTGCTGCTGCAATTTCTGCAGGAAAGTCCGGATGGCAAACGCCGCAGCGCGTTGTCTGAGCCATTGGATATCGAATACAACTCACAGGCCTTTACCCTGCGGGTGGATACGCTGCGCCGCGAAGGCCAGCGAGTGACCATTACCGGCAACGCCGATCCCGGCAGCAAAGTCACGGTGGATGGCGTCGGCGTAATCGTAGGCGCCGACGGCGCATTTGCACACGCCTTTACGATCCGCCCCGGACAGTCCCAGGTCGAAATCGTCAGCACCGACAGCGACAACGGCAGCACCAAGTTGCTCCAGTCGATCGAATAGTGCGGCGTCAGGAACGCCGAATGGCCGCGACGGCCAGGCACAACCACCCGCCGACTAACGCCACGCCGCCGATCGGCGTGATGGCGCCCAGCCAGCGCAACCCGGTGAGCGCCATGATGTAAAGGCTGCCGGAAAATATGACAATTCCGGCTACAAACAACCAGCCGGCCAGCGCCGGCAGCCTCGAATTCGGGTGGCGCGCGCCCACGGCGTCGGCGGCGAACAGCGCCAGCGCGTGCAGCATGTGATAGCGCACGCCGGTTTCGAAATTGGCCAGCATGTCCGGAGTCACCATGGGTTTCAACCCATGCGCGCCAAACGCGCCGAGCGCCACACCCAGCGCCCCGAGCAGTGCGCCCACGGCCATGAGCTTTTTGTCCATTCCGCGCATTATCTCCTTCGAAACTTCATAACTTCTCCGCAATTGGCGTTCACACTTGCTGCTCATATCAGGAGAAAACAGCATGAATCGAACTTCAAAGTGGTGGATCGTGGGCGGCATTGCCGCGACGCTAATTGCGGTGGCGTGCGTCGGCGCGCTTGCCGTGGGGATGATGTTTGCCGGACCACGCTTTGGTGGGCAGATGATGTACCGGCAGCCTCCGGCGCAGATTGCGCCCCAGCCTGACAATGCGCCGCGCGCGCAGCCGGGTCAGCCCGATATGCGCGGCTTTCGCGGCGATGATCGCGGGTATTACCGGGATGGCTATGGCGGGCCTTTTTACCAGGGACGCGGCATGAGCCCGTTTGGGTTTATCGGCGGGATCTTCCGGCTTTTGTTTACGCTCGCATTGATTGGCCTGGCGCTGATCTTCCTGCGGCGCTTCTTCTTTGGCCGCGGCCGTGGCTGGGGCTGGGGTTGGGGCGGGCCTGGCCGCTGGGGTGGACCTGGCGGACCCGAGGCGCATGGCGATGTGCCGCCGTGGGCGGAAGCGTGGCATCGCAAGATGCACGAGAAGATGGATGCGCCTGCCGTTGCCGAAGCGCCGGCCGAACCGACAGAACCGGCCAAGCCGCCCGCCGGCGATGATGCGCCTGCCGCAACGAACGATGCGCAGGCGGCCGCGCCGGCCGATGGCGACAACAAGCTGATCTAGCTTGAATGCCAGCGCAATCCCCCTTCCATGATCATGGAAGGGGGATTGCGCTGTTCTGATTTAGCATGGGTGCTGGCTATGGCCACCATATTGGTTGTGGATGATGAGCCGAAGATTGTGCAAATCGCGAGCGACTATCTGTTGCATGCGGGCTTTGCTGTGGTGACCGCGCATGATGGCCCGGCGGCGTTGGCGCGCATGCAGAACAGTGTGCTGGCGGACGCGCCGGATCTGGTGGTGCTCGATCTCGGTTTGCCCGGCATGGACGGGCTGGATGTTGCGCGCGAAGTGCGCCGGCGCTCGAATGTACCCATCATCATGCTCACCGCGCGCGGCGAAGAGAGCGATCGCCTGGTGGGACTTGAACTGGGCGCCGACGACTATATCGTAAAACCGTTCAGCCCAAAAGAACTGGTGGCGCGCGTGCGGGCGGTGTTGCGGCGCAGCGAAAGCGCGCGCGATCAGGCGCGCGCCGGATCCGCTGCGCCGATCCGAGCCGGTGATGTTGCGCTCGACATAGCGCGCATGCGCGTGAGCGTGGGCGCGCGCCAGATCGAGCTGACCACGACTGAGTTTCAACTATTGAACGCGCTGGTTCGCCAGCCAGGGCGGGTGTTTACGCGCGCGCAGCTACTGGATGCGGTGCGCGGGGTGGCGTTTGAGTCATACGAACGCGCCATCGACGCGCATGTCAAAAACATCCGGCGCAAAATCGAACCCGATCCGCATGAGCCGCGCTATGTGTTGACGGTCTATGGCGTGGGGTATAAGTTCTCCGACGCCTAGCATGTCAACGCCTCCCAGACACCGTCCGGATTGGTGGCCGCCCAATGAGGCCTGGCCGCCGCACAGCTGGCGAGGGCGGCCCGGGCGCATGAATGGCGGCCCATTCTTCTTGCGCGCGGCGGCGTTTGCGTTTGTCATGCTGACGCTGGTGATCGGGTTGTGCACATTGGGTTTTTGGTCGGCGGTGTACTTTGGCGATTGGCGCAACGAGCGCATGCCTGCACCCGCACCTGCGCTTGAAGACAGGCGTCCCCCGTTTGTCACTATGGGGCAGCGCCCAGTTGGGCCGGTGATTGTGTTCTGGCTGGGTGCGGCGGCGCTGGTGACGTTTGTGATCGCCCGCAACTTTCGGAGGCTGGTGGCGCCGGTGAGCGACATCATGCAGGCAGCGGCTCAAGTGGAGAGCGGCGATTACAGCGTGCGCGTGCGCGAACGCGGCAACCGCGACACGCGCGCGCGCTGGTCCGCGCCTTCAACGCAATGACGGCCAAGCTCGAATTTAACGGCGAGCAGCGAAAGCGCCTGCTGGCTGATGTGACGCACGAGTTGCGCACGCCGTTGACGGTGATTCAGGGAAAGCTTGAAGGCGTGCTGGATGGCGTTTATCCGCGAGACGAAACCCATCTACGGCCGATTCTTGAAGAGACGCAGCTGATGTCGCGCTTGATCGACGATCTGCGCACGCTGTCGCTGGCGGAGGCGGGCGCGCTGCGCCTGCAGCGGGAGCCGACCGATCTGGCCGCATTGTTAGAAGACGCAGCCACGGCATTTGCCGGCGAGGCGGCGCGCAAACGCGTGAGCGTGGTGACCGATGTGGCGGGCGCGCTGCCGCAACTGGAGATCGACGCGGTGCGTATTCGCGAGGTGCTTTCGAACCTGATCGTCAACGCGCTGCGGCATACACCGGCCGGCGGCGTCATTCGGATTGAAGCGCGCCCGGATTCCGACGGGGTGGCGGTTGTGGTCAGCGATACCGGCAGCGGCATCGCGCCGGAGGATCTGCCGCATGTGTTTGAGCGCTTTTACAAATCGGCCGATTCGGGCGGCAGCGGGCTTGGGCTGGCGATTGCCAAAGGCTTGATTGAGGCGCATGGCGGTGTGATCACGGCGGATAGCGCTGTCGCTTCAGATGTGCAGTCCGGCGCAAAATCGGGCACACGCATCCGATTTACGCTGCCCCTGCGTTAACATTTGTATCCGCTATGAACATTACCCGAAGAACCCTGTTGCGCGGCGTCGCCGCCATGCCGTTGATTCTGCCCGCTGTGCGCGCGGCGCGCGCGCAGACGGCCGAACCGCTGATGATCAGCGAGATGCGCAAGCAGACGTATGCCGGCAGCGACATTGTGATCGAAGAGACGCTGCGGCCGGCTGGGACTTACAGCCGCTATGTGGCCTCGTATAAATCCGATGGCTTGAAGATTCGCGCCTATTTCACTTTGCCGCGCGGCAAAAAGCCGGCCACGGGTTGGCCAGTGGTGGTATTCAACCACGGCTTTATACCGCCGACGGTGTATCGCACGACCGAGAAATATATCGGCTATCAGGATGCATTTGCGCGCAATGGCTATATCGTGTTTCGATCGGACTATCGCGGACACGACAAATCCGAAGGGAACGCGGCGGGCGGCTATGGCACGCCGGCGTATACCGTGGATGTGCTCAACGCGTTGTCGTCGGTGGCCAGGCATCCGGATGCCGATGCCAACCGCCTGGCGATGTGGGGCCACTCGATGGGCGGACACATTACGTTGCGCGCGATGGTGGTGGACAAGCGCATAAAGGCTGGCGTGATCTGGGCCGGGGTGGTCGCATCCTATGCCGATCTGCTCTATAACTGGCGGCGGCGCAATCCACCGCCGACGCCCACGCCGGATCCCAATGGTCTGCCGCAGGCCCGGCGATGGCGGCAAGAGTTTGTGGAGAAGTATGGCGAGCCGGAAAAGAATCCTGCGTTCTGGGATGCAATTTCGCCGATCAACTATGCGTCGGATGCGAGCGGCCCCATTCAAATTCATCACGGCACAAACGACGCGTCGGTGCCCATCGAGTTTTCGCAATCGCTGGCCGACAAACTCGCCGCAGTGAAAAAGACGCACGAGTATTTTGTGTATTCCGGGGACGATCACAATTTGAGCCGCGGCATCGGGCTGGCGCTGCGCCGCTCGGTGGCCTGGTTCGACAAATACGTAAAAAACACGTAAGCTCACCTGTTGACTTTCTGCCCCAAACCTGCTATTTTCTCCCCTGCGATTTCAATCTGCTTAATCATGGCAAAGGAGGTGTGGTACACAATGGCAAAAATGATCGGTTTTCCCCGACAACTCGCCGGTTTTTCCGGTATTCCCAACCGTACTGCGCCTGTTGCCTGCCAGAATTGAGATAACACTCTGACGCAAGCAGCCACAGGCGCACACGGTGCCCTGTGGCTTTTTTGTTGCCGACCGGCCGGCGCGCAACGGACAGCCACAAGGGTCTCCCAGACGTTTGTGGCTGATTTCGTTTTCCGTCGCTTGAACCGGAGCATCGTCAGACGAGCAGCCGGATGTGGTTTTCGAATGCGCCGCCAAGATGCGGCGTGCCAAATGCAAATAGAAGGTGTCATCATGAGTTTTCGAGAGGAGATCATCGATCTCGCGCAACTGCACCATGCGGAGCTGATTCGCGCGGCGGCGCAGGAACGGCTGGCCCGCAATGCCCGGCCGTTGAGCATGCGTGTTTCGTTGCGCGCGCGCGCGATCAGATGGTTGTATGTGCGCGTCGCCCAACCCGAGCTGGAACGCGCGCAACGCGACCAACAACTTCACTTGAGCCAGGCGTGCTGAGTCAAGTTCAGGACATGCCACATTTAGCACACTGCAACCCGACAGGCGCATGCGCGACACCCGCGCACGCGCCGTTTCAGTTTGTCTTGTGCACCCGTTAAGCGCATTCAAAAACGGTGACTGTGATGAAGCTATACGTTCAAAGTTACGCTGAGCGGCCTGAATTGCCCGACGAAGTGTGGCCGGCTGTAAAGCAACGCGTTTGGCCGGAGTTTATGTTTCACGATCCGGTGGCAGGCAGGCTGTGGCACATGCTTGAGACCGCGTTTGCCGCGTATCAGTTTGCGTTGCGCGATGCCGACGCGGATGACCGGATTGCGGCGGTGGGGCATACGTTGCCTTTTCACTGGGAAGGTGCGTTGCCCGATGGCGGCTGGGATGAAGTATTTGAAAAAGCGGTTGCCGATCATGCCGCGGGGATCGCGCCCAACCTCATCACGGCCATAGAAGCGAGCATTGGGCCTGAGTATCAGGGGCGCGGCGTGAGCAGGCACGTGCTTGAAACGATGCGCGGCATCGCCCGGCGCAATGACTTTGCATCGTTGGTGGCGCCGGTGCGGCCGACGTGGAAGTCCCGCTATCCGATTACGCCGATGGAGAAGTATGCGGCGTGGACGCATGACGATTCCGGCGCGCCGTTCGATCCGTGGCTGCGCACGCATTGGCGCATGGGCGCGCGGTGAGAAATGGTTGCTGCGCGCTCGATGACGATTCCCGGCACGCTGGCGCAGTGGGAAAAGTGGACCGGGATGCGTTTTCCCACGAGCGGCGATTACATCGTGCCAGGCGCGTTGGCGCCGGTGCAGATTGATGTGGAGCAAGGGTCGGGAGTTTATGTCGAACCGAATGTATGGATGCGGCACGAGATCTAACTTTAAGAGTTTTCATCTCTTTAAGAGATGAAAACTCTTAAAGTTAGCGACGAAGTTGAAAAACTGTCAGCTACAGAGAGGTTGCTATGAAACAGGAAGCAAAACTGATCGATTTCAAGCTTGAAGATGTGACCGCGCGCGGGTTTCGCGGCGAAAGCGATTATCCGAACATCGTGGCGATCAACAATGCCGCTTGGACGGCGGATGACGAGCAAGCGATTGACACGATTGAACAGGCTACAACGTTCTTTCGCAATCTGGAGCGCTTCGATGCCGACCGTGACATGCTGGTTGTCGAGGCCAATGGCGCGCCGATAGCTTATACCCACACGTTTTGGTGGGACAACGATGAAGGCGAGCGGCTGTTCGCGTTGAGCGGGCAGGTGCATCCGGACTGGCGGCGCAAAGGCATCGGCAGCGCATTGTTGCGTTGGCAAGAGGCGCGCATCGCCGAAATCGCAGCCGAGCAGGGGCCGCATGCAAAGCGTTTCATTCAAGGCGGCGCCGAAGAGCGCCTGGTCGGCCGTGTGAAACTGTTTAAGCAAGCGGGTTACGCTGCCATTCGTTTTGGCAACATGATGGTGCGCGACTTGAGTGTGCCGGTCCCCGATCTCCCGCTGCCGGCCGGGCTGGAGCTGCGCCCGGTGCGGCGTGAGGACTGGCGCGCGGTATTCGAGGCCATGGGTGAAGCTTTTCGTGACCATTGGGGCAGCCGTGAACGTACGGAGTCCGACTGGCAACGCTTTGTGGAATGGCCGGACAAGCAGCCGGAAAATTGGCAGATCGCTTGGGATGTGGCCACAAACGATCTGGCCGGTGGCGTGCATGCCAACGTGTTTCCAAAAGAGAATGAGAAGTTCAACATGCTGCGCGGCTGGACCGATCCGGTGTATGTGCGGCGGCCGTGGCGCAAGCGCGGTTTGGCCAAGGCGCTGTTGGCCCAAGCCATGCGCAAGCTGATCGAGCTTGGGATGAACGAGGCGGCGCTCGGTGTTGACACTGAGAACCCCAACGGCGCGCTGGGGCTGTATGAAAGCCTCGGTTTTCGGCCGGTGAAGCGCTGGATTACGTATCGCAAAGCGGTTTGACAGGTGCCGGATCTGCCAGATCTGGCACCTGTAACCAAATTTCTGACAGTAACTGACAAATCATGATGCAAAACACGAGCCGCCACGAGATCGACGAACTGCTTGAGCTATCGCGCAGTGAGGACGCCCGTGAACGCAATGAAGCGCTGCGCGTATTGTGCCCGTGCCACGTCAAGTTCAATGAACGCCGGGTGTGGGATCGCGCGCTGGAAATGGCCGCAGATCCCGATGTGAAAGTGCGCGCGACTGTTTTGCATTTACTGTGCGACGGGTCGCCGCGCGAGCGTAGTGCCGAGGTGGTCGCGACGCTCACAGCGGG
>JANMNW010000081.1:0-32433 GCA_031368515.1 Chloroflexota bacterium
GATCAGCCCGCAGATCACGGCTTTGGGTGTTTGCGCGACGCGCCTGAAGTCGTCGATGTCGCGGTGCTGACCCAGACCGTGCCAGCGCCGCTGACATATTCTGTAGCTGCGTCAATGCAGGGGCGGCTTGCTGCCGGGCACGTGGTGTCGGTTCCGCTGCAGAGCCGCCTGGTTCCCGGGATGGTGGTGGCCGTTCGCCGCGCGCCGGCCGATCGGCTGCGCCCGGTTCACAGCCTGCTGGATGAAACGCCTGCGCTAAATCTGACACAGCTTGCGCTTGCGCGCTGGATGGCGGCTGAGTATGCCGCGCCGCTCGGCCGTTGTTGCGCGCTGATGGTGCCGCCGGGGTTTACACCGCGCTCGTCGTTTGCGTACGACCTGTCGGATGCCGCGCGCCGTGCGCCGCCGCCCGCGCCGCGCGGCAGCATCGCCGAGCGCTTGCTTTCGATCCTGCGCGCACGCGGCCCGATGCTGGAAAGCGCGCTCAAAAATGCCCTCAAGCGCGGGCCCCCGGCCGGGCCGGGAGAAACAGCGGACTGGCGCGGCGCGCTCGAGGCGCTTGTTCTTGCGCAACATGTCACGAGCGCGTCGACGCTCGAAGCGCCCAAAGCCCAGGCGCAACGCGCCACGCTTGCGCAACTGGTTATTGGCGAGTCCACCCTCGATCTGGCGCTGGCTGATCTGCAGCAGCCCGGAACGGCGGGCGCCGGCCGATTGCGGCCGGACACCCGAATTCGACGGGCAGCGGTGCTTCGATACTTGCATCAACGCAACGGACTGGCCTGGGCCGACTGGATATTTGCCGAGACCGGCGCCAACCGCGCCGACCTGACGTGGCTCTCTGAGCAAGGCTACCTCATGCTTGGCGATGCCGAACGCTGGCGCGACCCTTTAGCTGACACCGATTACATCGTCAAAGAGGCGCCGCCCCTGACAGACGATCAGCAACAGGCATGGGATGCCGTGAGCGCCGATTCCGAACGCGCGGCGGATGGACGGCCGCCTGCCGCGCAGTCCGCATTTTTGATTCGCGGCGTCACGGGTTCCGGCAAAACAGAGATCTACATGCGCGCGGTCGATCAGGCGGTGCGTGCCGGCCGCGGGGCGATTGTGCTGGTGCCTGAGATCAGCTTGACGCCCCAGACGGCACGCCGGTTCCTGGAGCGCTTTCCCGGAAGGGTCGCCTTGATTCATTCGCGTCTTCGGCCGGGTGAGCGCTTTGACACCTGGCGCCGCATTCGCGCCGGCGAGCTGCCGATCGTGGTGGGGGCGCGCTCCGGGCTGTTTGCACCATTGCCGAGCGTGGGCGTGATTGTGCTGGATGAGGAGCACGATCCAAGCTTCAAGCAAAATGCCGCGCCGTATTACGACACGCGCCGGGTGGCGCAACGCTATGCGCAGATGTGCGGCGCAAAATTGATCCTGGGCAGCGCGACACCGTCGCTCGAATCGTTGGCGGCGGCGCTTGACCCGGGCGGACTCGATCGCGACGCGCCGCCATGGCTGCGCTTGCTGGAGCTGCCCAACCGTGTGCGCTCGCATGCGCATCGCGTCGACGATCAGCAAGCGCGCTTGCGTGTGCGCTCCATCGTCAGCCGTGAGACCGATGCGGTTGTGTATCAACCGTTGCCGGAAGTGGATGTGATCGACATGCGCGCCGAGCTGCGCGGCGGGAACACCAGCATGTTCAGCGGGGCGCTGTATCAGGCGTTAAGCCAGACATTGGAGCGACGCGAACAGGCCATCTTGTTCCTTAATCGCCGCGGTGCGGCCTCAAGCGTGGTTTGTCGCGATTGCGGGCATGTGCTGCGTTGCCCAAACGACGACACCCCGTTGACGCTGCATCGAACCGTGAGTGCCGAATCCCGGGGCCTGGGTCCCAAGCCAAGAGAAGGCTTGACGGGACTAGCGCCGCAGCCTGGAATACAACGTTCGGGACTCGGGACTCGGGACACGGAAGTTCTGAAGTGCCACACCTGCACACATAAAGAGCCGTCGCCATCGCGCTGCCCGGCATGCAACAGCGCGCGCATTCGCTTCCTTGGCATTGGCACGCAAACGATCGAGGATGAGCTTCATAAGCACTTTCCGGCAGCGCGGATGGTGCGCTGGGACAAAGACACGGCCAACGCCCGCGACGCGGCCGACCAAATGCTCAAGCGCTTTCAAAACCAGCAAGCCGATGTGCTTATCGGCACGCAGATGATCGCCAAGGGTCTCGATCTGCCGTTGGTCACGCTTGTGGGCGTGGTGATGGCCGATGTGGGATTGTTTTTGCCGGACTTCCGCGCCAGCGAACGGGGGTTTAACCTCATTGAACAAGTGGCGGGGCGGGCGGGCAGGGCGCTGCTGCCCGGCCGTGTCATCGTGCAGACCTACAACCCCGACCATGCCGCAATTGCGTTCGCCGCGCGCCACGATGTCAAGGGGTTTGCCCGCCATGAGCTGGTGCAACGCAAGCTGCTTGATCTTCCGCCTTACACGCGCCTTGTCAAGTTTGAGACTTCCGATCCGTCCAATGAAGCCGCGCGCCAGGCGTGCGAAGGGCTGGCGCGCGAGCTGCGCCGACGCGCCGCTTCTCAGTCCGATGTGATTGGGCCGGCCTCGTGCTACTTCGGCCGCCGCGATAGAAAGTACCGCTGGCAAATTCTGGTGCGTACGCAATCGCCCGCCGGGCTGTTGTCTGGCCTGAACGTTCCGCGCGGGTTCATCGTGGATGTCGACCCAGCCAGCGTGTTGTAGGAGACAGGACAAGCGGGACCCGCCCGCGGCAGCCGCCCGCTGGTCGGCGGCTACTTGAGCCCTTCCGCGGTGAGGGCGAACGTGGCGATGCTGCGCGATGCGGTGACGATCGAAAAGTCGAACGCGGTGGTTGCCTGCGGCTCAAGCGTCTGCTGCGCGGCATCGACATAGCGATAGCCAATCACGCGTTTGTCTTGGTCGTAGGCTGTGACGATCAGGCGCAGGCTGCGCACGCTGGCTTCGCCCACATTCTGCGCTTCACCGGTGACGCGAAATTGCGAACCATTGGGCGTGCCGGTGAGCTTGTCTATTTTGATGCGCGCAAAGACGTCGCCGTTTGCCGGCTCTGCGCGCAATGGCGTGACGGTAAATTTGGCAAAGCGCTCGGGCGGCGCGGTAAAGAGCACGCGCCAAGGCGAGCTTTCGCCCGGGCCCACGACATCGCGCGCCACCGCCACGGTTTGAACTTGAAGCGCGGCGCCGGATTCATCCTGCAATGTGACCAGCACTTGCACGTTGGTAACTGCGCCGGCGGTTGCGTTGACAATTTCTCCCAGGCACTCCAGGCTGCCCGCCGCCGTGCGGATAAAGTTCTGACCGCGAATGTCGAATGGGACTGGGGTGGGCGTGGGCAAAATCAGTTGCTGCCCATTGTTTGATGCGCCTGGATTGCTCGCGCCTGAAGGGATGACCAGGCGCTGGCCGATCTGAAGCGATGCTGGATCCAGGCCGCCGTTAGCCGCGACGATGTCGGACACGCTCACGCCGAACTTGTTGGCTATCGGAATCAGCGTGTCTCCGGGTTCGACCAGATAGACGATTGGCGTGGGTGTGATGGCCGACTCGCGCAGCGGTGGTGGTGTGGCAGGCGACAGGGTCGGCGTGGATTGCGGTGTGGTGGTCGGGCGTGTGGTTGGCAATGCCGCAGTGACCACAACTGTCGGAGTTGTCTCGGCCGATTGCCCACAGGCGCAAAACAGCACACTTAGAAAGGCCGCAAATACGGCGCGCGGAGCAGGTCGCCGCAACACCCGGCGATTATACTGACGCAACGCATGCGTCGCGGCCTCTACGTTATCGCCCTCGCGTTGATCTTTGTCATCGTTGCGCTTAGCCGGTCTCTCACGCCAGCAGCCGATGACAGCGCACCCGTGGTGGCGGTAGCCGTGATTGACGCCCCAGGCGCCACTCCGCGCCCGTTGCTGCGCGTCTTGACAGACGCCGTAGCGCGGGCGCCTGCCGAAGCGCCGTCGGGCGCTGACGCCAGCGCGGCTGGGGATGTTGCGCCAGCCAGGGCGCTTGCGCCCGAATCCGCGACGATCAACCGCAGCGCCGATGCCGGGCTGAGCGACGTTGGCGGACTGGACATGGCGCTCGCGCTGCGCCCGTCGTTCGCCGGCGATCTGGATGCCTTTAAGCAGGCCACGCGCTATGTGCTCGCCCTTGAGATCGACACTGAGCGGCGCGTCATCTCCGGTGAGCAGCGCGTGCGCTACACCAACCGGGATGCGCTTGCGCTGGAGGACCTGGTCTTTCGTTTGTATCCGAACACCGCTCACATGGGCGGACTGATGACGGTGCGCGCAGCAGCTGTCAACGGCGCGCCGGTCGCCGTTGAAAATGGCTACGGCGCTGTGCGTGACGGCAGCGCCATGCGCCTGGCCTTGCCGGCACCGCTTCGCTCCGGCGAGTCGGTGGATGTGATGCTGCAATACATCATCGAAGTGCCGCTTAACCCGCGCACCAACTATGCCATCTTCGGCGAAGTTGACGGCATTTTCTCTTTGCCGGGCCTGTACGCCCAGATCCCACCCCGCGATGCGCAAGGCCGATGGCGCGCCGGGCCGCTGCCGGCATATGGCGACATCGTGCTTGGCGAAACCTCGCTGTTTTTGGCGCGCATCCGAGCGCCGGCGGAGTTCAAACTGGCGGTCACCGCTGTGTGCAATGACTTTGCCGATGGGCCCGGCCACCGCGTGCACGACTGCGTCGCCGCTCCTGCCCGCGACTTTGCGGTGCACATGAGCCGGGCTTACTGGATGTCGGAAACGGCCGTCCCAAGCACAAACGGCGAAAGTATCGTTGTGCGCAGCTTTTATCTCCCGCAGGACGAAGGGCACGGCAAGCGCGCGCTGGCGTATGCGGCGGACGCGCTCAAGGTCTACGAGGCGCGCTTCGCGCCATATCCTTACCGCGTGCTGAACGTGTTTCAATCGACTACGCCGATCGGCGGCATTGAGTATCCGATGGCGGTGGGCGTCACAGCGGTGCGCAACGATGAGGTTTATTTCGAGTGGCTGGTTGCTCACGAGGTCGCGCATCAATGGTGGTACGGCCTGGTTGGCAACGATCCGATCAATGAAGCCTGGCTGGATGAGGCTCTGGCGCAATACAGCACCGTGCTGTATCTTGAGGCGATGGATGGCGAACGCGCGGCGCGCGATCGCAAGCAGCGCTTTTTTACCGATCGATGGCGGCGTGAACAGCGCGAGCGCGGCGACGCGCGCGTTGGCCAGCCAACCGGCGACTTTATGCGCTGGGCGTATGCGCCGATAGTTTATGGCAAGGGGCCGCTTTTTTTTGACGCGGCGCGAAAACAGGTGGGCGATGCCGCGTTCGGGCAGTGGCTGCAGGGCTATTTCACGGCCAAGCGCTACGGCATCGCAACCGGCGACGATCTGCTGGCAGCCGCCGACGCCGCCGGCATCGGCGGCGAAGTTCGAGCGGCATATGCGCAGTGGATTGCCCAATGAGGGGCTATGCAACATTTGAGCGAATGCGCCGTAATCCCATAACCGGGCAGCAACTGTGCGGCAGTTGTCAATGCCTGAATTGAAAAGTATCGGAAGTTTCACGTGTCGACGCCAATCTTAGCCACCAAGCTGTATGCGCCGCCGCCCCGTCCGGCCGCTGTCGCGCGGCCGCGCCTTGTTGCGCGCCTCAACGATGGGCTCAAGTGCAAGCTAACGCTCGTTTCGGCGGCCGCTGGCTTCGGAAAGACAATGCTGGTAAGCCAATGGGCTAAAACTTGCGGGCGTCCGGTGGCATGGTTGTCGCTGGATGCCGACGACAGCGACTCCGCGCGATTTCTGAGCTATGTGGTGTCTGCGCTGCAAACCGTCGAGGCCGATTTTGCGAGTGCTGTGCTGGCCGCTTTGCGGGCGCCGCAGCCTCCGCCGCTCGAGGCGGCAGTGACGATGCTGCTCAATTCGATGGCCGATATTGAGGACGAGCTCGTGCTGGTCATTGACGATTATCACCACGTGGAGTCCAGCGATGTTGACCGCGCGATGGGACTTCTGATTGAGCGAATGCCTTCTCCGGTGCATTTGGTCATCGCCACGCGTGAAGATCCGCAGCTGCCTCTGGCCCGGTTGCGCGGGCGCGGCGAGCTGATGGAGCTGCGCGCCGCCGATCTGCGCTTCACGCCAGCCGAAGCCGGCGAGTTTTTCAAGCGGGCCGTCGGGCTTGTGCTATCTGATGAAGACGCGGCCGCCCTCGACACGCGCGCGGAAGGATGGATTGCCGGCCTGCAGTTGGCGGCGCTGTCGTTGCAGTCTGAGACGGACATCCGCGGTTTCATACAGTCTTTCACGGGAACGCATCGTTTTGTGATGGACTATTTGCTTGAAGAAGTGCTCAACCGGCAACCTGCGGCGGTGCAGTCGTTTCTGCTGCGCACCGCCATTCTTGAGCGCATGTGCGGTCCGCTGTGCGACGCCGTGGCTGGCCTGGATGGCGTCCGCGGACAGAGCATGCTCGAACAGCTTGAGCGCGACAACATGTTCATCATGCCGCTGGACAATGAACGGCGCTGGTATCGCTACCACCACTTGTTTGCCGACTTGCTGCGGCAGCGCCTGCTGTTAAGCGCCGACGTGACGTCGCAGGAATTGCACGTGCGCGCCAGCCGCTGGCACGAGGCGAACGGCGCCGAGCTTGAGGCCTTTCAGCATGCCGGCGCCGCCGGCGACATAGCGCGAGCTTCGCGCTTGATGAGCGGCGGCGGGCTGCCGCTGCACTTTCGCGGCGCGGCTGCGCCTGTGCTGCGCTGGTTGAGAGCGTTGCCTCCGGCTGTTCTTGATGCGCAACCCGAATTGCTCGTGGCGCAGGCCTCGGCGCAGCTGTTTGTCAGCCAGCTCACGGGTATTGAGGAACTGCTGCGCGCGGCCGAGGCGCGGTTGGATGAAAACAGCGCCGATGAACGTGTGCGCGATCTGATTGGCCATGTTGCCGTTATTCGCGCCACGGTTGCGGTCAGCCGGCATGACGCCGATGCGATCTTCGCGCAATCGAGCCGGGCGCTGGCGCATCTGCATCCGTCCAATCTGCCGGTGCGCACCGCCACGCTGTGGACTCTGGGGTATGCCTATCAGTTGCTCGGCCAGCGCGACGACGCCCGTCGCGCGTATGTCGAAGCCATCGACATCAGCGAGCGCATCGGGCATGGCATCATTCACCTTACGGCCACGATTGGCCTCGGCGCAATCCAGCTGCAGGATACGCAGCTGTGCGCCGCGGAGGCGACCTATCACCGGGCGCTGGCTCTGGCCGGCGATCCACCTATGGCGATTGCCAGCGAAGCGCATCTTGGCCTGGCGGGAGTTCATTACGTTCGAAATGATCTTGCTGCCGCGCTTTTGCATGTGCAGTTGGCTCGCCCGCTCGCGCAGCAGATAGCGAGCACCGACCGGCTGGTGGCCTGCGATGTGTTTGAGGCGCGGCTGCGGCTGGCGCATGGAGATGCGCTGACGGCGCTGTCCAAGCTGGCGCAAGCGACGCAGTTGGTGCGCGCGCATGATGCTTCGCCGCAAATCGCGGAGATCGCCGACCTGCGCGTTCGCGCGCTGCTGCGTCACGGTGATACGGCTGAGGGGGCTGCGGCATCGGCGAGTGTGCGGCCGCCGACACGCGTCCGCGTGCTTCTTGCGCAGGGCGACCCTCTGGCCGCGCTGCGATTGCTGGGCCCGTTGCGTGACACCTGTCAACGCGACGGCAGGCACGACGACTACCTCACAGCCACGGTTTTGACCGCACTGGCCCACCAGGCTGGCGGCGTACCGGACGCCGCGCTGCGCGCGATGTCCGAGGCGGTTGGGTTGGCGGAACCGGAGGCGCAAACGCGCGTCTTTGTCGATGAAGGACGGCAAACGGGATTTCCCGATGGCGCGCCCATGCAGAAGATGCTTGGAGAGGCGCGCAGCCGCGGCATTGCACCGAAGTTCGTCGCAGCTGTGCTCGCCGCATTCCAGCCGGTAGCCTCTGCGGATGCGCCGCCGACTGCGCAAGGCTTAAACGATCCGCTGAGCACGCGCGAGCTTGAGCTGTTGCATCTGGTTGCGCAGGGCTTGTCAAACCAGGAGATTTGCGCGCGCCTGTTTCTTGCCTTGGACACGGTCAAAGGCCATAACCGGCGCATTTATGTAAAACTGGCCGTGCAGCGCCGCACCGAAGCGGTCGCGCGCGCCAGAGCGCTGGGTATTTTGCCGGCTTGATCTGGAACAACACCAAAGTGTCTAGACCATTACATGCCTGATGGCTATGCTTTGCGTCAAGATATGCGTGCTCCGCACAGTGATCCGCCTGAGGTCTACCAAATCCGTCTAAAAGGCCAGCTTGACGCAGACTGGTCCGCATGGTTTGGCGGCATGGCCGTGGCGGTGCGCGATGGCGACACCTTGTTGACAGGAGCGGTGGCCGATCAGGCCGCGTTGCATGGTTTGTTCAAAGCCGTGCGCGACTTGGGGATGCCGCTGCTTTCCGTCACGCACGTTGCCGCGCCGACCGTTGTTTTAGCCCAAACAGAATTACCCATGATGATGCAAGCCTATATCGCCCATAACTATGGCCCGCCCGACACCCTACGCTTTGAGACGATTGAACGCCCAGCGCCGAAAGACGGCGAGGTGCTGCTGGCGGTGCACGCCGCCTCTGTCAACGCCGCCGACTGGTGGTTGCTGATTGGCAAGCCTTTTCTCCTGCGCCTATCGCCCGGCGCGTTGACCCGGCGCAAGCATGCCTACGTCGGCTCAGATGTGGCCGGCCGCGTCCAAGCGGTCGGTGCAGGCGTTACGCGTTTTAGTGCTGGCGTTGCGGTGTTTGGCGCGGCGAACGGATCGTTTGCCGAATATGCGACAGCGTCTGAGAGCGACCTGGCGCCCATTCCCGCCAACATCACGTTTGAGCAGGCGGCGGCTTCGCCCATGGCCGCGCTCACCGCGCTGCAGACGTTGCGCGACACCTGCAAGCTGCGGGCCGGCCAGCGCGTGCTGATCGTCGGCGCGGCCGGCGGCGTAGGCACGTTTGCTGTGCAAATGGCCAAGTCGATGGGCGCGCATGTCACCGCGCTGTGCAGCGCGCGCAATGTCGAGATGGTGCGCGGCCTAGGCGCCGATCACGTGATCGACTACGAAAAAGAAGACTTCACAAAAAACGGCCAGCGCTATGACGCTATTGTGGGGGTGAACGGCTATCACAAGCTTTCCGAATACAAGCAATCTCTCGCGCCGCGCGGCATCTTCGCCTGCGCCGGCGGAACCATGGCGCAGATCTTCGAAACGCTGGCAATTGGACGTTTCTATAGTGAAAAGAACGGCCGCACCCTCACGAGTGTCATGGCGACGCACAAGCTCGACGACCTGATGACCATTCGTGACATGCTAGAGATGGGCGCGATCAAGCCAGTGATTGAGCGCACGTTCCCGCTGCGAGAGGTGCCCGAGGCCATGCGTTATCTGGGCTCGCGGCATGCGCGCGCCAAGCTTGTGATCAAGGTGCGGTCATGAGCATGCAAGCTGTGGTCTGCGCTAGCTATGGCGGGCCCGATGTGCTCAAGCTGCGGCAAGTGGCCGTGCCTGAGCCAAAAGCCGATCAGATTCGCATTCGGGTGCACGCGTCTACGGTAGGCCCGGCGGGCATGGCATTTCGCACCGGCGATCCGTTCTTCGTCCGGCTGATGTTTGGGTTGACTCGTCCGCGGCAGCCCATTACCGGCTCGGAGTTTGCCGGCGTCGTAGATTCGTGCGGCTCCGCTGTGACCCAGTTCAAACCGGGCCAGCGTGTGTGCGGCCTCGCCACGGGAGCTCGTGCCGAATTCGTGTGCATGTCCGCCGCTGGCCCGGTAGGCCTGATCCCGGACGGCGTTGGTTTCGATGAAGCGGCCAGCTACTGCGACGGTGCAACATATGCACTGACGTTCTTGCGAGACAAGGCCAGGGTGCAGCCGGGTCAGTCTGTGCTGGTCAACGGCGCGTCCGGCGCGATTGGCGTCTATGCTGTGCAGTTGGCCAGGCACTTTGGCGCCGAAGTAACCGGCGTGTGCAGTGCTGTCAACGTTGAGCTTGTCAAATCGCTTGGCGCCGACCACGTCATCGACTACACCCGCGAAGACTTTGCACGCGGCGGCGTTCGCTACGACGTGATCTTTGACACAGTGGGCAAGCGCTCGTTCTCGCAGTGCGCGCCGGCGTTGACGCTGAAGGGCGTGTATCTCCTCACGGTGCCGACGGCGGCGGTTGTCTTCCAGATGCTTTGGACCGCATTCGGAAGCGGCAAAAAGGCCATTTTCGCCCCGGCGGGCACCATGCAAAACCGCGCCAACATCGAGTTTCTCGGCGAACTCTGCGCATCCGGGCGGCTGAAAGCGGTCATTGATCGGCGCTATCCGCTGGCGAAGATCGTGGACGCATCCATTTACGTCGATACGGGCCGCAAGCGCGGCGCGGTCGTGTTGCAACACATTGGGAATGCAACTCAGAGCGAATGATCGCCAAGAGCGGCCTGTGGGGTGACGATGAAGGCAGTAATCTGGACAAAATACGGCCCGCCCAGTGTGCTTGTGCTTGCCGATGTCGGCAAACCGGCGCCGCTAGACCATGAGGCTTTGGTTCGGATACATGCGACCACGGTGTTTGCGGGTGATTGTGAGGTGCGAAACCTGCGAATCCCGATTTTGTATCGCTTGCCGTTGCGGCTGTATGTGGGCGTTCGTAAGCCAAAGCGAATTTCCATACTCGGGCAAGAACTGGCAGGCGTGATTGAGTCGGTTGGCGCTGACGTGCGACAATTCAAAGCGGGGGATCACGTCGTTGCGTCCGCGGGGTTGGCCATGGGCGCTTACGCAGAATACATTTGTCTGCGGGAAGACGGCGTGCTGGCCATAAAACCAGCCCACATGACCTTTGAGGAAGCGGCTGCCGTGCCGACTGGCGGGCTGGAAGCTTTGCATTTCATCAGGCGGGCGAGAATCCAGAAAGGGGAAAGTGTTCTGATCAACGGCGCGGGCGGAAGTATTGGCACGTTTGCTGTGCAACTAGCAAAAGCTGAGGGAGCTGTTGTGACCGCGGTGGACAGCCAGGAAAAGCTGCGCATGCTGCGCTCCATCGGCGCAGACCACACTGTGGATTATGTGCAGGAAGACTTTGCCAAAAATGGCGAGGCCTATGACGTCATTCTCGATGTGCCGGGCAAGCGTTCGTTTTCAGGCGTCGCCAAGTCGCTCAAACCGAATGGTCGATATCTTTCGGCAAATGCCGGGCTATTGCAAATGCTGCAGGGGCGCTGGGCTTCAAAACGCGATGGCCGGCAAGCGATATTTGGATCAGCCCATCCAACCGCTGTTGACTTGGTCCACCTCACAAGCCTGATTGAAGCGGGCGTGCTTAGGTCCGTGATTGACAGGTGCTTTCCATTGGAGCAGATTGTCCAGGCGCATCAATACGTTGAGAGCGGAAGAAAACAGGGCAACGTCGCCATAACGGTGCGGCCGATCTAGCATGCGAGCTAGGCGCGAGGTACCTTGGCACGGCTGACGCACTCTTCTTGGAGTAGCCGCGGCCGAGCGCGGTTGTGAATGCCTGAAGCGTGACAGCATTAACGAGCGCGCGCTTAGGCCAAGTGGCCCATAAATGCCCAGACTGAGACCCGAAATGCGATTAATGAGGCTCTATATACTCCAGCTACTTTGATTCGGAAAATGCGCGTTTTATGGCGATCTGCTGCGTTTGTGGTATTGACGTTGACGCACTATCTCTGGTTCGAGATGGCTTATGGCCTTTTGCCCAAAAATGGCCAGCGCCTGTTCTTTTTGCGCACCCGTATCTATCAGAGTTGGGGCCGCCGCGTGGCGCGCGCATTGGGTATGACGCTGAATATAAAGGGAACACCTCCCAAGCCGCCATACTTTTTTGTCATGAATCACCTGAGTTATGTTGATATCTTGATAGCGGCGATCAATCTGCCCGGAGCCATATTCGTCGCCAAACACGATCTTGCGGATTGGTTTTTGCTGGGCCCGATGGCTAGGCGCATTGACACGATCTTTGTCAACCGCAGCAGTCTCTCGGCAGTGGCTGATGTATGCGAAAGAGTCGATGCGGCACTCAAAGCCGGCTACGGCGTGGGCATGGCGCCCGAAGCGACCACCAGCAGGGGCGAGGGCGTGCTGCCCTTTCATCCGGCCCTGCTCGAACCCGCAGTGCGCCTGAACGTGCCGGTGTGCTATGCCACCTTGCGCTACAGCACGCCGCCGGGCGAGATGCCGGCCTTCAAAATTGTCAATTGGTGGGAGGACATGACCTTTCAAGCGCATGCGCTGCGTTTTCTCAGCGTCAAGTCGTTCGAAGCCACTGTGCATTTTGGCGACCATCTGGTAACCGGAACAAATCGCAAAATCCTGGCCAAGGATCTGCATCAGGCGATCTCGGCCAATTTCAAGCCAATGGTCACCGCCGAAGGCGAGCCGTTGGATCATCTGCAATGAGCGCGGTCGAGACGCCCCTCCGCGCGCGTTTGTCGGCCGTGCAAGCCGCTGTGTATGACGCGATTGCCGCGCAATCGATGCAATGGGGCGTTCAGGCGTATCTGGTTGGCGGCGCGGTGCGCGACTGGCTATTGCGCGCGCCAAGCATCGATGACCTGGATTTTGCGGTTGATGGCGATGCGATTGGCCTGGGGCGCGCATTGCGCGCAGCGCATGGCGGCGAGTTGACCGAACACGCCATGTTCAAAACCACGCGGTGGCTCTGGCGTGGCGAGAGCGTGGACCTGGCCATGACCCGCAGCGAGCGCTACGAGCGGCCGGCGGCCCTTCCAACCGTGACGTCCGCGCCAATCGAAATAGATCTGCGGCGCCGCGATTTCACCGCCAATGCGATTGCGTTGCGGTTGTCCGACGACGCAGTGCTGGATCCGTACGACGGCGCCTCGGACATCAATATGCGCGTGCTGCGCGGGCTGCATGCCTCCAGCTTCATCGACGACCCGACGCGCTTGTTGCGCGGCGCGCGCTATGCAGCGCGTCTTGGGTTTGCCATGGACACGCAGACGCGGTCGTGGATTGTTATGGGCGTGCGCCATATGCGCGAGTTAACCGGTGAGCGGATCAAATACGACGTCGAACTGATCTTCCAAGACCTTCAACCGGCGGGCGCTTTGTCTTTGCTGCGAGATTGGCAGGTGTTTTCGGCGCTTGGCATTCCGGTTCCGGACGAGCAGCAACTGCGGTCGCGTTTTGAGCGTGTGCGGGCGGCGTTCAAAGAGAGAGCGTTTCCGACCGAGCGACTGGAGCGCGATACGGGGCAGCTGCTTGCCGCGGCCGGTTGGGGAGCTCTGACGTACAACCAGGGACAGCTGCCGGCGCGCAAGTGGATGGACCGCATTGCGTTTGAGGCAGATTTGCGCGATGCGTTGATCGAGTGCGGTCCGCTGAGCACAGCCGCCCCGGCGATGTTTACCGGGCCGCCCAGCGCGCAGTCGGTGCTGTTGCAGGACTTTGGCGGGCTGGCGTTGTGGCTGGGCTATCTTTTTGACGGCAATTCGGCCAAACGCGCGGCCATGCGCAATGAGTGGCGCGACTGGCGCTGGGTGCGGTCGCACACCACCGGCGAGGGGCTGAAGGCGCTTGGGCTGCCGCCGGGCCCGCGATTTAAAACGCTGTTGGAGCGCTTGCGCGCCGCCCGCCTGGATGGCGAAGTGAGCACGGTGGAGCAGGAGCGCGCGTTGTTGATGCGCCTTTTGCGCGAATCATGACCGACGGGATCATGGTATATTCCGCCCGCCAATTTGCTGGCCCCTTCGTCTAGTGGTTAGGACGAAGCCCTCTCAAGGCTTAAACACGGGTTCGAGTCCCGTAGGGGTCATGACCACAAGCTCGCACAAGCGCCGCGCGAGCTTTTTCGTTTTTCAGCGCGGGCTAGGTCCACTGCAGATCAAGTTGCGCGTCCCACCAACCGACTTCCAGCCGCCTGACATTTCGCACCAGCGGCTTGCGCCAGGGCAGCGGCATGTCGGGCGAGACCACGCCGAGGGCCTCCAAAACTTTGACGACCAGCGGGTCGCGCGCATCGCTCGAGCCGCTTTCAACTTTGAGGGCCACGCCAAGCGGCCCCCACTGTGTTTTGCGCAACGCCAGGCCGTAGTAGCCATCCGCGCCGCCTTTTGAAGCGAAATGAGGCAGCGTGCCCATCAAGACCGTGTCCATGCCTTCTGCCCCCGAAACCATGTCCGGATGCGCGCGCATGGCCTCATAAGTGCTCTGCAAGCCTGCTTGATACTTGCTTTGAGCGCTGTCGGGCGCGGCCAGTCGGGCAAACATGCGGGCGGCATTGGCCAGCGGCAACACGAATGCAGGCACCGAGCAGCCGTCGATGCCAAAAGGCACGTCCTGCACTCCGGCCAAGTCGCGGATGGTCTGAAAATTGATCTGCTGCACGGGGTGATCGGGTTTTTCGTAGCCGCGCGGTGTCGCGCCCATCCTCATCGCCGCGGCCAACATGCCGCTGTGCTTGCCTGAGCAGTTGCTGTACAGAGAAGTTGGCTCCTGCCGAGTCTCATTAAGCAAGCGCAGCGAATCCTTGTCCCAGGGCATGTGTGCGCCGCAAGCGAGGAAGTCCGGAGTCAAGCCGATTTTCCGCAGATAGCCGTCCACCGTCGCAATATGATCGGGCGAGCCGCTGTGAGACGCGCAGGACACGGCGATTTCCTTGGGCGTCAGCCCAAAGTGTCCGACCGCATTCGTTTGAAACAAGGCTTGCGCTTGAAACGGTTTTGACGACGACCGTAGATGCGCGGGCAGGTGCGGGTTGCCCGCAAAGGCGACGAGGCGGCCGACTGGATTCACAACGGCAAGCGAGGCCGTGTGGCGATTTTCGATCACATCGCCGCGATAGCTGAAGACGTGTGCGCTCATGGAGGGGAGATCATAGCGCCGTTGGAAGCGCGCGCAATTCTTGCCTTGCCCTAAAATTCCGCTGTGGCCAATTCATACGAACTACCCTTGGTGCGCTATCCCGATCCCGCCGTCGAATCGCTCGACCCCCGTTTTGACAAATACAAATTGGGCAGCGCAGCTGTTGAGCGGCTGTGGACCGGCGCACGTTGGGCCGAGGGGCCGGTGTATTTTGGCGATGGCCGCTACTTGTTATTCAGCGATATTCCGAACAATCGCATCATGCGCTGGTGTGAGGACACGGGCGCGGTGACGGTGTTTCGCGCGCCGTCGAACAACAGCAATGGCCACACGCGCGACCGGCAAGGCCGCCTGATCACGTGCGAGCACGACACCCAGCGCGTGACGCGCACCGAGCTCGACGGGCGAATCACGGTGCTGGCCGACCGTTATCAGGGCAAGAAGTTGAACGCGCCTAACGATGTTGTGGTGACCTCCGACGGCGCGATCTGGTTCACCGATCCAGGGTATGGAATTCTGTGGGAGTACGAGGGTCATCACGACACGCCGCAGCTGCCCAACGCGGTGTATCGGCTCAATCCAAACACTGGCAAGCTCGACAAGATGATCGATGATTTTGACCGACCGAATGGGTTGTGTTTTTCTCCGGACGAGAAGCGGCTGTATGTTGTCGATTCCGGCGCGCCCAGGCACATTCGCGTTCTGGACGTGAGCGCCAAGGGCGCTTTGCGCAACAGCCGGGTGTTTGCCGATATGAACCCAGGGTTGGCCGACGGCATTCGAACAGATGTTGACGGCAATCTATGGTCGAGCGCGGCGTGGGGCGGGGCGGGTTACGACGGCGTGCACGTGTTCGCGCCGGATGGCGATTTGATCGGCAAGATACATTTGCCGGAAGGCTGCGCTAATTTGTGCTTTGGCGGGCTGAAGAAGAACCGGTTGTTTATGGCCGGCAGCCAATCGCTGTACGCGCTCTACACCGATGCAAAAGGCGCGCAATGGCCGTGAGAAGCTAAGACTGCTTTACCGCAGTCACTTCCAGCACGCCCGCAACATGCTTGAGCACGGGGAGTTGGCTTATGATGCCATCAGCGGCAATGAGCGGACGGCTTAGGGCGCTGTAGGCGCGCCGTGCCGCATGCGGCATTCCCGTCAGGTTCTTTGGAATCAGGTTTGCGCGGCGCATGACGGTCCTGTGCAGCCCGGCGTCGGCTAGCAGTCGGTCGATCTCTCCGCCGGTGTACCGGCGCGGGTGCGCGTAGCCAATCTTAAATCGACGGATAATCGCTTCCTGCCAGGCATGCCGCTGAGGCAATTGATAGATCAGAAAACGGCCGGCTGGCTTCAGCACGCGCGCAATCTCTTTCAATGAAATCCGCTCGTTACCGGGTGACGAATACTCATCCACGTGCTCAAGAACGCCACAACTCAACACCGCGTTGAAGCTTTGGCTGGCAAACGGCAGGTGGGTGGGATCCTGCGAGGTGGTTCGCTGAAACGTCCGGCTCAAGGGTGTTTTGGGCAGCTCATCTCCGGCGTCTCGCACATCGTACGAAGTGACGTTAAGCCCGCGTCGCCGCATCAGATACGTCATCTGACCCATGCCGCAGCCCCAATCCAGCACCGGCGCTCCAACTGGAACCTGGCGCGCGATGTCGTTGGCGATGCGAATATAGTTCCACAGCCCAATGGGCTGATCGAGATGCAGAAAGTGGGTCAACCCCTGAGCAATGCCCGCCTGCGCGTTGGCGCGGAGGAATTCGTAGTCTTCTCTGTCGAGTGGTGCTGCCACGGTTGCGCCATTATCGTGGGTTGCGGCCGGCTGCGCGGTAATACGTTTGGATGGTCTCGTCTGCCGCGCGGCTCCAGCGAAACTTGGCCGCCTGACGCAGCCCGCGCTCTCCCATGATGCGCCTCTGGTCGGGGTTCGCGGCAAGTTCACGCAACTGCGCCCCCATGGTTGCGGCATCGCCTGGATGGCATAGCAGTGCCGCATCGCCGGCAATTTCTGGAATGCTGGAAGTGTTGCTGCATATGACGGGAGTGCCACAAGCCATGGCCTCCAGTACTGGAAATCCAAATCCCTCGAACCACGAAGGATATACAAATGTCATCGCGGCCGAATAAAGACTGGCCAGCAATTCATCCGCGACATAGCCGGTGATGTGGACGCGGCTTGCGAGGCCAAGCGCCGCCACGGTGTTCTCGAGTTCATTTCGCCCCCAGCCTGGAGAGCCCGCCAATACAAGCTGGCACTCGTGGTCGCGAATCGTGCCCGCGAATGCTCGCAACAGCGTGATCAAGTTCTTGCGTGGTTCCAAAGTGCCCAGCGCGAGCACGTAAGGCTTGTCGATCTTTAATGCGCTTGCGACTTGCCGCGCAGCGGCGGCTGGCGCGACTTGATGGAATCGCTCGTGGTTAATCCCGGGATAGATTACGGTCAGTGTGTCGCGATGCACGCCCAGTCGTTTGATGACCTCGCGTCTCGTGCTTTCCGAATCGGCGATGATCACTGTTGCCCGCCGGACCATGGTTGGCAGCGCTAGCCGCATAAAGACGCGATTCGGTTTGCTATGAAACTGTGGATGCGAAAGTACGGTCAGGTCGTGGATGGTCAATACGGTTGGCTTGCCGGTGGCGGGTGCGATGCAATCTGGACCGTGATAGACATCGAAATCCATGCGCGATGTAATGGCGTTGCCAAACAGCCGCCCGCCGCCAAGCATCGCTGCGCGCCACGACCGGATTCCATACTTCAGGCTAACGCTGGGCAAAGAGGGATGCGCCTGGTTAGGCTTGAATTGTCCCGGCCGGTTATGCACGAGCGTTAGTGCGACATCACCTGTGCGAGCGGCAAGGGCATGGGTAAGGTCACGGACGTAGCGACTCACGCCTGCGGCGTGGGCGATGGCGGAGGAGTAGTCGATGCAAACCCGGATCACGGTCAAGTGCCGCGGCCGCAAGGCGTTGGCGGCGGCATTATCGCGCACCACCGGTTGGTTGGCGACTGATTGTTACTTTGCGGAAAAAACGCGCAGCCGCAAGAGTCTCTTGCGGCTGCGCGTGACATCGCACATGGGCTGTTGCCAAGCGAGCGGCTTGTTCGTTGTTGGTTAGTCGTCGTCGTGACTGCGGATGCGCAGGTTGTCGACGTATGCGGTTCCGCCTTCGACCATCAAGCCGATCATCCCCGAAGTGTATCGCGTCGCGCCATCAATGCTCAGCACGAGCTGCTCATTCTTATACTTGCGCAGTGCGCTGCCATTGGCAGTGATCTTGATGCGATTCCAGCTTTGTCGCCGTCGGCCCAGGCATAGCCAAGTAGGTTTGCGGCAACGGCTGCGGCGGCCGGCAGGGCCGCGCTCATGCGCAGAAATGATCGCCTTGAAAGCGTTGCTACACCCGAAATTGTCATGTAGGAACACTTGTGGCCTATCTAGTTGGGCCAGCAAGCAATGTGCGCACTCGCTGACTCATTCGCCTCGGATTGCGTACGCTTCAAGAGTTGTGTATACATTGTCTTGCGGTCGCGCCGCCTTTTGCCAAGCCCATGCCGCAAGACGGATAGCTCTCCATAGCCAGAGAGACAGACTCCAATGCGTAGCCTGGCCCAAGCCCAAATCGCGGTATAGGCTTTTTGACATGGCCGTGAGCCATTTCGGCATCGGGGGCAGCGGCATGGTTTGGCGGACGTTAATGGATTTGAACGATGCGTCCGACAGCGCTTGCTGAATAGTTGGCACAGTGAAGTATTGCAGATGTGATGGCGGCCTGTACGACACCCATTCCTCATGCGAACGTACGGCTTGCCAGTGACCGGTATTTGGCGTAGACAGTGCGAGCAGCCCGCCTGGCTTGAGCAAACCGTGGAGGCGCCTAAGATGCTCAACTGGCTGGGGAACATGCTCAATCACCTCCCACAGGGTGATCACGTCATACATCCGCTGTTGATCAGGCAAAGACTGGCGCACCTCGATGCCAAGCTCGCGTGACGCCCGCGCGGCCATCTCAACCGACAGTTCAACACCGGCGATTTCCCAGCCGTGTGCTTTTGCCAGGCTCAAGAAATAGCCGTCGGCACAACCGAAATCCAGCAGTTTTGAGCCGGAGGGTGCGAGTGGTCGTATCGCGTTCAGTCTGCGTGTGAAATGCGGCATTAGCGCGCGATGCATGTCCGCATAGTTCTTGTAGCCTTGCTCATCCGCGCCCTCGAAGTAGGACAAGTCCTGATAATGGGCCTGCAGCATGGCCTCGGATGGCATCGGGTTGACATGTATGTGGCCGCATTGGCTACATCGGCAGATTGTGTACCCGTACTTTTTCAGATGGGGCTCGACGTGCGTGCCGCCGCATAACGGGCATGCGCTCGAAGCAGCCTGAGCGTTCATTGATGCAATAGCTCCTGTAGAAACGCCGCGGTTTGGTCGGCAATGCGGTCCTGCGTATAGTTTTCGGCGACGCGCGCGACGCCGCGTTTGTGCAGTTCGGCGACGAGCGCCTTATCGTTGGACAATTGCCGGAGCTGCGTGGCGAGCGCCTGCGCGTCGCCTTCCGGAAAGATCAAACCGGCTGTTCCAACCACCTCTGGAATTGCGCCCGAATCGGAACCGATGACAGGCACACCGCAGGCCATTGCTTCAGTCAATACCCGACCAAATTGTTCTTTCCACGTTGTGGTTGTTCGGGATGGCAGCACCAGGACCGATAGTTGCAGATACTCGGCTCGCAAAGCTTCAGGCTGTAGTGGCGAAATAAGTCTGAGTCTGTGGACAATCCCCATCTTCTCCGCGTATTCGGATAATCCGGCGCGATAAGGACCATCACCAATCACGCGCAACTGAAAATCGATGTTGGACAACATTGCGCAGGCGTCGACAAGATCATTCAAACCTTTCGCTGGATCGAGCCGCCCGACGTAGCCAATTGTGAAGAGCTGATTTTCGGACGCGTTTTCGGCGGGTTTGAAGAGGGTAGTGTCCACGCCAATTGCCGGTATTACCGGCGTAGGGCGAGCGAACTTGTACGATCGCAGCAAGGCGGCGGCCTCGCTGTTGGCGCAGACAACGGCATCGCTGGAGGCAAGCGCAACCTTCATTGCGCCGCGAGCCAATGCGCCCATCGGCCGAGCCTGATTCTGCCAGGTATACAGTGCCAGTTTGGATTTTGGACTGAATGCGGCGCGGGCGCAGGCAATGTGCACTGCGGCCATGCTGTCGGGCTCTTCTTCGGCCATGATGATCCCGGGCGCAAATTGGCGCAAACCGAAACCGATCGACCGGTACGTTGAGCGGTGCGGGTTATTGGGTTGGCCAAACATTTTCATGGGCCGCACGACGAGATTGCGCGCTCTGGCGGCTTGGCCAGGCTGCTCGATCGTGCCAAATTCATCGCGCCAGGATTCAGGGTGCACGTAGAGCACCTCAAAGTCATGCTTCTCGGCCAACAGCATCACTTTGCGGTGCATGCTTGCCGATCGATAGCGCGCGATGTATAGAACCTTTTCCACGGTCAACGCATCACCCTTCGCGCCAGACAGGGCGCGGCGAGCCACACCCGCCGCAGCGGATTCATGCCGCGTGTGGCGTCAAACACCGCGTCGAGCATGTGCAGGTGCGTGTACACCTTCAAGCGCGCGCGCAGCCGTTCGCTGGCCGACGCGCTGCGCATGGGCGCGCCGCGCCGCAGGTTGGCAGAGCGCATCGTTTGCGCCAGTTGCCGCGTGCGATGCGCATAGGTGTGCTCGGCCAGCACTCGCGCGTGGCCTGACGCGGCGATGCGCGCACGTTCGGCGTCGTTGGCGAGAAAGTAATCGACTTTGCTGATCAGATCAGCGTCGTCCAGATACGTCGCGTAGTCAACGCCAGGCCGAAGCAGATCGTCGCAGCCGTTCTCCGCTGCCGGCACGTCGCTCAGCACCAGCGCGCCGCATGCCGCGCCTTCAAACAGCCGCATGGTCACGTCGCCGCTGATGCTGGTGTTGAACACGATCTTTGCCTGACTGTAGATGCGGCCGACGTCCGCCGGCATGGCCGATTGCGTGAAGTCGTTGGTCTTGTAGCGGCTGGCCAGCAACGCCAAGCGGCGCGCGCGCGGCGTGGCCTGATGCGCGCGATCGATGTTGCCGACAAATGCGACGTCGTATTGTCGCGGCAGCGCGTGATCGCGATGCACATCGGCGGCGGCGCCAAGCGGCAGCCAGTAGACCTGATCGTGGCCCAGCGCGCGCTTGAAAGGCTCGACATAGCGCTTCTGGGCGAGAAAGACCGCATCGAAAAAGCGCGCGGCGGAGGCGCGCCAGTGACCGATGTGCGCGTCGACAATGTAGGCCGCAGTCAGCGCATCTGTGTTTTCGATGCCCGGCGGGAAGTAGCGCCCGGCTGGATCGATCCATAGATAGGCCGCCGGCTGTTCGGCCAGGCCGGCGCATACGGCGGGTAAGGGCGTGTCCGCGTCGCAACCGGGGTGGGTGGGGCCGCCCATGCCCACAAACACCGTCGCCACGCCAGCCTCGCACAACGCGCGTTCGAGGTGAAATCCGAGCGCGGTTTCAAACCAGCGATAACCGATGGCGAGCGCGCCGTCGCTCACGGCGCCGACGGTCACGGAGCCGACTGTCACGGCACCACCTCGCGCTTGACGAAAATCGTGTCTTCGGAGGCGATGCGGCCGTTTGGCAATGTCACCAGCCGCTCTAGTGTGCCGCCGTAAATAAAGCCGAGCGCGGCGAGCTGGCCTGCGATGCACGCGAAGTCGGGTGCGCTGTCGTAGAGCGGGACGGTGGATGTCTCGATCAGCACCAGCGGCGCATGGCGCAGCGTGTGCTCGCCGCCGGCGATGACGCGGTCTTCGAACCCTTGCACATCCAGTTTGACGAAGACCGGTTGCTGATGCGGAATTTTGCCCATCACGTCGTCAAGACGGCGCACGGGCACACTGAGCTGGGAGCTGGCCGTGATCGCCGGCTCGGATGATTTGAGCACCGCGTTGGGCGCTAGAAACGACGAGGCAGCGTCGTTGGCAAGGCGATTGAAGGTGAGCGTGCCATTGGTTTCGCCCAGACCGCACGCAGCAACGGTCAGCAGCGGATCGGCCGCGGCCATTGCATTGAGTTTGGGCAACAGCTCGGGCAGCGGCTCAAAGGCGATGATGCGCGCAGCCGGAAACAGCGCGCGCATGGTCAGGGCGAAGCTGCCGCGGTTGGCGCCAATGTCGAGGATGGTCTGGATGCCAAGCGATTTGATCCAGGGCAGGTCAAGATCGAGAAAAAGGCGCGGGCTGCCGCCGGCGCGCAACAAGCGGAAGAGGCGCGGCTGTTCCAACATGCGCGTGGCGGTGTGTAGTCTGCGGGTCCATTCAACAAGTTTGCCCATGGTGGTTTGCCTATGTGCCGTGACGATAGACATCGGCGATGACGCGCGCGTAACCGCGGCGGCTGTGAAAGTCGGCGTAGGCGCGTGTCAGCGCGGCGAGTTTCCGGTGGACGCCGGCGTCGGCGGCGAGGGCGATCAGGCGTTGCGCAACCAAGTCGATGTCCTGATCCCAATTCACGATAAGTTCGTCGAGCCCATGGCTGCGCAGTTCGTGGGCCATCCAAGTGCCGTCGCGCACGGCGGGCGGGCGTTCGACCGCGATGGCGTCGCCGAAGATCCCCGAAGTTCGCTTCGCATAGGCAGTTGGGTCGTAGGGCACCAGCGCGATGTCCATGGCACGCAGCCAGCCGATGTAGGCGTCGCGCGGCATTCCCTTCTTGAGCAGGACGATGCGCGGGCCGTCGTCGCACTGGACAAACCCAGCGCTTTCATCCGCGACCAGCACCAGTTGTCGCGCAGCAGCGCCGCGCGCCTCGCTCAATCGCCGCACAATGGCCAGCCCTTTGTCTGGCGCGGCCTGGCCCGGCCAGAAGCATATGACGCGGCCCTGACGATCGGGCATGGACGCGAATTCGGGTGCGCGCCAGGGCTCGTCTGGCGTCACCATTTGCGGCATTGGTAGCACATGCGCCTTGCGCCCAAGTGTCGTCAGATGTGAAGCCGCAACCAGATCGTTCTCGGTGAAGGTCACCAGGCGGCCATGCGTGCGTCTGTCAATGAGCGCCAGCAACAGGCGCATTACGCTCAGATACCAATTGTGCGAAAACTCAAAGCGATGGTTCATCCAGACGCTGGTGCTGCGCAATTGTTTTGCCGGGATGGTCAACAGTGCCGCAACAAAAGCGATCAGGTGAATCAGATTGAACCACTCCAGAAAAAGAATCGTTGGGCGCGTTCCATCCGCAAGGATTCGACGCAGATAACTCGACGTTGTGCGCACAAAACTAAAGAACTTTTCAAATTGCGCGACACCGCGCACATGGAATCGGGTGTCGCGCGCCCCTAGTGCGCGTTCCCACCCTTGGGGAAGTTCGCGCACGCGTGCCGCGGCGCGCACGCCTGCGGTGTGTTCCCAGCCGTTGATGCGGCATGCGTCGCCAAAGCAGATGTTGTAGGACAGGATATGGCCCTGCTCCGTATCAAGGCAATACATGAGCGAGATGAACAGCGGCGGTGGCGGCGTGGCAGTCATGACGATGTGAGCGGGTTTGTGCGATGCGCGCGATACCAGGCCACGGTTTCGCGCAGCCCAAGCTCAAGCGGCGTGTCGGGCGCCCAGTTGAGCAATGCGCGGGCGTGCGTCATATCCAGACTGCGCGCGCGCGCACCATCAGGCTTTGAACTATCCCAGTTTACTGCGCCGGTGTAGCCGACGATGGCGCAAATGCTGTCAACAAGCGTGCGCACGCTGGTTTCCTGGCCCGATGACAGATTGAACAGCGCCGGTTCGGCGCAGCGCTCGACCGCGAGCAACAGCCCAAGCGCCACATCACCGACGTAAACAAAGTCGCGCGTCGCCGCGCCGGTGCCCCAGGGCGAAATCGATGGCGCGCCGCTTTCCTGGGCAACCACGATGCGCCGAACCTGCGCCGACGCCACGGGCGCGGTCGCCGGATCGAAGTTGTCACCGGGGCCATATACATTCCCAAGCAGCGCGACATGGATCGGAAACCGGTGCTGGGCCCAATATGTCTGCGATTGAACACTGAGCATGCGCTTGGCCAGCGCATAACCCGCGCTCTCGGCCTGCGGGTAGCCTGCCCACAAAGATGCTTCTTGCAGCGGAGTTGGCGCGTCGATCGGGTAGCTGTTGCCCGCGCCGGTAGCAAGGGCCGCCTGCGCGCCATGCGCCCAGGCATGATGCAACACAAGCAAATTCATCGCCGCGTTTTCATAGAAAAACTCGGCGGGATAGGCTTTGTTCGCGCCGATGCCGCCGTTGCGGCCTGCAACATGAAAGACCACAAACGGCGCGCCGGGCGGCCGTTCGGCCGCCGCGTCGGCAAACATGCGCAGCACACCGGCTTCGGTGCGCAGATCGTGCGACGCGCGCAATGGCACAAATATGCTGGGACAGCCCAACTCGCGCAGCAGCGCCACAACGTGGCCGCCGACAAAGCCACTGCCGCCAGTGACGATGGCCTGGCGCGCGCGCCAGTATTCAGGCGTTGCGGTTGACATGGCCATTTGCCGTTTGCAGGCGCTGTTCAATATGCCGGTAGCTGCGCTCGAGCCCTTCCCGCAGCATGACTTTGGCCCGCCAACCGTCGAGCAGCTTGGCGGCCAGGCTGCAGTCGAGCGCCTGGCCCCAGATCGCGGTGGGTTTGCTCGTGTCCCAGCTGATGGGGATGTCTTTGCCGCTGATTTCGATAATGTTGCGCGCGATTTCTTCGATAGTCACACGGCCTTCGGCGCCAAGGTTGAACGGCCCCACAAGCGGGCTAGCCTGTAGTTTTTCGACGGCGCGCAACAACGCGTCCAGTGTGTCGCTAATGTAATGAAACGAGCGCGTTTCCTTGCCTGTGCCCATCACCGAGAAGGGCGCCCCGTTGGGCCACTCAATCGCGCGTCGGCAGAACACCGGGATGGCCGAACCGGTGGCCAGATCGAGGTCCTGATTGGGTCCGAACGCCCCGATCAAACGCGGCACCGCCACACGCGTGGCGCAGCCTTGCTGCACTGCATACAAGATCAGCTTCTCGCCGATGAGCTTGGCCCAGCCGTAGGACAGCTCTGGATTGGCCGGGTATGCCTGATGCTCGTGAATCGGCGGCGCATCCGGCGCCATTTGCAGCTCGATCGGATACACGTGCGCCGACGAGGCGTACATGTAGTACGGCACCTTGTGCGTCATCGCGCCGGCCCACATGTTGTGGTCGATCTGCGTGTTGTCGCTGAACACTTCGCCAGGTTTCTGAAGGTAGTAGCCAATGCCGCCGACTTTCGAAGCCAGATGAAACACGGTGTCGACGCCGTCGCAGGCGGCGATGGCAGCTGCACGGTTGCGCAAATCGATTTGTTGGAAATCCACGCGCGGGTCGCGCATGCTTTCCGCCAGATATTCTCGACGGCCGCGCTCCAGATTGTCCGCGACCCGGACATAGGGCACGCCTTCCGTGAGCAGGCGGGCGACGAGATTGGAGCCGATAAAGCCCGCGCCGCCTGTGACAAGCACGCGGCGATCTTTCCAGAAATGAGTGGATGTTGACATGGTGTTGTGTGCTGAAGGCTACGCGGTTGGCTTGGCCGCGACGAGATTGACGTAATCGTAGTGCGTTTGGCGGGCGGCCGGTTTGAGCGTGAGCTTTGATCCATCGCCGACCAGCTCGTGGAGCGCAAACCCATAGGCGGTCCAAGCGTCGTACAGCGCTGCGCCACTGCTGTTGAAGCCGGCCGCCGTCAGATCGCAAAACTCGGACAACACAACCGGCGCGTCGGTGCGTGAAAACAACGCCGAGCCGCCGCGCAGCACATCGCACTCGCCGCCTTCGACGTCGATTTTCATCATGTGCACGCGTTCGATGGCGTGCTTGGCCACAAATGAGTCGAGCGTGGTCAGCGGCACGGTTTCCCAGTTTTGAATCACCTGCTCCGGATGCGTTGTCTTCGCTAACGAGTTGGTGCCGCCGTCGGTGGCCACCGCAAAGCGCGCCTTACCTTCGTGATCGCTGAGCGCGCCGCGCACGATGGTGACATTCTTGAAGCCATTTTGGTCGATGTTGTGCTGCAGCAGTCGCGCCTCGCGCGCGCTGGGTTCAAACGCAAAGACACGGCCGCTTGGACCGACGCGCTTGGCGGCAGTGAGCGTGAACAGCCCGAGATTGGCGCCGATGTCGAAGAACACCTGGCCTGGCTGGAGTTCCTGCCGGAAAAATGCGCGCTCGGTCGCTTCGATCGTGCCCATCGTCAGAATGCGCCCGGTGCTGCTGCCCAGCTTGCAGGTGAAGCGCAGCCCGTCTTCCAACGTGAATGTGGCCAGGCTGTCCGGTGCCAGGGCCAGCCGCGCTTTGCGCACGGCTCGTTTGAGTGTGGCGTTGGGATGTTTGATGAGTGATTGCAGCATGATGGACTCGTTGGACTACAGCAGCGCCGCCTCGGCGTCGCGTTGCGAGAGCAACGGCTCAGCCGCTGGCCAGTCGATCGCCAGCGCCGGATCGTTCCAACGCACTGTAAATTGACGGTTGCTGCCGCTATACAGGCGGCTCTGTTTATAACCGAACAGGCAGAGTTCCGAGCGCACCCAAAACCCATTGGCGCAACCTGCCGGCACGAGAATTTGCGTGCGGATGTCGGCGCTCAGCTCAAACGACTGCCATTTGCGGTAGGCCGTCGATTCGGCGCGCATGTCTGCGACGACATAGTAGACCGAGCCGAACAAGCAGTGCACCAGCTTCCATGTGACAGCGTCGCCGTGCAGGCCACGCAGCACGTTGCGCCGTGACAACGAGATGTCGTCTTCGTGAAAGGCGATCGCCTGCCCATCCGCATCGGTAAACGCATACTCGGCGCTATTGTAGGTGCAGACAAACTCGCCGCGCGCATCGCGCGCGATGTCGGGTTGGACGATTTTTAACCCAGGGATCAATGGCGAATCCTGAATCTTCATATCTCGGTGGGATCGACCGGAAAGTAGAACTGAACGCCACGGTCCAGCAACGGCTTGTTGTTGGCCAGAATCTCCTTTTTGAAGTTCCAGGCCAGCACATAGTACACGTCGGGCGGCTGCGGCAGCTCGCTCTCGATCACGATCGGGTTGTGCATGCCGGGCGAGTAGAGCCCGCGGCGCAGTTCGTTTTTCTCCACCAGGCACTCAATATATTGAGTGCCGACGCCGAAATAGTTCAGCATCGTGTTGCCTTTGACGGGCGCGCCCATGCCAAACACCCGTTTGCCCGCCGCCCTGCACCGCTCGAGAAAAGCCAGATTGTCAACTTTCATCGCCTTGATGCGCTCGTAAAAGGCGCGATAACTGTTGATGCCGTTGCAGCCGGAGCGATCCTCTTCGGCGCGCATCGCCTGCAAACGGTCGCTTGCCGCTCGGGCGCCGGCGTGCGTGACAAAGCCTATGATCGAGCCGCCATGAATCGGCGACAGATAGGCGTCGAACATCGCCAGGCCGTGCCGGTTGAGCAGCCGCTCGATCGTGCGCAGGTTGTAGTACAGCAGATGCTCGTGGTAAATCTGATCGAAGGCGTTGTTCTCCACAATGCGCTTCATGTAGAGAAACTGCACGATAAACACGCCGTCGTCGCGCAACGACAGGCGAATGCCGTCGGTGACGGAGTGCAGTTCCTCCAGGTGAAAGAACACGCCCGCCGCGTTGATGGCGTGAAACTTCCGGCCTATGGCGCTCGCGGTCTCGCTGTTGAAAAAGGCGTTGAGCGTGGGCACGCCCGCGCCGTTGGCGAGCTTGGCGGTGGTCTTCGACGATTCAACGCCGAGCACACCCCAGCCGAGCGCCTGGAAATGCTTCAACTGCGTGCCGTCGTTGCTGCCTATGTCCAGCACGCTGCGCGTGGCGTCGTTGGCGAAGAAGCGCTCGGTCGCTTCGCGCGCAACGCTGGCAAAATGCGCGCTGAGCGATTTGGTCACACCGGACAGATATGTGTGGTCGCCAAACATCACTTCCTTCTTGACGGTGAAATCCAGCTGGGCCGTGCCGCACGCCTGGCAGTGAACCACCCGCAGCGGGTAGAACGGCTCGCGGCCGACTTCGTCGGGCTTGAGAAAGTTGTTGCACCAAGGCTGTTCGCCCAGGTCGATGACCGGCTCCAGGTGGGTGGAATCACAAACGCGACAAATCATGAAGCATCATCCAGCAGGAACACCACGCCACGTTTGGGCGAGGTAGCGCAATTGACTAATCGTTGCGCTGCGGCGGAAGATCAGCACCAAAACCCAAAAAACGGCGAACACCAGCGCCGCGGTCAGCGCGCTGCGCACGAGCGCTGGAACCGCCGCCAGTGCCGACCACGGCACGATCTGATACAACGCCACGGCACATACAGCGCCCAATACCGGCATTAGCAACTCGTGGAACAGGTTGACGCTCACACGCCGGTGGATATATATGAGCGCCAGGCTTAGCCCGCTGACCGAGGCCAGCGCGACAGAGACCAGTGTGCCGTTTGCGCCATACGGCCGCACGAGCAGCGAGCCGCCGATCAACAGGCATGCCGCCTGCGTCAGCGCAAGCGCCGCCGTAAAGCGGCGCCGGCCCTGCGCCACGGAAAGCCAGTAAGCCACGCTCATGAACAGGCTGGCCAGGCCGGTGAGCGCGAGCGGGCGCAGAAAGGGCACGCTCGGCGCCCATTTGCCCCCTGGATACAGCGTTTCCACGATGTCGCTCGCGCCGAGCGAAATTGTCAGCGCCATCGGCGCCGCGAACATCGCCAGCACCCAGATCGACAAGCGCACAGTGTGCGCCAATCGGTCGGGATCGTCTTTGACGCGCGCCATGACGTTGTAGCCCACGCGAGCGATGACTGCGGCAAGCAGCAGCGACGGCCAGTTGGCGATCTTGAACGCGTTGCCGTAATAGCCCTGCGTGGTCGCGCTAACGTAGGTGGCGTTGAGGAAGTTGTCGAATTGCCCGACGATGGTGGTCATGAGCGTCAGCGTCAGGCCGGTGCTGAGTCCGTCACGGATCAGGGTCCGGGCCAATCCTGCGTCGACATGCCAGCGTTCGCGCAAAAGATGCGGCAGCCGGCGCGAATAGGCGATGATGGCGAACGCCGCGCCCGCGATGGCGGTGACAAACCCGATCGAGAGCAGGCTGGTCAACCGGTAGCCGGCGAGCGCCAGCCCGATAGCAGTGGCATATGCCACGCTATAAGCGGCCAGGGTTACAAGCTGATTGCGGCTGAATTGCAGCTCTTTTTCGAGCGCGATGGCGAACACATTGCCAAACACCGCCAGAAATTCGCTGACAGCCAGCGCGGTGATGGCGAGCCGGATGATGCTGCTGTATCCGAACATGGCGGTTAGCGGCGCGATTGCGGCCAGGCACAACAGCAGCGTCAACGCGCCGGCCGCGAGATCCAGCGCAAAGCACGTGCCCAGAAGTCGCCCATCAGTTTTCGACTGGCGCAGCGCGGCGTAGCCCAGGCCGAACTTGCCACGCACGCTAAGCAGCGTGACCCAGAACGTGGCCACATCCAGCCAGCCAAAGATGTCTGGGTCGAGCAGCCGGCGCAGATAGAGCAGGGCGGCGAAGCCGATGATCTGATGCGCATAGTTGCCCAGCGTCACCCACACGGTGCCGCGCAGCGCGGTGCGCGCAAATGCGGATCGATCGCTCTTTGCCATGGTGCGACGTTACGAGTAAACGATCTCCGAGCCCGGCGCGTTGAGCCGCACATCCACGACTTGTTTGCCGGCGAACGCAGCGCGCAACGCCGCATGCCGCTCGGGCAGGGCGAAGAGCAGCAAAAAGCCGCCGCCGCCCGCGCCCAGCAGTTTGCCGCCGGTTGCGCCCGACGAAAGGCCAAGCTGATAGAGCCGGTCAACCTCATCGCCGGCAACGCCGCTGTCCAGGCTGCGCTTGGCCAGCCATGCCTCGTGCAACAGCGGTCCGAATCCTGCAACCGGCCGGTCGCTGAGCAGCAGGTCGATGCCGTCATCGACCATGCGGCGCATGCGCAGCAAGGTGCCGGCGTTTGTGTCGACGCGCGCCAGTTGTTTTGCCACCACGTCGGTCGCCCTGCGCGTGATGCCGGTAAACACCACAAACAAATGCCGCTCAAACTCCTGCAGGCGCGTTGACGCTATCGGCACGCGATGCACCACAATGTCGTCTTCACGCCGGAATTCCAGCATGTTGAATCCGCCCACTGCCGCCATCGTTTGGTCCTGGCAGCCGACGTTGTCACCCAGCACGTTGCGTTCGATGTGGATGGCCTCATACGCCAGTTCGATCGGCTTGCGAAACTCGCCTTTGAATGCGTGCAACGCGTGCAGTAATGACACTGTGAACGCCGATGACGAGCCCAGACCGGTGAAGGCCGGCAGGTTGGCCACCGCGTGCACTTCGATGTCGCGTTCAATGCCGCAGAAGCGCAGGCACTCGCGGAAAACGTTGTGCTCGATCTCATCCACCGCGCGCACCGATTCGACCTTGCGATATTGCACGCGGATGGCGTAGTCGAACATCGCGCCGAGGTGCGGGTGCGCCGAGACAAAGCTGAACTTGTCGATCGCGGTGGCCAGCACCGCGCCGCCGTGTTTCAGAAAATGCTCCGGATAGTCGGTGCCGCCGCCCAGAAAACTGATGCGGACCGGCGCGCGCGAGATGATCATGATGAATCGGCGCGCTACACGTTGGCGAACTGGCCGCCGCGCAGCACCGTGAATGCGCGCATCAGCTCGCGTATGCCGTGATCGAGCGAATACGCGGGCTTGAATCCCGTCGCTGCGATGCGCGCGTTTGAGACGATGTAGTTGCGTTGATCCGGATCTTTGCCGATAGGCGCCTCCAGATACACAAAGCCCGGTATGTGCTCGCGGATGCGCGCGCACAGCTCGAGCTTCGACAGGTTGGCGTCGTCGAGGCCCACGTTGTACGGCTTGCCCTGCATCGCGTCGAAGTTGTCGATGGCGTGGATGAACGCGCGTGTCACGTCGCGCACGTGAATGTAGTTGCGCTTGAAGTGGCCTTCGAAGATCACCACGGTTTTGTCGGTCACCGCGCGATGGACAAAGTCGTTCACCAGCAGATCGGTGCGCATCCGCGGCGAGGCGCCAAACACGGTGGCCAGCCGGAAGCTCAGGCTGTTGCCGCGATCGAGAACCGCCTGCTCGGCGCGCACTTTTGTGGTGCCGTAGAGCGAGATTGGCCGCAGCGGCGACTCTTCGGTGCACACGCTGTCTTTGTCGCCGATGCCATAGCCGCTGTTGGTGTTGGGGATGATGATGCGTTGCGCCGGGCTGCTGATTTTGCAGAGCAGATCGACCGCGCCAAAGTTGGTGCTTTCGGCCGCAAGCGTGTCGCGGTCGCACAACGGCGCGCCGACCAGCGCGGCCAGCGGAATAACGAGATCAGCTTTTGCCAGAGCGCCTCGCAACACGCGCTCGTCGCGGCAATCGCCGCGCACGATGCTCAAGTTGTCGTTGATGACGCAATCCATCAGGCTGCTCTGCCTGAACATGAAGCTGTCGAGGACGGTGACGGTGTGGCCGAGCGTCATCAGCGCGGGTGTGAGCACCGAGCCGATGTAGCCGGCTCCGCCGGTGATGAGAATGTTCATGAAGTCGATTCCGTCGAAAGCGCGGCCTGTGCCACGGTCGTGCCATAAAGCGCCCGTTCCACCAGGTCGACCAAAACGTGATACAGGGCCAGCGAGCACTCTTGCACCAGCTGGGTGCTGTTGGCTGTGACGACCACCGGGCAATCGACGCGCGTTTGCAGCGTGCCATGGGGCCCGGTCATCGCGATAGTGCGCATGCCGCGCTCGCGCGCGGCGCTTACCGCGCGCAGGCAGTTGCGCGAGTTGCCGCTTGTGCTCAGGCACAAGAGAACGTCGCCCGGGTTGCCCAACGCCTGCACCTGCCGTTCGAAGATGCCGTCAAAATCGATGTCGTTGGCATACGCCGTGATGAACGATGTGTCGGTGGTGAGCGCGAGGGCGGCCATGGCGGGCCGGGCGAAATCCGCTGTGAGCCGGCTGACAAACTCGGCGGCAAGATGCTGCGCATCTGCCGCGCTGCCGCCATTGCCGCAAATCAGCAGTTTGCCTCCGCTGCGAAAACTTTCGCTCAGCACGTGTGCCGATTCGCTTAAGCTGCCACCGCAATCTCTGGCCGCCGCGGTCAATGCTTCGGCGCTGTCGAGCAGGTGCGCGCGCGTCCGCACCGCCCAGAGTTCGGCTCGCAATTCGGCCTCTGAGGCGTGATACGACTCGGGCGTGCCGATGTCGAGAAAAGGCGGCTGCGCCGCGAAGCCAAACAGACCCGCGTCGGTCAGGGCAGGGAACACATCGCGCTCGATGGATGAGGGCTGATTTAGCACAAGTGGTTCGATCACGGCACGGCTGAGCGCGTAGACGCCCGCGTTGATCCATCCCGCGCCCATTTTGGCGCCTTTTTCGGCAAACGCCGTAATCCTGTTGCTGGCGTCAAGTTCGACCGCGCCGAATC
>JANMNW010000119.1:0-2148 GCA_031368515.1 Chloroflexota bacterium
CCTAGCCCATCTTTAAAGAGAAGCCAGCGCAATCCGATCATCGCTTTGCTAAAGGGATTCAGCTTGCCGTTTAATGTGATCGGTTGAGTGCTTCTGCGCTGCATCCAGATTTCCAGATGGTCGTGAAGGTTCTCGCCTACACCGGGTAGGTCGTGCACGACCTCGATCCCGTGTTCTCGCAGCTGTGCTTGGGGCCCGATGCCGGATAGCATCAGAATCTTGGGAGAGTTGACTGGGCCCGCAGACAATATCATTTCGCGCCGTGCTCGTGCCTTGATGGTCGCACCGCCATTGACGGAATACTCGATCCCGGTTGCACGTCGACCATCAATCAGCACGCGGTGAACCAGTGCATGCATTACTAAATTGAGATTAGGCCTATTGAGGCTAGGCTTGAGATATGCGTTTGCTGTGGACCACCGGACGCCGTTGCGCACCGACATGTCCATGACGGCAAAACCTTCCTGACTGTAACCGTTGTAGTCTGAGGTGACTGGATAGCCTGCCTGACGTCCAGCCTCGATAAAGGCTTGGTAAAGCGGGCTGGACATTGGTGCTGGGGAAACATGCAGCTCGCCCCCTTGGGCGCGATAGGCGTCTGCACCCATCGCGTTGTGTTCGGCCCGGCGGAAATACGGCAAGACATCGGCATAACTCCAACGGGTCGCGCCCAGCGCAGACCAGTCGTCAAAATCACCAGCATTGCCGCGAACCCAGACCATTCCGTTGATCGATGAGGATCCGCCGATCACCTTGCCGCGCGCTTGATGGATGCTACGACCAGCCAAACCCGGTTCGGGTTCGGTGTAAAAGCCCCAATCATACTTCTTCATGTTCATCGGGATCGATAGCGCCGAAGGCATCTGGATAAAAACCGAATTGTCTTTGCCGCCGTATTCCAGCACCAGAACGCGATGGTTAGGGTCTTCACTCAGACGGCGCGCGAGTACCGATCCGGCTGAGCCTGATCCCACAATGATAAAGTCATACTCTTCCATCGACTATCTCCTGTCCCGGTGCCGGTTTTGTCCTATGCTCCTGTTGAAATGGCAGATCAGGAGGCGGCCAGCGTCTTTTTCGGATCGTAGAATGGCGTCTCGACGACAGTAGCAGCAAGCGTATGTTCACCTATCACGACTCCAAGCTTTGTGCCAAGTGCGGTGTGCTCCACCGCCACCATCGCAAGCGCGACGTTTTGCTTGAGCCGCGGCGAATAGATTGCCGATGTGACCTTGCCAACCGTTACACCATCTTTGATGACCGGCCAGAAGGTTGTGTTCGGCCCCTGTAGCGGTGCTCCATCTATTACCAGACCCAGCTGCTTGCGGCTGACGCCAGTCTGCTTGATTTTCTGCAACGCGGCTTTGCCGATGAAATCTACGCCGCTTTCCAGGTTCACCAGCCGGTCAAGTCCCAGCTCATAGGGGTTGGTGTTGATATCGGCGTCTGCATGATAGGATAGCATTGCACCCTCAATGCGCCGGATCGAAGAGGTATGCCCCGGCTTCAGACCCCAGGGCTGTCCCACGGCCATGAATTTTTCCCAAAGCGCATCGCCATGTGCAGAATCCTGAATATAGATCTCATAGCCCAACTCGCTGGACCAGCCGGTGCGCAATACGATCAGCGGAATTCCGTCCAGTTCAACCCGGCGTAGCCAGTAGTATTTCAAATCGAGTATGCCATCGCCAAAAAGCGCGCGCATGATCTGGCCCGATTTGGGACCTTGCAGCTGCAACGGCGACACATCGGGCTCGTGGATATTGACATCCATCCCCGAATGCACCGCGACCCCCTGTGCCCATAGAAGAATGTCGCTGTCTGCGAGGGACAGCCAAAACCGATTTTCCTCAAGGCGCAACAGGACTGGGTCATTGAGAATGCCCCCCTTTTCATTGGTGATCAGCACGTATTTGCATTGCCCTACCGCCAGCTTGGACAGATCGCGTGGCGTGAGCATCTGAACAAAGCGCGCAGCATCAGGGCCAGAGATCTCGACCTGACGCTCCACAGCCACGTCACAGAGGATCGCGTCAGTGATGAGGTTCCAGAAGTTCTGCTCGGGGTTCCCGAAATCGCGCGGGATATACATGTGATTGTAAACTGAAAACGCCTTCGCGCCCCAACGCACGGTGGCGTCAAAATAGG
>JANMNW010000145.1:0-18482 GCA_031368515.1 Chloroflexota bacterium
GCGGCGCACCCCGCTTATTCGCTCCTGGCAAGTGGGGCCTTATGACTTCCCATTGTTCTTGTGTCAAATCTGTCGGATATGCCTTGCGTTTCCCGAGCATGTCCTTATTCTAGATTTCCCAAACAGGCTCTTACAGTTTTCTCCCGGCCCAGCTGCACCAACCCTAAACAATCCTTCGAAATACTTATCTGCTTTGCTCACAGCACTCAGCTTTATCTCATCTGGCTGGTTACCATCGACTACCTAACTGTAGGTAAGTGTGACAAACGCAACGATACCCGATTCCAAAGACCGCGTTCTCATCGCCGCCGACCGCCTTTTCATGGAGCGCGGTTACAAAGCGGTGACGCTGCGTGATATCGCCACCGTGCTCGGCATCAAGCACGCGTCGCTGTATTACCACGCGCCCGGCGGCAAAGAACAGCTGTTTGTAGAAGTCACCGAGCGCAATCTCAACGCTCATCGCGCCGGGCTAACCGACTCAATGGCTGCGGCCGGTGGCGATCTGCGCGCGGAGCTGTATGCCGCCGCGGAATGGCTGTTGAGCCAGCCTCCTATGGATCTCTTGCGCATGACGCTGTCGGACTTGCACGAAATCGCGCCGGATCAGGCTCAGCGCCTGGGCAAGCTTGTGCAAGAGTCCATGCTCGATCCGCTCAGCCGAGTGCTCAGCGCCGCACAAACACGTGGCGAGATCGCGCCAGTTGATAGCGCCGCAGTCGCCGGCGGTCTATTGGCCATGCTCGAGGGCTTGCACGCAGTGCCGGACCTCGTCTTCTTATATGGCGAGTCGCAGTGGCGCGGCAAATCCCGCCTGCACATGGCTCACTATCTTGTCGATGTTTTGCTGCGAGGCTTGATGCCGCGCAGTCCTGAACCATAAACTCATCCACTAGCACAAACCAGAATTGTCAATTTAGCTGCAATTGCGCCTGCTGCGCTCTGCTTCAGCAACCAAAGAAAATCATGTCACGACTCAAGTTTCCCGCAATCGTCATCACACTCAGCGTTTTGCTGGCGGCGTGCAGCCGTCCCGGCGCGTCAACTGCGACCGGCTCGGTCGATCCAACCGCCGAAAAAATTACGGTCGAAAAAGGCGTGGTCGAAAACCGCGTCGTGGCAACCGGCAAAGTGATTGCCCGCACCCAAGCATCCATTGCATTCGCGCGATCCGGGCGCGTGGCTCAGCTGCTCGTCAAAGAAGGCGATGTGGTGCAGAAAGGCCAGGCCCTCGCCAAACTCGACGTCACCGAGCTGCAAACGGCCGCCGACCAGCAGTGGGCCAACTTCCTAAACGCCCAGGCGGCCTACAGCCAGACGATCAAAGGGCCCAGCGCAGCCGACGTCGCAGCCGCCAAGGCGGCCATTGCCAGCGCCGAGGCTGCTTACGCGGATTTGAGCCGAAAACCCGGCGCAAACACGCTGGCCAGCCTTCGCGCGGCCGTGCTTAACGCCGAAGCCACCCTGCGCCAGCGCCAGGCCGCTGTAGCCGCACAGTCGCCCGACCTCGCCAATGTCATTGCCGCGGTGCAAAACGCCGAAGCCACCCTGCGCTTGCGCCAAGCAGCCTATGATCGCCGCGCCAGCCGCGACCCGGGTGTGGGCGCATCATCGGAAGCGCTGGACCTGGAGCGCGCGACCAATGACTTCAACATCGCCAAAGCCAACTACGACAAGGCGGTGCAAAACTCGCAGCTCGATCTGGAGCGCTCTCAAAATGACCTAAGCCGGGCCAAGGCCGACTACGCAGCCAAGTTTGACAAGGCGACCGATGCGCAGTTCGCCAACGCGGCTGCGCAAATTGAACAGGCCAAAAAGAACCTGGCCGCGCTACAGCCGCTGGCCGAGACCATCCTGCAACGTGAAGCGCAAATGAAGCAGGCCCAGCTCGGTTGGAAGTCAGCCGATGATGCAGTGAAAAATGCCACGCTTGTCGCCCCGTTTGACGGGCTGATAACAAAAGTCAATGTCAGCATGGGCGACTGGGCGAATACCGGCGCACCAGTCGTTCAGATTGCCGACTTCGCAGTGCCCATCTTTGAGATGGATGTCGATGAAGTCGATCTGGGCAGCATCAAGGCCGGCCAAAGCGCCCGTGTGCGTCTGCAAACCTACCCAGAAACGCCTCTGGAGGGCAAAGTTGACTCGGTCGCAATTATCGGAACCGCCTCGGGCGCGGTGGTCACCTACAAAGTCAAGCTTGCATTGGGCAAAGCGCTCAACGGAGCGACGCCGGCGATATTGATCAACATGAGCGGCACTGGCGAAGTGGTCACAGCGCAGGCAGCGGATGCGCTGGTGCTCCCCACCCGCGCGCTGGTCATAGATACCACCACGCGCGCCTTCAGCGTGCAAAAGCTGATCGGCGCCGGTGATCAGGCAAAGGTTGAGAGCATTCCGGTAAAGCTGGGCTTCCGCGACGCAGACAAGGTTGAAATCGTGGAAGGCATTGCAGTGGGCGACACGATCGTGGTGCCCCTGGTCAAGACGCTGCCGTCAAACGGCGGGCCGGGTGGAAACTAAATGATCGAGATTCGTAACCTCACCAAGACGTATGTGATGGGCACGACCACCGTCAACGCGCTCGACGGCATCGACTTGACCATTCTGACCGGCGAATACGTCGCCATCGTCGGCCCAAGCGGCAGCGGCAAGAGCACGTTGATGAACATGCTGGGCGCGCTGGACACGCCGACATCGGGCGAGTATTTTTTGAACGGCGAGGACGTCAGCAAGATGAACGAAAAGCAGCTGGCAAAGGTTCGCAACAAGAACATAGGCTTCGTGTTTCAGCGCTACAACTTGATGGGCCGAATCAGCGCGCAGCGCAATGTCGAGCTGCCGGCGCGCTACAGCGGCTTCGGCGCAGGCGAGCGCTCCAAACGCGCGCGCTCAGCGCTGGAGTCGGTGGGGCTGGCTGACAAAGTCAACAACAAGCCCACCGAGCTCTCGGGCGGGCAGCAGCAACGCGTGGCCATCGCGCGTGCGCTTGTCAACCAGCCCACCATTTTGATGGCCGACGAACCCACGGGCGCCCTGGACAGCCGCACCGGGCTTGAGATTCTGGACCTGTTTGAACGCCTGCAGCAGGACCGCAACATGACCTTGATCGTGGTGACACACGATCCTGATATCGCCGCGCGCGCCAACCGCATCGTGCGCATCCGCGACGGCAAAATCGAAAGCGACTTGCTGAACAGCGCCAAGCAGAAGTCGGCCGCGCGCGAACACGCCGCTGCCAGGGCATAAGCACCATGGGATTACTCGAAACTTTTCGCACCGCCATCGAAAGCCTCACCACCAACAAGCTGCGCACCTCGCTAACCATGCTGGGCGTGATCATTGGCGTGATGTCGGTGGTGCTGCTGCTGGCGCTTGGCGCGGGCGTGCAGAAATTCATCAATGACACGCTCGCCACCGCGGGCACCAACCAGCTCTTTGTGTTTCCAGACAACTCCGTCGCCGGCGCGCGGCTGACGATGGAAGACTATAAGGCAATCTCCAATCCGGTCAATGTGCCCGGTCTCAAGCGGGTGGTGCCGCGTGTCAGCGGCAATCTGAAGGCGTCCGCTGGCGTGGCCAGCAAAAACTCGGAAATTGTGGGCACGGTGCCCGAAGATTTTGTGATGCGCCTGCTGCTTGTAGAACAAGGCGAACACTTCACCACCAATGACGTCGAAACGCGCAAGCGCGTGGCGGTGATGGGCCATCAGGCGGCGCTGGACTTATTTCCGGGGCAAATTGCCTTGGGGCTGACCGTCTTGATCGACGGCGTGCCCTTCAAGGTCGTCGGAGTGAATACGAAAAAGGGCAATCAAGGCCCCGGCAACGAGCCCGATCGCGCCATTTTCATCCCGCTGACGGTGGCGCAGGAGACGATGTTCGCCAACCGGCCCGGTGGCGTCAAGGCGCTGTCGCAAATTACGGCAGAAGCGGCGAGCACCGAAGCAACGAAGGTTGCGCTGGAACGTATCGGATCGACGCTGCGCCAGCGCCAGAATTTGCTGGTCGGCCAGAAAGATACATTCCGCATCATCGACCAGGCGTCGTTCATAGCCACGGTCAATACCGTCCTGGTCGGGCTGCAGGGTTTTCTTGCCGCGGTCGGCGGCATTTCGCTGCTGGTCGGCGGCATCGGCATCAGCAACATCATGCTGGTCAGTGTGACGGAGCGCACGCGCGAGATTGGCGTGCGCAAGGCGATTGGCGCCGATCCGGCTGCAATCCGGCTGCAGTTTTTGGTTGAGTCATTGGCCGTGACCGTGTTCGCGGGCATCATCGGCGTAGGCGTTGCGGCGGGATTGGCCGCAATCATTGGCGTGGCGCAAGAGACAATTCAGCCGCAGGTGCAGTTCAATGCCGTTGCCATTGCGTTTGGCGTTTCAGTCATGATCGGCGTGGTGTTCGGATCTTACCCGGCATACCGCGCCAGCAAATTGCCGCCCGTCGAAGCATTGCGATACGAGTAGCACCGCGGGCGCCGTCCCGCGTTCCGCGCCGTCTCGGGCCGGGAGCGGGATGGCGCCCGCGCGTCACAGGTAGCGTTCTTTCGCGCGCAGGGTTTCCCACTCGGCTCGCTTTTCACGAACGCCCGGCATGTCACTGACTTCGGCCGGCGGCACATCCCACCAGCTGTAGCCAGGCACGCCGACATAGCGATCGTTCTGCACGTAGATCACCGTGGTGTAAGCGATTTCCTTGGCCGCTCGCAGCGCCGCCACGAACTCGTCGTAGCCGTTGGCTTTGATCACATGCGCGCCAAGGCTGGCGGCGTTTGCGGCCAGATCGACCGGCAATTCGCGCGGATCAACGGCGTCGTCGGTGGTCACCCGGCCATCTTCCGGGAAGGTGTAGCGCGTGCCAAAGCCCTCCTGGCCCAGCGAGCGGCTCAGCCCGCCGATGCTCTTGTAGCCGCTGTTGTCCATTAGGATCACCGTAAGCTTGAAGCCTTCCTGTATCGATGTGATGATCTCCTGCGACAACATCAAATATGAGCCGTCGCCAACCAGCACATACACTTCACGCCCAGGTTCGGCCATTTTGATGCCGAGCCCGCCAGCCACTTCATAGCCCATCGTGCTGAAGCCATAGTCCAGATGGTATTGGGCGGGGTGCCGCGCGCGCCACAGCTTGTGCAAATCACCGGGCAGGCTGCCGGCGGCGTTGATCATGACCGCCTCCGGATCGCCCTTCTGGTTGATCGCGCCGATCAACTCCCCCTGGCTGGGCAATGGCGCGTTCCGAACGGCATAGAAACCATCGACCTGCGCCTCCCATTCGGCGTGCATTGTGCTGGCTTTGATTCGGTATCCGTCATCGACCGACCAGCCGCACAGCCCCTCGGCCAGTTCCTCCAGCGTCGCGCGCGCATCACCCACGAGCATCAGACCGCTGTGTTTGGCCGCGTCGAACTCCGCCACGTTGACATTCACAAAGCGCACGTTCGGATTCTGGAAAAGGGTCTTGCTCGACGTGGTGAAATCGCTGTAGCGCGTGCCGATGCCAATCACCAGATCAGCCTGCTCGGCAATGGCGTTGGCCGCCGGCGTGCCGGTCACGCCAATGGCTCCCAGGCACAGCGCATCGTCATAGCGCACGCTGCCCTTGCCGGCCATTGTTTCGGCAACCGGGATGCCGGTGGCTGAGGCGAATGCGCGCAGCGCTTCTGTAGCTTCGCTATAGCGCACGCCACCGCCGGCGACGATCATCGGCGCGCGGCTCGCGCGAATCAGCGCGATGGCTTCGCGCATGGATTCGCTATCCGGACGGTTGCGCGCGACACGCCAGACACGTTTATCGAACAACGCCGACGGATAGTCATGCGCCTCGGTCTGCACATCTTGAGGCAAACACAGCGTCACGGCGCCGGCATCGACCGGGCTGGTTAGCACACGCATCGCCTCGGGCAGCGCGCTGATCAATTGATCCGGGCGATTGATGCGATCCCAATAGCGGCTGACCGGCTTGAAGCAATCATTGACCGAGATATCCTGCGAGTGCTCGCTCTCCAGCTGCTGCAGCACCGGAGCGACATTGCGTCGCGCAAAAATATCGCCGGGCAGCAGCAGCACGGGCAATCGATTGACCGTGGCCAGCGCCGCGCCTGTGATCATGTTGGTCGCGCCAGGGCCAATGGAGCTTGTGCATGCCAGCGTGCGCATCCGGTTGCTGTGCTTGGCAAAGGCCGCGGCGCTGTTGACCATGGCCTGCTCGTTGCGGCACTGGTAGTAGCGCAATTCCGGCGTTTGCTGCAGCGCCTGGCCCATGCCGGAGATGTTGCCATGGCCAAAGATGCCAAAACATCCTCCAAAAAAACGGTGCTCGCGGCCGTCGCGCTCGCTGAACTGCGCGGTCAGATATCTCACCAGCGCCTGCGCCATTGTCAATCGTGTGATTTTGCTCATGGTCGTTCTGTCGCCGGCACGCGGTTTCGCGCATGCGCAGCGTCTATTTGTATATTCCTATGCTTCTCGCTGTTTGTGCGCATTCGGCTATAAGTCTGGATTGGGCAGCATGCAATCACGTATGATGCCGACCAAGACGTGCCACGCTTCGATAAACGATCGCAGCGTTCGCGACGTCGCGCCAAAAGCATCGAATTCGTCCACACGCATGCCTTTTTCGTCGTAGGCCCGCCGAAATTCCGGAATTCGGGAATACAGTGTGTCGACAATCTGCGCATCGACCGGCACCTGCATGCGCGCCACGGGTCGCGTATCCGATTCGTTAAATTTGACCTGCCAGTCCCAGGGGATTGTCTCGCTCACATTCCCGCCGACGAACTCGGTCCAATGAAGAAAATTGCGATAGGCCGCCGACAAGAGCTGGGTGCGATAGCCGCGCGCTTGAAAGATCCCGTAGGCTTTTTTGAAGCAGGCCACGCCGCACCATTCCAGATATGCGGGATCGATGTCGATGTTGTGCTTTTTGACCTGCACCTTCATCCAGTCGTCGTTGCGGCCGACCATCATCGTGGCATAGGGTGTCATGGTCGACACATCCTTGCCTTCGGCCTCGCGGCGTTTCAAGCCGCGCTCGACGTTCTCAGCAATGGCCAGCACCTGCGGCACGCAAAAGCTCACGGTGACATTCAGGTTGACGCCGCGATAGGTCAGTTCCTCAATCACGCTCACGCCAGCCTGGGTGCAAGGGACTTTGACCTGCATGTTGGGCGCGAGAGCCGCGAAGTACACGGCTTGATCGAGGATCGCGCGCGGATCGTTGTATGCCGCCGGATCGGTTTGAATGGACAACCGCCCCAGCTTCTTGCCAGTGCGCTCATGCACGGGCAGCAGCAGTTTCGCCCCATTCACCGCAAGCGCCTCATAGATCATCCATGCGATTTTGGTCTCGCTGGCCGTGGGGTGTGCGCGGATCACGCCCGCAATGTGCTCGCGCCACAAGTGCATTTCCTTCTTCAGCACATTGCCGACGATGACAGGGTTGCTGGTTGCGCCAACCGAGCCGCGCGCAATCGCATAGTTCAATTCCTCAACAGAGCAAGAATCGTTCAGATACTGCGTCGGCGTGGTCGAAGCCATTTCATGCAGCGGGCCGTTGTAAGTTGTGTCAGCCATAAAATCACCGATAAAGCGGGGCTCGCGGATCCAGAGCGCGATACTCATGCTTGACCCAGGTATGCGCCGGGTCGTCAACGTTGGCCAGCGATTGCGCGCTGCCGGCCAGCACATTCAGGTAATAACAGGTGTAGCCTGGCGCAGTCACAACCGGGTGATAGCCTTCGGGCACCAGAACCGCGTCGCCATCCCGCGCAAGCATGACGGCGTCGATCGGCGCGCCCGCCTGATGCAGCGGCGAGGAGACGTCGGTATACACGCGCTGATAGGCAAACCCGCCGGGCTTGTCGATTTTGTAGTAATACACCTCTTCGAGATCGGCCTCAAGCATGTTGCCCGCCGCATCTTCACGGTGCACATCGTGCTTGTGCGGCGGATAGCTCGACCAGTTGCCGCCCGGCGTGTAAACCTCGACGATCACCAGCCGATGGCATGGAAATCCCGGAGGCAAAATGCTGTTGATCTGGCGGGTGGCGTTGTCGCCGCCGCGGATCTCAACCGCGCAGTCGTTGGGCGTTACCAGGCTGGGCTGCAGGTCGCGATCGGTCGCCGCCCACGTTGCGACAAACTCGCAGTCGCTATCGGCCGCGATGCTAAAGCGGGTGCGGCGCGGCAAAAACAGCGCGGTGGGAAATCCATCAAACACCGTCTTGCGCGACCCAAGCGCGCGCCATTCGCCGCGATTGGATGCGACCGACACCGTGCCGGTGAGCACCACAATCGCCAATTCGTTTTCGCCGCTATCGAACGTCCAGGTCTCGCCGCCAGATAATGCGCGCGCCTGAAAATGGATGTGATCCCAGCCGGCGCTGACCGGGGTGATGTCGAGCAGCAAACCACTCGCCGTCGAGTTTGGCCGCACCAGCAGGTTGTCAGCCGTATATTTTTTCATAGCACCTCCGAGATGGCCACCGTGCGGCCGTTCTTCTGAGCCTGCGTCGCCGCAATACAAATTGCACTGGCGGCGATGCCATCCGCGCCATTTACGCGCGGCACTTTGTCGTTTCGCACGCAGTCGACAAAATGCTCAAGCTGCGTCAGGTAACACGCGCCAAATCGATCGGGTATGTTGATTGGATCGAAATCCGCGCGCGTCTTCTTAAACAGCAGCGGCGCGTTGGCGTGCGAGCCGACGATGATCGTGCCGTCAGTGCCCAGGATTTCGTGCCGAATGTCGTACCCGTAAAAGGCGTTGCGGCTGGTGTCGATGTTGCCGAGCGCGCCGCTGGCATAACTCAGGTTGATGACGGCATTGTCGATGTCGCCGACCGGCGCCAGATCCTGGCATGCCAGCAGCGCGCCCATCGCCGACACGCGGTCAACTTCCGAGCCCATGAGCCAGCGCGCCAGGTCAATGTCGTGAATGGCCATGTCGAAGATCAACCCGCCGCTCTTGGCCGGGTCCGCAAAGTGCGGGCGCGGACAGCCGTTGTCGCGGCCCACCCCCTTGAACATCATCGGCGTGCCGATTTCGCCGGCCATGATGCGCTGATGCGCATCCATATAGGCTGCATCAAAGCGGCGCATAAAGCCAAGCTGCAGTTGCACGCCTGCCCGTTGCACCGCCTCCACAGCGGTTCGGCATTCGGTCAAAGATAGCGCCAGCGGCTTTTCGGTAAAGACGGGCTTGCGCGCAGCGGCTGCTGCGACGATGGTGCCCGCATGCGTGACAGTCGGCGTCACGATGACCACCGCATCCAAACCTGGCAGCGCAAGCAGCTCGTCGATGCTAGCCACAACATGCTTTGGCGCATGCCGCTGGGCCGCGCTCGCACGCAGCTGTGCGTCAGGCTCGGCAACGGCAAAAAGTGAAGCATCGCGCAACTTTGTCGCAATGTTGTGCGCATGGCTTTGCCCCATGCGCCCAAAGCCAACTAATCCGAGGTTTAATGTGGATTGCATTTAACGTTTGTCTCGATTGGGGCTCGGAACCGGACTCGTGCTGTCACGCACCAGCAGCAGAGGCTGAGCCAGAAAATCCGACACCGGCTTGTTGTCCAAAAGAGCCAGCGTCATCTGCATGGCGATGCGTCCAAGTTCTGCGCCCGGCTGCCTGACGGTCGTCAACTGCGGCGTAATGTATCGCGATATGGCGACATCGTCAAAACCGACCACGCTCAGATCCTCTGGCACGCGCAGCTCCAATTCCCGGCAGGCCATGAAAACACCCACGGCCACCATGTCGTTGTAGCAGACGATGCCGGTGCACCCGCGCGCGGCCAGCTCGGGGAGCAATCGCCGCCCGGCAATCACATCGGCTTCCGGATCGGCGGTCATGCTGGCGCTGACTCGAACATGGGCCGCAGAGTCCAGCCCTGCTGCGGCCATCGCTTCTTCATATCCACGGCGGCGGCGATCGTTTGAGGCCACGCGGCTGGCGACACCGATGTAGCCGATCTTGCGGTGGCCCAGCGCCAGCAGATGCTGGGTCGCTTGCAGCGCACCGGCGCGGTCATCAATCGAAACCGAATGAAGCGCGTCCGAGCGGCGTTCCGAGTGATTGTTAATCAGAACCAGTGGCATGCCGGGCGCGGCGAGCGGCGCCGGAATGCTGCTTGAACTGGAAATGATCAGGCCATCGACCCGCCGCGCGCGAAAGGAATCCAAGCAACGGGCTTCTTCCTCTTGATCGTTGTGCGTTGCGGCGAGCAGCACGCTGTAGCCTGCGGGACGCGCAGCCTGCTCAATGCCGCCGATGACATCGGCGAAAAATGGGTCCGAGATGGTGGTCACCAAAACGCCGATGGAGCGCGTGCGGCTTCCCTGCAGGCTTTGGGCGACCAGGTTGGGCACATAGCCCATGCGGGTGGCGATGGCCCGAATGTTGTCGCGAACATCCTGGCTTATCAACGGGCTATTGCGCAAGGCGCGTGACACCGTCGAATGCGAGACGCCAGCGGCCTCTGCGATGTCATGAATCGATATGCTGCGTCCCGGCATCGTATCCGACCAATGCACACGTGTGCATGTGGGTGCATTGTAGACCGACGCATATTGATGTCAAGCTCGGCTAACGAGTGATGTCCAAACGCAACCAAATATTTGCGGATGTTGCGCCGTATCACGCAATGCGTGCGTGCTGAGCGCGCATTTGGAGACCAACCCAAATGAGCGCGTCTGATCGTGCACTCGGGCAAAATGCGCCTCCGCAGATCAATCTCCTGTCAACCACGCATAGCGCCCATCGGCCAGAGACGCCCGAGCCGGCAACAAAGGGTAAATGCGCGCTGTCCTGCGCAGTGCGTCGCAAACGTATTTAGTGTCGCGCAGCAGGTGCGGCTCAAGCACGTCCGCCGGCACGCCCAACATCAGCAGCGCGTCGCCCAATATGACGTATCCCTCCAGCGTGTAGATGGCGGGCGTCCTGGTCCGCCGCGCGAACGCGATCGCCTGCCGGGAATAGCACATTGTCAGTTCGCCATGAAGGGCGACAGCTCATGTTTGACGCCGCTCGGGTCGTCGCCCAGGCGCGCGGCGCTATACAATGCCTCCCCCATGGCAGACCTGCTCCCGCCGCACAGTCAAGAAGCCGAAGAAGCAGTGCTTGGCTCGCTACTCATCGACCCCGAAGCCATTTTGCGCGTCGCCAGCTTTCTGGTGCCCGAGCATTTCTATGTCGTCAAGCATCAGTGGGTGTATGAAGCCATGATGCAGCTTCAAGAAAAGCGCGAGCCGATTGACTTGCTCACCGTGTCGGCGCAGCTTCAAGCGCAGGATCGCCTCAGTGAAATCGGCGGCGAAGGCTATATCGCGCAGCTCACAAACAGCGTGCCCACCGCGCTGAATGTCGAGGCGTATGCGCGGGCGGTCGAGCAGAACGCCATCCGACGCAAGATGATCGGCGCAGCCAGCGATGTGGCGCGCCTGGCCTACGATCAGACGCAGACCATCCAAACCGTCATCGAAAAGAGCGAGGCGGCCATTTTCGCGGTGTCGGAAGACCACGCCGAAAACCAGATGGTGCCGATCCGCAAAGCCGTCAGCGATTTCTTTGAGCTCATCGAATATTTGCACGAGCACAAAGACGAGCCGCTCGGCATCCCGACCGGCTTTAACGACCTGGACAAACTCACCGGCGGCCTGCAGCGCGGCGATCTGGTCATCGTTGCCGCCCGGCCCGGCGTCGGGAAATGCGTCACGGAAGACACCGAGGTTGTCCATCCGCACACCGGCGAAATTTTCACCATCGGCGAGATGGTCAGGCGCCGACAGGGTGAGCTGCTGACGCTCCGACACGACTTACAGTTGGGACCGGCACAAGCCGGTCACTTTGTGGATGATGGCATCAAGCCGGTCTTTCGCGTGCGCACTGCGCTGGGCCGTGAAATCGAGGCAACCGCCGCGCACCCATTTCTGACGATCGATGGCTGGAAGGCGCTGGGCAATCTCGCGCCTGGAGTACGCGTGGCTGTGCCGCGCCAGCTGCCGGTTTTTGGCGCCGACAACCCGCCGGAGCATGAGCCCAAGGTTCTGGCCTATCTCATCGCCGACGGATGCGTCACGCAAACCAACCCTCAATTCACCAACGCCAACGTCAGCCTGCGCAACGATTTTGCCAGTGCGGCGCTGTGCTTCAGCGGGACGCGCGTTTGCATCCAATCCAGCAACAACACTCGCACCCCTACAGTGTATGTATCGGGCGATTTGGGTTTTATCGTGCTGGGCCGCAAGCGACTTGGTGAAACGCTCAAGACCTCGCTGCGCGTGCGCAATCTGACCCAGGAGCGATTGGCTGAAGCGGTGGGCGTCACACCTGGCGCGGTAAGCGCCTGGGTTCACGGCGCGAGCGCACCGGAGCCGGATCGCTTCGCAAAAGTGTGCGCCTATCTCGACATGAGCGCGAGCGAGCTGGCCGAAACCGGCATCACCTCCGTCGGCAAGCGCACGCCAAACGCGTTGACAGCCTGGCTGCAGGCACATGGCGTATGGGGCAAGAACGCCGCCGAGAAGCATGTGCCCAACGTAGTCTTTCGCTATCGGCGCGAAAGGTTGGCATTGTTCCTAAATCGGCTCTTTGCATGCGACGGCAGCGTGTTTGTGTCTGGCGGACGCGCAACGGTCAGTTACAGCACGGTTTCGGAACGACTGGCGCGGCAAGTGCAGCACCTGCTGCTACGATTCGGTGTGATCGCCAAGCTAAGGCGCCGCACCGTCCAATATAAAGGCCAGGCACGCGCGGCATACGAACTTCAAGTGACGCACCGCGAGAGCCTGCTTTCGTTTTTTGAACACATTGGCGCATACGGCAAAGAGGCCGCAATTGCTCGGGCCCGACAGATCTTGAGCGATTCGAACGCAAATGCCAACTTGGATGTCATTCCTGCGCAAGCTTGGCCACTCCTGGAATCGGCCAAGGGCGATCGCAGCTGGCGCAGCGTTCAGGTTGAGATGGGTCTGGAAGCCAGCGGCAACTTGCACGTTGGCAAGCGCGGCATCAGCCGCAAACGCATGGCGCAATTTGCGCATATCTTTGCGGACGCGCGATTAGCGGAATTGGCGGCCAGCGATGTGTATTGGGACGAGATTGTGAGTATCGAGCCGTCGGGCATGCAGCAGGTATACGATCTGAGCGTGCCTGAAACGCACAACTTCGTGGCTAACGACATGGTGGTGCACAACACCAGCCTTATGCTCAACCTCGCCCACAACGCCTCGATGCGCCATCGCCAGCGCGTGGCTGTGTTCAGCCTGGAAATGGGCAACGAGCAGCTGGTGCAGCGCTTTGTCGCCAGCGAAACCGGCATCGATTCGCAGCGCCTGCGCCGCGGCGATTTGCGCGACGACGAATGGGGCGCGCTGACGCGGGTGTCGATGCAAATGGCCGACATGACCATGTTTCTCGACGACTCGCCTTCGCTGACACCGCTTGACCTGCGCGTGAAGGCGCGCCGCATCTATCAAGAACACGGCCTCGATCTCATCGTAGTCGACTACCTGCAGCTGATGCAGGGTGAAAATAGCAGCGGCAAAGGCATGGAAAACCGCGTGCAAGAGATTTCGTATATTTCGCGCGCCCTCAAACAGATCGCGCGCGAACTGAAGGTGCCGCTGATCGCGGGCAGCCAGCTCTCGCGCCTGGTCGAACAGCGCAGCGACAAGCGCCCGATGTTGAGCGATCTTCGCGAATCGGGCTCAATCGAGCAGGATGCGGACATCGTCATGTTTATCTATCGCGATGAGGTCTACAACCCGGACACCGAGTTCAAAAACATCGCCGAGATTTCAGTGCAAAAAAACCGCAACGGCCCAACCGGCAAGATCAACCTTTTCTTCGACAACCGGTTGACGTCGTTCAAAAACCTAGCGCGTGAGAAAATAGAGTTGTGAGCCTGACCGAATTTGTGGACGCCCAGCTCGCGCAGATCGACAACCTTGACGAGCTCAAGGTGGTGCTAGTGGTGTTGCGCTTGCTGGATCAACGCCAAAACGAGATGGCATCGGTGAGCGAAGCTGATTTGCTGGCCCATCCTGCCATCAAAAACGGATTGCGCTTCCCATCGATCACGCTGCGGCCCGCATTGCAGCTGGCTGTCGCGCGCGGCTTGTTGATTCAGGCGCGCGCCGGCGATGCTGGCCGGTACTTTCGCAACGATGCGGCCGGGCAGCGCGCAGCAGCGGCGTTCGAACGCGCCTACGACCGTTCTCCCACGCCGAGCGCCAGCGCGGAACAGGTGCTGAATGCGGCAGGGCGCGCGATCGAACGGCTCGAAAGCCTGGAGTTTTACCCGCCCGACGCCGACGACCTCGGGCGCATCGAGGAATGGCTGGCGCGCGGTTACACACAGGACGAAATCATCGGCGCCGTGCGCGTCACCCTGCTGCATCCGCGCGCCAAAGGCACGCCCCACCGCACGCTTGCCGATTGTCAAAAGCCGCTTTTGGCCAAACCGCCCGCCGCGCCGAGCGACTATTTTTCGATCATCGTCGCGCGCACGCGCAAACCGCCTGAAGAGATTGTCAACCTCAGGCTGCGCCTCGGCCGCGAGCCCAACCATCGCGAATTTTCCATCATGCGCGATGCGGTTGGGTTGTTCGGGCTGCGCGCGGCGATGGACGGCATAAAGCGATTGGCGCACGGCAACGCATTGGACCTCTCTGCGCTGGTGCCGTTGCTCGCCGAAAGCGAAGAGGCCGCGCTTGCCTCGGCGCGCGCGACAGAAAGCGGAGACACGCAGGCGCGGGAAATCATTCAGCTGTACGAGAGCACATTGGGCCTTCCTCCCACCGGCGCCATCGCCGACGACATCAAGCAGGCGCTGAGAGACGTGCCCGATCTCGAACTGTGGCGAGGCGTTTTCGCCTATGCGGCGCGCCAGAACAAGAAAAGCTGGGCGTATGTCAAAAAACTGCTGCTCAACCCGTCGCCCGAGCTGTTTGCGCCGCCGCCAGCCAACGACACCGCCGCCGCCGCGTTTGACATATATCGACGGCGCGTCAACCGCATAATCGACCCGGCCATCGCAACCGAAATCAATGCTTTGGCGGCGACGATCCAGGACAAAACGCGCTGGACAACCGCCTTCGACAAAGCAGCGGCAGCCAACGCGCTGCGCTGGGATTACATCAAGAGTGTGCTAACCTCCAGCACGGATAAGAAGACAGATGGCAAACGACAACCCAGCCGCAAGTCGCCGCGAAGCGGCGGCACCTTCCGACGCGCGCAAGTCGAATACAGCGACGAGCAGCGCAAAGCCGCTGAAGAGCGTGCTCGACGCGAGCTTGCAGATGAAGAGGCCTAGCGCGCCGCAAACGGAAGTATTGGAGGGCGCGTCGCGCAGCGATCCCGATGCCGCAGTCGACGCGCGTGACGGATCGCCCACTTGCGCCACCTGCGGCAACAAGCGCTATGTGGTTGATCCGCAGGGCACGCTCAAACCGTGCCCGGACTGCGATGTTGCGCAGAAATGGCGGGTGAAAGCCGTTAGCGCCTATTCGTCCAGCAGTGAAGTCACGCGAAAACAGACGTTCCTCAATTTCAAAATCGAGTTTAACGGAGAGGAAAGTACCGTGCTCAAGCGTTGTCTGCGCGCCTCCGAAAAGTTTGCCGACGATCCCACCGGCCAATGGCTGGTGTTATGGGGCGAGCGCGGCAGCGGCAAATCGCATCTGTGCGCGGCCGTCGACAACCACTTGTATCAGACGCGCACGCCGTCGTTGTTCATCACCATGCCGGACTTGCTGGCGTCTTTGCGCCAAGCCATGGAATTCGAAAAGAACACCGAGCAGGAAAGCTACAGCGGCCGAATGAAGCTGTTCAAAACGGCGCCGGTGTTGATACTCGATGACCTCGGCGCAGAAACGGGCTCGGCCTGGAGCGATGGCGTGCTGTTTGAAATTCTCGACTACCGCCATCGCAACCGATTGCCAACCATGATCGCCACAAACATCGCCCCGGACGATTTCGATCCGCGCATCGCCTCGCGAATGCAGGACCGCGCGTTTTGCACCGTGCTTGAAAATGCCGCTCCTGACTTTCGGCGGCGCCCAAAGAAAGAACGTTAACCACGGAGAAAAATTTGCCTCCTGTCATGGGGGAGGAGAACACACTTCGGCATAATTAAGCCCGCGAGGAGCAGAGGCTTCGCGACACACACATGACTACAACAACCAAACTCTGGGGCGGGCGCTTCTCGGGCGAAATGGACCCGCTGATGCGGCAGTTTCAAGATTCCATCGGTTTCGATGTGCGAATGTGGGAGGCCGATATCACGGGAAGCATCGCCTATGCGCGGGCGCTGGCAAGGAGCGGCATCATCACAAAAAAGGAGTCGGCTCAACTGATCGCCGGGCTTGAAGCGGTGTTCGACGAGTTTGCATCCGGCAAATTCGCCATCAAAGAAGGCGACGAAGACATGCACACCGCCGTCGAGCGCCGGCTCAAGGAGATCGCCGGACCGGTGGCGGGCAAGCTCCACACCGGCCGCAGCCGCAACGATCAGGTCGCCACCGACAATCGCATGTACTGCCGCATGGCCATCGCCAAGCTGCACGGCCAGATCGCCGCGCTGCAGGCCGCGCTGGTGTCGCAGGCGGAAAAACATGTCGAGACGGTGATGCCCGCCTATACCCACCTTCAGCGCGCGCAGCCTTCGACTTTTGGCCACTGGTGCATGTCGTATTTCTGGCAATTTCAACGCGACCGCGGGCGGCTCAACGATGCGCTCAAACGCATACAGGTTTCGCCGCTTGGCGCCGGCGCGCTGGCTGGCAATCCATTCAAACTGAATCGGCTGGCATTGGCAAGAGATCTGGGTTTCGACAGCATCACCGAAAACTCGCTGGATGCAGTCGCCGACCGCGACTACATGGCGGAGCTGCTGTTTTGCTGCGCCATGATCGGCGTGCATCTGTCGCGGCTGGCCGAAGACATGGTCATTTATTCAACGGCCGAATTTGGTTTTGTCACGTTTGCCGACGCCTACAGCACCGGCTCGTCGCTCATGCCGCAAAAGAAAAACGCCGATGCGATGGAGCTTACGCGCGGCAAAAGTGGCCGGTTGATCGGCAACCTTGTCGGATTGCTCACCGTGCTGAAAGGCCTGCCCATGACCTACAACAAGGACATGCAGGAGGACAAGGAAGGGCTGTTTGACTCGCTCGACACGCTTGAGCTGACGCTGACTGTTGCCGCCGGCGCAATCGCCACGCTGACCGTCAACCCGGACAAGATGCGAGCGGCACTGGACCCGGCCATGCTTGCCACCGATGTGGCCGAATACCTTGTGCGCAAAGGGCTGCCCTTCCGCGAAGCCCATCACCTTTCCGGACAAGCCGTGGCGCTGGCAGAGAAGAAGGGCATGCGGCTGAGCGCGCTATCGCGGGCCGATTGGCGAGGCATTTCGGATCGCTTCGGCGCCGACATCGATGCAGTGTTCAACTTTGAGCAATCGGTCGCGTCGCGCGACGTTGTTGGCGGCACCGCGCCAAAAGCCGTGCGCGCGCAAATCAAAGCCGCGCGGCGCCTCGTGTGAACGTTCATCCCTACACAGTAGGCGGCGGGCGCGTCGAGCGTGCGGGCGATGTGTGGCGCCTGCTGCTGCCGCCATGCGGAGCGAACGCGTATTGCGACGCGCAGCTGGATGATTACTCACACAGGCGGCCGTTTCAATTTGTGAATCAGCCTCCGCAACTGCTGCAGCTGCGCGCCCGCTTTTCGCACCCGATCGGCGCGCAGAAAGGCACCGCCGGCTTTGGGTTCTGGAACCACCCGCTCGCGTTGGGCGGCGGTCTGATCCCGCGCAGCGTATGGTTTTTTCATGGCTCGGCCGAGTCCGACCTGCAGTTTGCGCGCGATGTTCCAGGACACGGGTTTAAGGCTGGCATGCTCGATGCTTTGCCATTGGGCCGCCGTCCCGCGCGTGCTGTCGCAGCGACGCCCAGCAATTTGGCGACGACGCCTGTGCGACGTTGGCCGCTCGCCCTGGCGATCCGCGCGGCGCAGCGCGTGTTCCATGCGCGCGAACGCATGCTGGATCTGGATGTCACGCAGTGGCACGACTATGCGCTGGACTGGCGGCGCAGCGAGGCTGTTTGGTCCATCGACGGACGTGAAGTCTTTCGCGCGCCGCGTCCGCCGCGCGCGCGGCTGGGGTTTGTGGCCTGGATCGACAACTACCGCGCACAGTTCACGGCCGATGGCCGCTTCGGCTTTGCCTATGTCGCGTCGCGCGAGACGCAATGGCTCGACATCGAGTTGCGTGGATGACGGGTCATCCTGCCGCGTCTGCGCCGGATTTTGGCGCCAGTTTGGCGCGCGAGATCAACACCACGGCGGAGACGATCACCGCCATCGCGGCGATGGCGGCAGGCGAAATGCGCTCGTTGAGCACCAGAAAGCCCAGCATGATCGCCACCACCGGATTGACATATGAGTAGCTGGTGGCCAGTGCCGGCCGCGCGTTTTTC
>JANMNW010000178.1:0-1991 GCA_031368515.1 Chloroflexota bacterium
GAACGGCAGCTGCTGCGGGTGGCACAGGCTTATGTCACCTACTTCAACCATGCGCGACCGCACCAAGGCATCGGCAAAGGGCAGGGTGGTTGCGACGTCAGTGCTCAATGGCTTGCACCACGATTACCCATTAGCGGCCTAAAAACGGCGCGAATGACGTGTGTAGCCATCACAGTCACCGGCAAGAGGCAGGGTGATTGCGACGTCGGTGCTCAATGGCTTGCACCACGATTACCGATTAGCAGCCTAAAAACGGCGCGGATGACGTGGGTAGCCATCACAGTTGCCGGTCGTTCAACCCATTACTTTGCTCCGTTGGCATCGTGAGGGCTTTCGCCTGTTTGGTGATGGAAATGCAAGTCCGCTCAACGCCTGCCATACCTCTCCAGTAGACGATCATGCTGATTCGCCAAATGGCACAGGAGAACCCACCGTTACTTGGCCCCAACCCCAATCAACAACTCGCATGGCCCTTCAAATCCGCCTGTGTTCTCAAACTGGCGCAGTTCCTGCTCAATCTCGTGCCACGTCTCTTGGCGGTCCTCGTCGCTCAAGCCCGACATCATCTGGTGCAACGCCCCAAACGACTCGCGTGCAAAGCGAATATATTCGCCGGCCGACGGCAACCGTAGTGGCGCAGGCACGGTGCAAATCTCGATGTCGCGGAACCCAGCGCGTGTATATGCTGCTTCCAGCACCCCCGCACCGCCGAGGCTGAACGGCCCAGGCTGGCCGGGCAGGGGCGGGGGCAATTGTGCCCGCCGTCGGATGCTTGAAATCGGGATGGAGAAAAAGCGGTTGTTCTCGGCCGTTGAATAGACGATGGCTGCCACGCGGCCACCGGTCTTCAACACGCGGCGCATGCCTGTCAGTGCCCTGTGCTGATCGGGAAAGTAGATCAGACCCACCCGCGAAATCACGGCATCGAACGACGCTTCCGTGAGCGAATCCAGATTCTCGCCATCCAGGATCTGTGTCTGGACATTCGTGAGGCCCGCCGCACGTGCATCTGCGGCCGCGAATTCCAGAATACTTTCGGAGATATCAGTGGCGAGCACAAAACCAGACGGTCCGACGCGCTTAGCGGTCAGCAGCGTTTGCTCGCCTGCACCCGCCGCGACATCTAAAACGCGGCTGCCGGTGCCGATACCGGCCATCTCCAACATGAGCTCGGTTGCCGGCCCCAGCCACGCCGAGAGCGTTGACCCCCAGTGATGCCAAGCCTGAGCGGCGGTTTGCCACTGTTGCCGGGTGGTCTCCTTGTATTTGACCGAATCGAAAGTCTGAGTCGCTTTTGCGCTAGAAGTTGTCATTGCTCGCCTCCTGCTTGTCTATGAACAGACGTTGCTGTCCGATTTGGTGGTAGTCAAACATGATCGTGTGCTTCGTTTTGTTGAATGAGGCGACCGAAGATGAGATCGATATAGGGTATGCCGAATTCCAAGTCAGCCGCTGCTGTCAAGACTGCATTCCAAGTTGACTTCCAAGCCTCCTGCTTCAACGTTTACAGAAAGGATTTCAACCAAGCCCATGCCGGCGGATTGAATGCTGAATTTGGTTCCTGCTTTGCCGGTTGCTTCGACACTTTCATCGCGGCGAACAGGAGGTCGAAAATACCAGGTGCGGGCTGTGTCCAGCCCTCCGGCTCTGGGGCACTGGCACACTGGGCAATTTCATTCTGACGCTAACGTTGTTGAACGATTTGGTTATAGTCGAACATGGCTAGCTCCTTTTGCGGTCAAATGCGGTCATTGAAGTTGGCATCGTTATAGACATTCAGCGCTTTCCAAAACCAACAACACTTTCCAACGAACTTTCCCGCTAACTTTCCAACCGTCTTTCCAAACCGAGCATGTGCGCCGTTACAATTTGCGCTGAGCCGCTTCAGTCGCTCACTTGTGCATCAGTTATGTCAACGGCCAATTCCTCGACACCGTTCACGACCTTCGGCGAGTTGCTGCGCTATCTACGCCGCCGTTCAGGCGGAAGCT
>JANMNW010000180.1:0-1770 GCA_031368515.1 Chloroflexota bacterium
GTTCATGCAGATGAACCTCTACGTTGATCCTGCGGGCGAGGGCTGGCCCGGTGTATGGCATCGCGACTGTCAATTTTTCTCGGGTGGCAGCGAAGACAAAATGCGCGAACTACTTTTCGCGGAAGCCGATCCGCCTCGCGAGTTACACATGCATATTCCACTGCTGTCGACACAAGCGACCGAAGTCGTGCCTGGCTCGCACAATCGCGATGACACACCCGATGAGCGCGCCGTGCGAGTCAACGACAGCTCGTCCGATCACATGCCAAACGCATTGGCGTTGCAGTTGCAGCCTGGCGATTTGGCATTCTTTCATGTGAATTCGATCCATCGTGGCCGTTATTTCCATGGGATTTCGCGGCGAACGATTGCAATCACCTACAGCCGCCGCTCCCGTCCACGCCTGCCCACTCGCGAATGGATGATCTCCGGCAAAGGCTATGTTGCGCCTTATCAACCGTGGTTTTTGCAGCCGGGCTACCTGGATGGGCTGGATGCCGAGGCACGCGAATTTTTCCAAAGTTTTCTTGACGTTTATAGGCCGTACCTCACGCCCGAACTGCTTGTGCCGGAACTGGGAGAAAAGCGCATTGCATATTACAGAACACCGTAACGTGCGGCTCAACGCCAGCGCACACCATGTGAAGCCTTCTCAATCTCTATATGCATTCAAACACCGAAATACTGTGTTCTTCCGATCCCAAATCGGCAGCGCGGCAGTATCCTTTTCGGCATAGGCAATCTGTGTTCAGGGAGGGATGCATGAAAGCTTTCAACGTTCTAGCCGCTACACTAGTTTCGCTTGCGGCGCTGTCATCCGTTCCGGCCGCGGCGCACGCCCAACGCGACATCCCGCCGTCCCGCATCGGCATGACGCGGGCTCAGGTATTTGCCAAGCTCGCGCCGCAAGGGTTCAAATACGCCGCCGAAGCGCCCTTTGGCAACGGCCGTCTGGCAATCAGCACAAACGACACGCCGGATCGCAGCCTATCCGTCGCAAGCTATCGCGGCCAGGTGTTTGCCATCCGCATTTCGTTTTCAGGCGACCCCAAAGCGCCAGCCGACGCGCCTGAAAATCACGCGCAGGATCTGGTCAACGCCGGACGCGCGCTGTTTCCCAAATGGGTGGCGTTGCAGTCCATGATCAGCAATGACTTCCAAAACGTGCATGCCGCGGCGCTCACGGGCTCGTTTGGCCCCGATCATGGCGCGGCATTGGCGGCAGGAGCGATTGGCGCAGCGTTAATTGCCGATTCAAATGATGGGGATCTGGAATTTGTGTTGGAAATCCGCGATGCGCGACTGGCCCGGCAGTTCAAGCCACCACAGACTGCGGCAGTCGCCCAGCCGCTCGTCGCCCCAGCGCCAGCCGCACCCGCAGCAGCTGCCCCAGCCCCGACGATCGCGCCTGAACCCGCTCCGGCGCAAGCGCCGCCGCCTGTTGAGAACGTCTCCAGCAGCGCACCGCCGAGTGACGAGTGGAACTGCCCGCCCTCTCATCCGTTCAAGGGCAATCGCAACAGCATGATCTACCATCCGCCTGGCGGCAGGTACTACAACAAGACAAAGCCTGAGGTGTGTTTCAACTCAGCCGAGGCGGCGGTAGCAGCCGGTTTCCGCGCGCCAAAACGATAACGTAGTCGCTGCCGGAATCGATCAAAACGTTGTGGTCAACGCCTGCGCAGCTTCTGTCTCGGCGGAGCGGTAGGCCGATTCAATGATGTCGATCACATGCCGGGCATGCTCGGCTGTCACCGGCGTGGGCGTGCC
>JANMNW010000196.1:0-8899 GCA_031368515.1 Chloroflexota bacterium
ATGCCGCCGCGTTGACCTATGTCGCAGGCGCGGCACAAGCGCTGTTGACGGTGCTGTACTTTGTCGTCAGGCTGACGGGCATGGGACGGCGTGGGAGCGGAAGGTACTCGCAATAGCGCATCAAGCCAAATCGTGCCCGAAAATGGCTGAGAGGTGATGGTGCCGCCCTCTCAGCCATGCGGCGGCCATCTCTGCGGCGATCACGCTAAACGTTATGCCGTTTCCACCCGCTCCCAGAATGACGAAAACGCTGGGCAGGCTTGCGGCTTCGCCGATAACAGGCAGTCCAGTTTCGCTCTTCGCAAAAGTTCCCGCCCAGCTATAGGCCGGCTTCAGCGGCACATCCGGGAGCAACATCGAAAGCTTGTGCAGGATTGTTTCAGATTTTTTGGCAATCTGCGCATCGCGCCGGTCGGCATCGACATACTCGGCATCTTCACCTCCGACAATAATGCGCTGATCCGCCGTGGTTCTGAAATACAGATAGGGATCGCTGGCTTCCCAGACCAGCGCTGCTTGAGGCCAAAGAGCCGCAGTCGGAAGAGGCTGGGTGGCAACCGCCCAGGTCGAGATGAGCTTGTAGGCATCGCTTGGCACATTGGGCAGCGCTTCATAGCCCGTGGCAGCGATTACTTTGCGCGCCGCGATGACTTTGCCGTCATCCAGTTCGAGAAACGCACCGCGTTGCGTGCCATGTATCCCGACGACACGCGCACCCGACACAAGCTCGGCGCCGCGCCGTCGCGCATTGAGGAGAAGCTGATTGGTGAGCTTGCGCGGATCCAGCTCACCATTGCCGCTTGAGAGAATGGCGCCGGCGCGATCAAACCCAAAGCGGCGCGCCAACGTCTGGCGATCGACAAAGGTGCTGGGCAAATGCCAGCGCTGGCGCAGCGCCGCCTCGCGCTCGAGCGCCTTGCCGCCCAGAGTGTCGCCGGCAATGAGCAGCGATTTGCGCGCCCGAAAATCACAGTCGAACCGCTCGCGCGAAATCTTTCTGCGCAAGGTTGCGACCGCCCGCCTGGCCGCTTGGTAACTTGCAACCGCCCGCCTGCGCCCGACCTTGCGGGACAGCGCCCCCAGCGGTTCATCGATCTCCCATTGGATCAGCGCCGTGCTGGCGGACGTGCTGCCTGCGGCGGGTGTGCGGCCATCCACAATCAGCATGTGTCCATCCGGGCCTGCCAGCGCCTCAGCAACCAGCGCACCGCTGATGCCGGCGCCGACAATGACGAGGTCGTAGAAGTCGCGCGCCGGTTGACGTGAGGTGCGCAGCATGTGCGGCGTGCGAGATTCCCAATAGGTGAGGCCGCTTCTGAGGTCAGTGGGTTTGCGAGTTGTGACTTTCATTAACTAATTCGAGATTAGACGGTCGGAGGGCAAAATCCGTTGCGCATGCATCGAACGCCTGGCGCGCTCAAATTCGTCGCGCCGGGGCTGTGCGTTCGCCTGATCCTGGCGCACACGCACGCCCGCTCCGCAGTTGCACGGGTCGCACGCACGCATCCGGATGACAGCAACGCAAACAGCATCAGCCAGGATGAGCGATGAAACCAGCATGACTTGGACACCGTCTCAATTAGAACATGGCCTGTCAGACAGCAATTGAAATCGGTCTATGAAAGTTCGTCCTCCAGAGCAACCCTTTGGCGCAAAACAATGCAGCGCCTCCCCCGCTGCTTTGGCCGTATAGGTGGATGGCAGTCAGCCACATGGCTGATTCGCGCTGCCGCGCCGGTCCTACAGTTCACACTACAACCGCACATCCTGGCGTTCGTGTTCGGCTCAAAAGCCGTCACTGCGTGGTTTTCCTCGCAACGTTCGTATGGCACGTGGGCTTTCTCGCTGCTTGCGGTTGTAGTTTTGAGCAGACCGAGGTGTGACATGAAACGGTATCTGCGTCTTGTGCTATTCGGTGCGCTGATCTGGATGTTCGCCCTGGCAGTGGCGATGGTGCTCACCCCAATTCACGCGTCGCAACGGCCGCTGTTCGAGTCGATCATGGCGGTGGTTGTGGCGGCCGGCACTGCGTTCTTTGGCGACTGGTATCTGCGTGACGTCAAGGGCGGCTTTGTGCGCGAAGCACTGCTCGCGGGCGGCATCTGGCTCGCGGTCAACATCGCATTGGATCTGCCCCTCTTTCTGCTTCAAGGTCCGATGCAGATGTCGCTTGCCGATTACATCATGGACATCGGCCTGACCTACCTGATCATTCCAATCGTGATGCTTGCCATTGGTTATTCAGTCGCGCAGCATGGCACGGCGCGGCGGCCACAAATGACTGGCCCGGAGTGATCAACAGCGATTCGACCGGCGCCGCCGCGCGGGCATTGGATGAGTCGGCGCCGGTCGGATACTTCGAGCAGCATGCGAAACGCTGGCGAGCCGGTCCGCTATGTGGCAGTGCCCCGATCTGGTCATGGAAGAGGCGTGCTGGTCATTCATGCCTGGTGGGGTCTGAACAGCTTCTTTCGCGGCTTCTGCGACCGGCTGGCCGCAGCAGGCTTTGTCGCGCTGGCGCCTGACTTGTTCGACGGCCAGATTGCAGACACGATTGCCGATGCCCGCAGGTTGCGCGCCAGCTCCCGGAAAGAACCAACCTACCAAACCTTGATCGGGGCGCTGGCGGAGCTGCGCTCCCACGACGCGGTAACTGGGACCGGGCTGGGCGTGGTCGGCTTTTCGATGGGCGGTCACTGGGCCCTGTGGCTGTCTGCGCACAGCCCGTTGCCCATCACGGCAACCGTGACCTTCTATGGCGCGCGCGGCGGCGACTACGCCGGCAGCTGCTCGGCTTATCAGGGTCACTTTGCCGAGCAGGATCATTGGGTCTCGGCGGCAGCACGCGCGCGATTGCACAAATGCCTTGAGGCTGCCGGCTGCCGCTCGGAACTACACGTTTATCCCGGCACCCGTCACTGGTTCTTCGAAGAGAATCGCCGCGGGGTGTATGACGGGCGCGCCGCCGCGCTGGCCTGGAAGCGAACCCGCGCTTTTCTCGATGCGACTCTGTAAGAACATCCAGCCTCTCAACTATCCACCTGGATAGTTGTTGACAGGTCGTGCGCAGCTGGGCGAGCGCATCGCAGCCATGATATGAGTGCGATAAATCAGCCAGGAGGTTGGCATGGCGCATCACACCACGAAATCCGGCTACGCGTCGCTTATCGAGCGCTTGAACAAGCTTCCTCAAGGCGCACCGCGGTCCAAGACGCTGCACGGCATCCTGGAGCTGCTTTTTACCGAGAAGGAAGCCGCCCTGGTGGCATTGTTGCCGATCAAGCCTTTCCGGGCACAGCAGGCGGCTGACGCCTGGAAGGTTGGCGTGGCTGAGGCACAGCGCACGCTCGACGACCTGGCAGGCCGCGCCATACTGGTGGATGCCACGGCGCCCGATGGAACCGTCACGTATGTGCTGCCGCCGCCCATGGCCGGCTTTTTCGAATTTGCGATGATGCGCCTGCGCGGGGACGTCAACCAGAAGCTGCTGGCCGAGCTGTTCTATCAATATATGAACGTCGAGGACGCGTTCATCACGGCGTTGTTCATGCGCGACACGCCGCTGGGCCGCGCTTTCGTCAACGAAAATGTTCTGCCAGCCGAGCATATGCTGAGTGTGCTCGACTATGAGCGGGCCAGTGAGGTTGCCCGCTCGGCGACCAAGCGCAGCGTGGGCATGTGCTACTGCCGGCACAAAATGCAGCATGTGGGGCGCTCCTGCGACGCGCCGATGGACATCTGCATGACCTTCAATGGTGTAAGCGATTCGCTGGTCAGGCATGGCTATGCGCGCGAAATCGACGTGCCGGAATCGCTGGATCTGTTGCAGGAAGCGCGCGATCGCGGCCTGGTTCAGTGCGGCGAGAACGTGCAGCGCGGCGTGAGTTTCATCTGTAATTGCTGCGGCTGCTGCTGCGAAGCCATGATTGCCGCGCGCAAGCTGGGCTTTCCCCACGCGGTGCAGACGACAAGCTTCATGCCGGTCGTAAACGACGCGCGCTGCAACGGCTGCGGCAAGTGCGCCGACGCCTGTCCCATCGCCGCCATGTCGCTGGTGTCGGCAAACGATCCGCACCACCCCAAACTGCGCAAGGCATTGGTGAACACACAGACCTGCCTCGGTTGCGGCGTGTGCGTGCAGCGCTGCAGCCACGACGCGCTGCGGCTCGAAAAGCGCGAACAACGGGTGCTTACGCCGGTCGACTCGGTGCACCGCACCGTGCTGATGGCGATCGAAAACGGCAAGCTCGCCAACCTCATCTTCGACAATCAGACGCTCGCCAGCCACCGCATGCTGGCCGCGATCCTGAATGGCATTCTGCGCCTGCCGCCGCTCAAGCAAATGATGGCCAGCGAACAGGTCAAGAGCCGCTACCTCGCGAGGCTGGTCGAGTGGAGTGAAAAGCATGTGCTGACCGCGTAGCCTGCGGCATCTGCGCATGTGGTTTATCACAAGCGGCGGCGATTGGTCAAATCTCCAAATCCGGTGAATCGCCAGAAAGGTCTAGGGGGTGCTCAACGAGCATACGCGCACGTACGTTATGTTAAATATAACAGCGATAGTTGTGTTAATATAAAAAAATATATTGCATATAATTTGATAACTTTTTGTGAATTTGTTAAATGAATCTGCAGCGCCAGCCGCGCTGTCGACACTCGCAGCATCCCTTTCGAAAGGAGTGCCATCGCATTCGCCGCCGCACAGGTCTCCCCATCCAGCGGGGGTGCGATATAACACGCTCATGGCTGAAACAAACAAGGCAATGCAAACGTATATCGCGAGCGTCGAAAGCAAGACCGGCAAAAAGCTGGCCGAGCTGCTCAAAATCGTGCGCGCGCAGGGCTTTCCTAAAGCCGGGCTTGCCACCGCCTGGCTCAAAAGTGAATATGGCCTTGGCCATGGACATGCAAATTTTGTGGCGGTCATGGCGCTGTCGCCGGAGAAATTCGCAACCGGCGGCGGCGATGCGCTCTCGGCCTTGTTCAAGGGCGACAAAGAAAAATGGCGCGCGGCCTATGACAGCCTGGCGGCAAAAGTGCTCAAATTCGGTACCGATGCCAGCGCCTCGGCGAATAATTCATATGTGAACTTGCAGCGCGGCGGCAAGAAGTTCGGCATCGTGCAAATTTCCTCCGCAGAGCGAATGGATATTGGGATCAAGCTGAAAGGCGTCGATGCAGGCGCGCGGCTTGAATCCGCGGGCTCGTGGAACGCAATGGTGACCCACCGCGTGCGCATTACCGATGCCAAACAGATTGACGCCGAACTGGCGAAATGGCTGAAGCAGGCGTATGACGCGGTGAAGTAGCAAGCGGGAGCGTAATCCACTATGCGCACAATTCGTCCCTTATTCGATTCCACAGCCGCGTGACAGGAGCGTTCAGCGCGTCATAGTGCGCGCCGGACGTATGGCCATCGTGTTGCATGACGTCGGCAACAGCACGTAATTTGAAAGCAGCGCTGCACTCGCACCCAAGGCCGGCGAAGCTGAATTCGCCGTTGTGTAACCCCATGGCGCTACGGCTGCCCTATCTCGCGCGGCGCCAGCTTACCGAGCCCCGCGCCCCGCATCGCTTGGTTGTCAGCGCAACTGTCCAGCGTTGAAAAGACATGTTGCGGAGGGACTACAATATTGCATATGTTCGCGCCGCGTTTGCTCCGTGGCGGGTTGGCCGCACTGCTGGTCCTTGCGCAATTGGCCTTCAGCGCAGCAAATCCGCAACGAATCGTAACCCAGGCAGCAGCACAGTCGCCTCAGCCGACAACACTGCCAGACCCGGCGTCTGCGCTCTTGTACCCCGATCCCTATCGAGGACGGCGGCCGCCCTTGCTTGCCGCAATTGAGAAGCGCGACGCGGCCGCAACTCAGGGTGTATGTCTAACGCATGAGCTGACCGGGACGGTGAGCGCGCGCTGGAACGAAGTGGCGCTGATCGTGATCCGCGACGCCAAACCGCCGCCGCCGGTTGTCGCCCGCATCCTGGCCATGCTGCACACGTCGATGTATGACGCATGGTCGGCGTATACGCCGGGCGCGTTGTCGACGACGTCGCTCGATCGTATGCGCCGGCCGGCGGTGGAGCATACAGATGACAACAAGCGCATCGCGATGTATCACGCCGCGCATGTGACTTTGAGCGATCTGTTCCCTGCTTATCGCTGCACCTTCGACGACGCGCTGATTCAAGGCGGCTTGTTGACGAGCACGCTTTCCACAACAAGCACGGTAACGCCGGAGGGCGTCGGCGTCGAATCGGCACGGCGATTGCTCGCGCAGCGGCACGTGGACGGATCGAATCAGCTCAATGGCTATCGGGACACCTCGGGATATCTGCCTGTCAACCCGCCGATTATGGTGACATCGACATTTGTCTACAGCGACGCCAATCGCTGGCAGCCATTGATCACACCCAGCGGCAGCAGCCAGGGCGGCGCGTGCGATCCGGATGCGCCGGGTATGCTGCAAAAGCATGTCGTCCCGCACTTTGGCGGCGTGATGCCGTTTGCGCTATACGACGGCCCAGTCATCACACCCACGCGCGGGCCGGCGGTTTATCCTTCGCGCGAATTTGAATTGCAAGCGACCGAATTGGTCACCACCAGCGCGGCGCTTGATGACGAAAAAAAGGTGATTGCGGAGTATTGGGCCGACGGCCCAGCGTCAGAGCTGCCGCCCGGCCATTGGTCGCTGATTGCGATGTATGTCTCGGCCCGCGACCAGCACACGATTGACGACGACGCAAAAATGTTCTTGGCCGTCACCAACGCCACGCTGGATGCCGGCATACTGGCCTGGAAGGTGAAGCGCCTCTATGACAACTCGCGGCCGATCACCGGGGTTCGCGTGCAGTTCTACAACACGAATATCCGCGCCTGGCGCGGGCCCGATCTGGGCATTGGCGTGTATCTCGGGCGCAACTGGCTGCCGTATCAACAAATCTGTTTTGTGACGCCGCCCTTTGCCGAGTTTGTTTCCGGTCACAGCACGTTTTCAGCGGCAGCGGCCGAAGTGCTCAAACAATTCACCGGCAGCGACGCGTTTGGCGCGACCATCGTCTACTCGCAGGGCGCGTCGCTGGTCGAGCCGTTTACCACGCCGACACGCAACATCACGCTGACGTGGCCGACCTTTTCCACCGCCGCCGATCAGGCCGGCATTTCGCGCCGCTATGGCGGCATTCATTTCCGCGAAGCCGATATCCAGGGCCGCCTGATGGGCCGCGAGGTCGGCCAGCGCGCATGGGCGCATGCGACAGCCTTGTTTAGCAACACGGCAACGTTCAGCAACAGCGTGATGCTGCCGATTGTCACCGGCTCCATGCCTTAAGCTGACAGGCGGTAGCTCTCGTTCCTTGCCGTTGCAACACTAAAACGTGCCCCGGATGGTCAAAACCGTTATGAAACGGCTTAGCAGCCATTTTTATTCCAATAGGTGAAAACTTGTCGATTTGACAAACCCATCGCCGTCCATACACTACACGACAACGTTTGCATATACGGCGTGCATGCTGCCCACCCCTTTTTCAGCATTGCACGGCATGCCGCCAACTATGCTTGTTTTTGATTACCAGGAGGTAGAAAGTAATGCGTATAGAGAAACTCGTTATAGCCGCAGTGGCGACATCGCTCGTTGTCACCAGCGGAACCGTCGGTACGGCAACTGCGGCAAACGCCGCGCAGGCTGGCCAGTGGTGCAAAGGGATGAAGATTCGCTTCTTCGTCGGCGGCGACGCCGGCACGCCCTTCGCCAAGGTCGTGGATGCGGGCGCAAAGGCCGCCCAGGCCGATACGGGCGCGACTGTCGAATATGTCTACTCCGGCTGGGTCAATGAAAAGATGCTGGCGCAGCTGCGCGACGCAGTCGCGGCCAAGCCGAACGGCATCGCCATGATGGGCCATGCCGGCGACGCTGCGATCATGCCGCTGGCTGAAGCTGCCAAGAAGGCGGGCATTCTGATGATGTTCCAGAACGTCGATGTGCCCAAGGTTCGTGCAGCGATCGGCGCCGGCTATGTCGGCGCGCAGCTGAAGTCACAGGGCATGGCGCTGGCGGAAGAAGCCATTAAGCGCCTGAAGCTGGACAAGAGCAAGGATGAAATTCTTGTTTTGATTCCGTTGCAGATGGAGGGCCGCAACGTGCGCGAGATCGGCATAGCGGAAGTGTTTGAGAAGGCCGGCTTCAAAGTCACCCGGATTGATGACACCAATGCGCACGGCGATTCAGCCAAGACGCAGCCGATGGTGACCGCCGCGATGCTCAAGAACAAAAACATCAAGCTGGTGGCTTACTCGTCCACGGTTATCGGTGAGCACGAGCTGTTCATGAAGCAGGTTGGCAAGAAGGCCGGCGAAGTTTACGCAATCGGCTTTGACATTACTCCGGACATCTTGACCGGCATGGAAAAAGGCTGGGTGAACCTGACCAGTGATCAGCAGCCGTTCCTGCAGGGATATCTTCCGGTGCTGAGCCTGTGCCAGCAGTGGAAGTTCGGTCTGGCGCCGCTATATGTCGACACCGGTGCGGGTTTTGTCGATCCGTCGCAGGTGAAGCTGCTGAACAAGCTGGCTGCCGACGGCGTTCGCTAAGCACGTTGCCGCAGGCGCGGCGCGAATAGACCAAATAACCTATGCGCCGGTGCGCGGCAACTGTAACGGTTGCCACGCACCGGCGTCTTCGTAAAACAGCAATGACCGAAACACCGCTTTTCGAGTTGCGTAATGTCTACAAGTCGTTTGGCACGATCATGGCTACGAAAGATGTAAGCCTGCACATCGGCCAGCGCGAAATTGTCGGGTTGCTTGGCGATAACGGCGCGGGCAAATCGACACTCATCAAGATCATCTCCGGAGTGTATGGCCCCGACTTTGGCGAGATTTGGCTGCGCGGCAAGAAGGTCG
>JANMNW010000107.1:0-8632 GCA_031368515.1 Chloroflexota bacterium
GCTCATGACCAGCAACGCAAGCACGGTGAACAACCCTCCCAAAGTTGGAACTCCGGGCTGGGGCGCGCTTGCTTTTGTCGGTTGCGGCGATGTGCGAGTCATTGCGGTGTCAGTGTACCGGCCTGCCCTAGCGCAAGCTGAAAACACGGTGAATCTGCACGGATGCTACCGCAGCGCCAGCCCCTCGTCGGGCCCACACTGGAGGTCGTCCGGCAATCGTCGGCTCTGCGCCAGATTGCGTATGATTGCGCAATCCCATGTTAAGTGCCGCAGAAACGCATGCCCTCTCGCTGATCGACGACGACGAGCTGATTCATTGGGTGCAGGATCTAACGCGCATCCCGAGCGTCTGGAAGCCTGAAACGGGTCAGGGCGAAGCCGCGGCGGCAGCCTGGGTCGAAGCACGCTGCAGTGAAATCGGGCTGGAGACCCATCTCGAGATCGTCGCACCCGGCCGGCCCAATGTGATTGCCTGGCTGCGGCAGCCGGCTCACAGCGAAGCGCGCGCCAGCGCGCGCACGCTCATGTTCGAAGGCCACACGGATGTGGTAACCGAAGGCGATCCGGGCGCGTGGACGCACCCGCCCTTCTCCGCCACGCTGCGCGAGGGGCGCATCTATGGCCGCGGCGCCAACGACATGAAGGCCGGCCTGGTGTGCGCCATCGCCGCCATCAAGGCGCTCAAAGCCAGCGGCGTGCCGCTAAAAGGCGACATAGTGCTGGGCGCGGTGTGCGACGAGGAAGGCCGCATGATCGGCATCAAGCACTTTGTCGAGCGCGGCTGGGCGGACGCGGTCACCGCCGCAATCGTGTGCGAGCCGGAAGAGAATCACTTGTGCATCGCGCAAAAAGGGGTGATGTGGGTGCGCGTGCTGATTCAGGGCGTGATGTCGCATGGCGCCATGCCGTTGACCGGCGTAAACAGCGCTTACCCGTCAGCGCGCTTTCTGGATGCGGTGCATGCCCTGGAAGAGCGCCAGATCGCGGCGCACGGCCGGCACGAGTTTCTCGGCCAGCCCAGCATCACACCCACCATCGTGCTGTCTCCGCCGCGCAACGCCGGCGAGCCGCAAAACAACGTGATGCCCGGCGCCACCGAGATCGTGCTGGATTGCCGGCTGATCCCCGGGCAGGATCCGGATGCGTTGCTGGCGCAGATCGAAACCCTGGCGCACGCGGCCATCGCCGTGGATGCGCGCCTGAGCGCGGACGTCGCGCGCATCGAAGTGCGGCACCCCACCCGCACCGACCGCGCGCATCCGCTCGTGAGCGCGCTGGGTTCGGCCTACACTGAGCTGACCGGCCAGGCGCCAATCTTTGGCGGCGTGCCGGGCAGCACCGATGGCACCATCTTGCATGCCCAGAAAAATATCCCGATAGTCACCTGTGGACCGGGTGACATCCACATCCCGCACCACATTGACGAGTGGGTCAGCGTCGAGGAAATCAAAGTTGCCGTCCGCATGTATGTGCTGGCCGCCCTGCGCTATTTGGCGTAGAACGCGCCCTCAATCATGGGCTCGACCTTGTTAGAAGTCTTCAACGGCGGTGAAAATGGCTGGGCACGCACTGTGGGGCGACCGCAAATTTGTCAGGTTAACGTCACCCACGCCGCATAATTCCCGGTAGACTCCGGCCATTAAGCCAACACGACAGGCGCATCGTTGCGCGCTGTCGGCACACTCTGCGAGGTTTCACTATGGCATCCCTTCTTGACAAAGTCTCCACACTCATTCAGGCAAACTTGCATTCGCTGGTCGACAAAGCGCTGGCGTCAAACTCGATGGCTGTCATCGACCAGTACATCCGCGATGTGGACAACAATCTTGACGCGCTGGAGGACGCGGCGGCGACCGTCGGCGGCCAGGTCAAGACGATCCAACGCAAGCGCGACGAATACAAAAAACAGATGGATGAGCAGGACCGCAACATCGACATCTTCTTGACTCAGGGCAAGGAAGACCTGGCGCGCGCGGCGCAGGCCAAGCTCAACAGCATCAAAGGGCTGTATGAAACCTACAATTCGCAGCTTGAGCGACAGGAAAAAGAATACAAATCGCTGATCGACGCGCGCCTCAAGCTGCAGGCCAAGCTGACCACCATTCGCCAGCAACGCGAGGAGATGGCCGCGCTGCTCGATCTGGCCAAAGCCAAGGAAATCACCAACCGCACCATCAAGTCGCTCGACGACCTGGCCGGTGTGGGCGACACCGATGTCGCGCGCATGGCCGAGTCGATTCGCACGCGCCTGGATCAGGCCTCCGCGCGCTCGGAAATTGCCGCCCAAAACCTGGACGAGCAGATGGACGAGGCGCTTGGCCGGGGAGAGCTCGATGCGCAGCTCGAAGAGCGCAAGCGCCGCCTGGGAATTAATCAGTAGACGTTAGTCCCGAGCTCCGAGTCCCGAGTAGTCTCAGCCGACTGGTTGCATACTCGGGACTTGGGACTCGGAGCCTCATCATGAACGACATCCGCCAGCGCGCGGCCGGCACGCTGCTAAAGAACGCGGTGCTGAGCCCGCTCAGCGCCATCATTCTCGCCGCCGGAATCGTTCTGGTTGGCCTGGGTGTGGACATTCCCCTTATTGGCGTGCCGCTTAATTTGTCGCCCGTCTGGTGGCTGGCTGCGGTGGCGCCGGCGTGGGTAGTGGCGGTCGGCGCCAATATGCTCAGCAGGTCGGCGGGTGAGGCAGCGGTGTCGCAGGCGTTGCGCGAGCAATTTGACACCGGGCAGATAGCGCATCCGCACCTAAAGATGAACGTGGCGCAGGCCATCGCCTATCGCGAGCGCATCGACAAAGCCGTGGAGCGCTTCAGCGATTCTGGCATGCAAACGCGCATGCAGGATGTGGCCGATCAAGTCGAAGAATGGGTGCGCCGAATTTATTCGCTGGCCACGCGGCTGGACAAGTTTCGCAATGACAGCATCATCAGCGACGATTTGAAATCCGTTCCAGAGTCGATTCGCAAGCTGCAGCAGCGCATGAACAGCGAAGACGACCCTGCCATCAAGACCGAGATGGCCGACACGATTGCACGCCGCGAAACGCAATACGATAGCCTCAAAAAACTTGAGCAAACCATGGATCGCGCCGAGTTGCAGCTTGAAAATACGCTCACCTCGCTCGGCACCATTTATTCGCAGATGCTGCTGATCGACGCCAAAGACGTGGACAGCTCCAAGACGCAGCGGCTGCGCGAAAACATCCTCGATCAGGTCAACTCGCTCAATGACGTGCTCAGCACCATGGACGAGATCTATTCGACCGGCGACGATCTCTCGCGCACCAAACGCAATCTGGGCGCACAGGCGCGCTAGGCACGTTCCGATGCCGATCGATGCCTTTGCGCCGCCCATCCACAAGGTAACCATTCACGTTAGCGCGGACCTCACCGGATAGTTGTCACTTTTCAGTCAGCTTGATTGTGAAAGAATTATTTCATCCTGAAAAATGGCGGCGCCGTTATCAGAGTGTTTCATGGTATGTTCGAGAACAACATTCTGACGTTCAACCCAACCGATATGCGCGCCGTGCAACGCGCGCTCAAGATCGCAGGGCCGAGCTTCTCGCTGCAAGCGTACGAGCGCGGCAGCGTCCTGGCGCACGCGGTGTTGTCCGATCTGGATGGCACTGTCATATTGCTTGATCAGCACAACCCATAGCCATGGCCACACCTTCCTCAGCATCTATCGACGCCTTTCTGGACGCGCTGCCAGACGACCGGCGCGCGACAATGGTCGCGATTCGCAAGCTTATCCTGAAGCGCCTTCCCAAGGGCTATGTGGAAAGCTTTGCATCAGGCTACCCCAGCTATGAATTGCCGCTGACGCGCTACCCGAAAACCCACAACAAAAAACCGCTGGTCTACATCGCGCTCACCAAACAAAAGGGTCATCTGGCGATGCACCTCCTGATGGCTTATCAGAACCCAAAGCTTACAGCCTGGCTGAAAGAGGAATTTGAGAAAGCGGGGAAAAAACTCGACATGGGCAAAGGCTGCCTGCGCTTCAATTCGCTGGATGATTTGCCGCTCGATACGATCGGCGAGCTGATCGCATCGACGCCCGCCGAGGCGTTTATCAAGCAATACGAGCAAATGTTGGAAAGACGGTAACGTCACGTCTGCGATATTAGGGCATGTGGCAACGCCTGTCTTGATTTCGTGCGAAGATAGGCGGCATGGCGCCAAGAGTCCTCTTAGCAACCGCATTGATCGCGCTCAATATCGGGCTGTCGGCACACACCACTCGATCCGGCGCACAACCAGCCGCGCCGCCGTCTGCAGCGACCCCCAGTGTGGAACGGCCACCCCTGCGCATCATCCGTGTGCAAACGAAATCGCCGTCCGACGCCTCCGTGCTAGCCGGCGGCTATGACCTGCTCGAAATGCGCGAAGGCGACGCGTTGTTTGTGCAGGGAACCGACGCCACGCTGGCGCAGCTGCGGGCCGCAGGCTATGTCGCATCCATCCATCAGACGCTCGACCCAGGCGCGCTGAAAGCGGCCTTTTCCTATTACGGCGGCTACAAAACCGTGGCCGAACATTACGCCCATCTCGACGCGGTGGCTGCGGCACATCCCGATTTGGCGCAGGTGGTCGACTACGGCGACTCGTGGCGCAAAATCAACGGCGTGCCCAATGGCCACGATTTGAAAGCCGTCTGCATCACCAAGCGCCGCGCGGGCGACTGCGCGCTCTCGCCCGAAACCGACAAACCGCGTTTTCTGTTTATCGCCTCAATCCATTCGCGTGAACTCAGCCCGGCCGAGATCGCCTACCGGTACATCGACTATCTGGCCGACGGCTATGGCACCAACGCTGATGTCACCTGGCTGCTGGATTCGCAGGAAACGTGGATCGTTCCACTGGCCAACCCGGATGGCCGTTTTATCGTGCAGCAGGGCGGCAATGATCCGTATCTGCATCGCAAGAACGCCAACACGGTCGACGCGCCTTGCAGCACCGACCCCAGCAGCGCCGATTACGGCGGCTTGCATCCGGGCATCGATCTCAATCGCAACAGCACCTGGCAATGGAGCCCGCCCGTCTCGGCCAGCAACTCGCGCTGCAGCGCGGTGTATCGCGGCCCCAGCGTGGCGTCCGAGCCGGAGGTGCAGGCGCTTGAAACGCTGGTCGCGCTGCTCTTTCGCGATCAGCGCGCGCAGGACAATCCAGAGCTGGAGGTGTTTGCCGACACAGTCGCCGCGCCGATGACCACCACGGGTGTCTTTCTTACCATGCACTCGTTCGCCGACCAGGTCATCCTGCCGTGGAACCACACAACCGCCGTCACTGCGCCCAACGATGCCGGATTGCGCATGCTGGCCTTCCGCGCCAGCCATTACAACGGCTATCGCACCGGACAGTCCGGCGAGATTCTGTATTCCACCAGCGGCTCAAACGACGATTACACCTACGGCCAATTTGGCATTCCGTCATATACGTTTGAAGTCGGCCCGGGCTCGGGTGCGTGCGCGGGATTCACCCCGCCCTACAGCTGCCAGGCCAGCTTCTGGAGCGAAAACCTCGGCGCGCTGCTGTATCTCACCAAAGCCGCGCGCGCGCCCTACATCACATCGTTTGGGCCCACTCCCGTCTCGGTTTCAGCCAGCGGAACCACAAGCGGCACGCTGCTGCGTGTGACGTTTAATGACAACGCGCTGGGCACCAACGGCGTCGGGCGTCCGGCCGCGCAAGCCGTCGTGAGCGCGGAGCTCTATCTGGACACACCGCCGTGGGCCGGCGGCATCGCCCTGCCGATGACCCCCGAAGACGGCGCAGGCACCAGCACGACCGAGGCATTCAGCTTTCTAGCGCAGACCAGCGCCTGCGACGCCTCGCGCCATCAAGTGTTCATGCGCGGGATTGATGCCGATGGCAACCCCGGCGTGCTGGCGTCCGCGTTCGTGACGCCCAATGCGGCTGTCGCGCCGGCAATCTGCCTGTTGGAGCTGGCGCCGCACGTGGCCACCACCGAAACCGTGGTATCCATCAGCACCACGGTAAGCACCTCGCTGCCCATCACCATTACCACCGCCCAGTTGCAAATTGACGCGTCGGACTTTGTCAGCCAGGTCATTACGTTGACCGCCGCCGACGGCGCGGCCGACAGCGCGCTTGAAGTGTTCACCGCCACCATTGACACGGCCACTCTTGCGACCGGCGTGCACACCGTCACGATCCGCGCGCTGGTCAGCAGCGGCGCCTACACCCCGACCCGCAGCGCCGAGTTTGTCGTGCTGCCCGTTGGCTTTGCGCGCGTGTGGATGCCGGTGGTTGTCAGATGAGCCCCGGTCACGAGTCGGGACTATGATTTCACCATGCTTAGCAACGCGCAACTTGCAGCCATCTTTGGCGACATCGCCGACCGGCTTGACATTCAAGGCACGGAGAATCCATTCGCCATCCGCGCCTATCGCGCGGCAAACGAGAACATCGCCAATCATCCGCGTCCGCTAGCCGACATCTACAAAGAAGGCGGCACCGCGGCCCTGAACGAAATCAAGGGCATCGGCAAAGAGATTGCCAAAAAGATCGAATTGCTGGTCACCACGGGCAAGCTGGAGTATTACGAACGCTTGCGCGCAGCGGTGCCCGATGGCGTGGCGGCCATGCTGCAAGTGCCGGGGGTCGGCCCCAAGCGCGTCAAGGAGTTCTGGGAAAAGCTGGGCATCGACAGTGTCGAGGCGCTATTGGCGGCCGCGCAAGCGGGCAAATTGCGTGATTTGCCCAAGATGGGCGAAAAGGCCGAGCAGAAAATCGTCGCGGGCATCGAATCCATGCGGCGGCGCGCCACCGGCCGGCAACGCCTCGGCGACGTGCTGCCGGTCGCCGAAGGCGTCATCGCCTCGCTCCGCAACCTGCCCGGTGTGAGCGCGATCACATACGCCGGCTCATTGCGGCGCGGACGCGAAACCATTGGCGATGTGGACATCATCGTCGCCACCACGGAGCCGGCGCCGGTCATGAACGCCTTTCGCGGCCTGCCCATTGCTGCCGAGGTGGTCAACGCCGGCGCCACTAAATCGACCATTCGCACAGCGGATGGCTTGCAAATTGATCTACGCGCGATCGACCCGGCTGTCTGGGGCACGGCGCTGCAGTATTTCACGGGCAGCCAGCTGCACAACATCAAGGTGCGCGAACATGCGCAGCGCCTGGGCTTGTCGCTCAACGAATATGCCATCACCCACACGCACAAAGGCACGGCGCAGCAGTTCGACAGCGAAGCGGCGGTGTATGCCCGGCTGGGGCTGGCCTACGTCACACCCGAGCTGCGCGAAGATCGCGGCGAAGTCGAGCAAGCCATGTCGCTTGGCCCCGGCCGCACGGTCGCGCCCGATCTGATCCAGCTCTCCGACATGCGCGGCGATCTGCAAATGCACACCACTTGGAGTGACGGCGAAACCGATGTGCTGGGCATGGCGCGCGCGGCGATCGAGCTTGGTCTTGAGTACATTCTGATCACTGATCACACCGCCGGGCTGGGCATGGTCAACGGCCTGACGCCCGAGCGAATCGCCCAGCAGGCCAAAGAGATTGCCAAAGTCAACGCGCAGCTCAAAAAAGAAAAAGCCAAGTTCACCGTACTGCACGGCGCGGAAGTCGAAGTCAAAAGCGACGGCTCTTTGGATTTGCCCGACGATGTGCTTGCCGGGCTGGACCTGGTGCAAGCCAGCGTGCACACCTCGCTCACACAGCCGCGCGCCAAAATCACCGTGCGCGCGATTGCGGCCATCTCAAACCCGCACATCGATATTCTGGGGCATCCGTCCGGACGGCGGATCAACGAGCGCGAGGGCGCCGACTATGACTGGGAAGCGCTGTTTGCGGCGGCGCTGGATCAAGGCGTGGCGCTCGAGATCAACGCCAGCCCGGAGCGCCTGGATCTCAACGATGTGCTGGCGCGGCGGGCAGCGGAATTGGGCTGCCGGATCAGCATCAGCACGGATGCGCACAATCCCGCCATGCTGCGCAACATGCTCTACGGCATTACCATTGCGCGCCGGGCATGGATTACACCCGCATCCGTGATAAACACCCTGCCTCTGGCAAAACTACTGAAGTGGGCGGCGCGGCCGCGTCACTAGAGTGCATTCCCCCCAAACTTTTGGATAGGTCCGCGCCGTCCGCGGCCTGTGTGCGCCACCAGAATTGCAATATTGTTCGCCCGCAACTTTGTAGCCCCATGCTCGCGCATAACGCATAAATCTGAGTTTTACATGTGCTGCGTCTACGCATTCACGCAGAGCTCGTGCTTCCGAAAATGCTGATTTTGCCCAGATAGCGCTCAAAAATAAGTCAAAAGTCTGAGCCAAATCCTGTCTCTCTCACGATAATTTGCAACTTGCCCGACCTGACATTCAGTAAAGATTGTGTGTTGCAGGAGCGCAAGGACTGCGTTGCAGTCTCGAAAAACGGTCTATTCAGTCGCAGAATTGGTACGCAGAGTTTTCATCGTCATGCGACTATTAGAGCAGCAGGGCGTGAAAAAAGCACATCGAAGTCCATCGGCTCCATCAAGCACATCGCAGCTTCAACGTTCTCCATCGTCGCACACTGTTACACACTGAATCACGTCTCACAAGGCAGAGGGTGGTCGGCATCATTGCAGACTCACTGGAAATCCA
>JANMNW010000207.1:0-17088 GCA_031368515.1 Chloroflexota bacterium
GCACGCGACTCGGGTTCCTGCCGGCAGTTAGCGCCGCACCAGCGGCATCATGATCTCGTGCGCGCCGAGACGAACCGCGATGCACTGCGTCACCGGAGCGACGGGAAAGTAGTTGACAGACGCAACGGGCGCGGCGCTGAGTTCACAAACGCCGCGCGCAAGCGGGGTCACGGTTGTGCCGGTGACGCTGCAGATCGCCGGCGTGGCGCTGACCACGCTTACGCTCAAGCCGCTGCTCACGGAAATGGTCAGCGCGCGTGTGAGGCCAACATATGCCGTGGACGGCGCGATGAATGTCAGCACCTGCGTGCAGCGCCACAGGCTGAACTCGGATGACGCCCCGCTCACGGTTTGAACAGCCGCATAGCATGCACTTGCGCCCGTCGCCACCGACCAGGCGCCGGAAGCCGTCGCCGTGATGGTATCAAAATACTCGCCTTCGCCATAGCCAAAAGAATCGCGATACTCGTCCGCAACGCTGTAAATCTCCACAAGCGCTCCCGGGCTGGCTGTGCCGGACAGCAACCCGCCAACCGTCACCTGGGTTAGCGCGGGGCAACGCCGCGTCGGGCGTATTGCTTGAATCCGGCCCGGCGTTTTTGTCCACACCCAGCCCGCCGTTGGCGCCAAAGACCATCGTGTTCCAAGTATTGCCGCCGGCGCCCGCCTGTTCGTTTATGCCATCTCCGCCGTTGGAGTACGTGCTGCTATTTGCAACCGGTTTGGCACTGGTGCCTGTTCCTGAAAAGACGATGCCGTGCGACAGGTTTGTGTACACGCGGGCGCGCGAGATCAGAGTGCCTGTCGCACCGCCTGTCACAACGATGCCCAGCGTGTTCGAGTAAATCGAATTGGTCGCAATGGCGTTGTTGCGCGTGCCGGCGCCGTCGATGGTTACGCCGCTGCGGCTGTTGCCGCCGATTTGATTGCCCTGCTCGTCATTACTGCCCGCCGGCAAACGAGCGGCGGCGCACGCCATGCACGCAAAGAAAGGAGCGCGGCCAATGAAGTTGTCGTGCGCGCCGCCCTCAATCACCACGCCATCGGCATTGGGCACAAATGCTGTCAGGTCCATGCCCAGGCCGATGCGATTCAGCCGGATTCCATTATTGGTGGCGCCCGAGGCGAGTCGCACACCCGCGCCGGCGTTGCCGGAAATGGTGTTGGCAATAACCAGGTTATCTTCGGCGCGGCTTTCAATGGGGATGCCATCGCCCCGATTGCCCAGATTTTCGGCAGCGGGCGCCACGCCGATGCAGTTGCGCCGCACAGTATTGCCGTTCGTGCCAACACTGGATATGCGCACGCCACGCTGATTGTTCAGAATGCTGTTGCTGCACGGGATGCGTCGCCCAGCAGATCGATGCCGATTTGGTTGTTCGAAGCGCCGCCGATCACCAAAATGCCATCGCCCGTTTGCCCTTGAATCAGCGACTGGTAAACCGCAACATTTTGCGTTGTCGAACCGCGCAGCGTGATGCCGATTGCATTGCTCATCACGGTGGTATTGGTAATCAACCAGTTGCTGGAGCCGTCGAGTTCAATCCCGATGAGGTTGGACTGCAGTTGGTTTGGAATATCGCCTCCGCCCAGCACAGCAGTGTGGACATTCGTGGCGTAAATTCCGCGCTCGACGTTGTTCATGACAAACATTCGCGAAAGCGTCATGCTGCTCGACGCATCCAGATCGACGCCCACCGTATTGTTTTGCGCAAGAAGTCCATCGACGGTGAGATCTGTTACGCCAGCATGCGCGAACAGCCCACGGGCGTTGGGCAACACCGGCAGAAGGGCGCTCATGGTCGTGGTGCCCAGAAAAGCTTCGCCGATGAGATTGCCGCTTGTGTCCGGCCCAAGCACTTCAATGCCCGCATTACCATTGCACACGCCCATCAACTGCAAAATTTGATTTGCGTTCGCGCCTGAAGCCAAAAACACACCGCTGCCGGAATTTCCCTTCCCGTCACACGCAGTGGCGGTCAATACGGAGTGCCCGGCAATAATGGCGGAAAATTGGTTGCGACCACCATAGATCGCGATACCCGCTTGCGAGTTCGAATAGACACTGGTCATATACACGGTATTGGCGTTGCCATCGATGCGGATGCCATTGCCTTGCGCGCCGCGAACTTTTACTCCGAAAATCTGATTGCCGTTGGAGATCAACCGCAATCCGTCACTTGCGGTGACATTGCTGGCGTCGATGGTGGGCATCAGCTCAAAGTCGGGCGAGCCAGAATAAAGACCAGACAACATGGTTGGTGCGCTGTCGTTAAGATTCGGCAGCGCGCTGGTCAAGGTCAACACATTGCCGGACAGCACCGGCAATGAAATGTAGATGGTGTCAGTGATGCCAGCGCCGCAGCCGGGCCCAGCCAGGTCAATGTTCCAGGTGCCGGCCGAAGGGTTGCCCGCGTCGCCGCCATCGCTGCCAGTGAAGGCGCAGCCGCCCAGCGCCTCTTTCTCGCCATTTGAAAAATTGGTGCTGAGCGTGCCGTTCGCCACACTCAACGCTTCGCGCAATGACAAAAACGCATCCTTGGCATTGTCGTCTGCCGCGGTAGTGACGACGAAATTGCCTTTGTCGCGCGCCGAACGGCCGGGCATCGTGACCAGGATCTGCCCTGCCAAGAGCAGAACAGCGACGATCGCGCGCAGCATGTGTTTTGACGAATTCACAGTGATTGCTCCAATGGGTTTGCCGCCGCGACTACAGCGGCCCGGGTTTATCTTGCCGCGCGCCTTTGGGAATACCTCTCACTTTTGCCCGTTTTCCCATCGTGCCGATTGGTGAAGCCGCCGCCACGCAAGTTATTTTTCATTGCCCGGCGTGCTATTGACATCATGATGACATCGTTCGGACAGGCAACGGCGGCCGTGTACACAAGTTGTAAACGCCTGCGCAAATTGAGAGTCGCGCGGCCTTGGCTGAGAGACGCGCGACTACAAATTGATTACCATCACCGCCAACTCACATGGCCAAGTCATTTACGATTCCCTGGGCGTTTGAGGCGCCGCCCGATCTGGTTTTTGACAGCCGCTGCGCATGCTGCGGCGAGGCCACCTCAGACACCTTTCCGCTCAAGATCGTCCACACAACGCAAACCGATGGCGAAGTTGCGCGGCGCGACGCCGAGATCACGCTGCCGCTGTGCCCGCGCTGCGGCCGCGCGGATGAACGTAATGCGGTGATCTCGTTTGGCGCGTTCTTCGGCGCAGGCGTCGTCGCCGCGATCGCGAGCTTTGTTACGGCGCTGTATTACAGCGCCCAGTTCACCACCTGGCTCGGCGTGGATATCCGCATCGCCTCCGAGTTTGACTGGGTGGTGGCCGCGCTGGCCGCATTGCTCATCGGCGTCACGGCTGGACTTGCGGCTGAGCTGCTGGCCAAAGTTGTGTTCTTTCCGCTGCTGGGCCGGGCTTTCCGTTTCGCGCCCCTGCTGGCGGTGGAAATTCTTGGCGCCACCAGCTGCAAAGCCGGCGTGAAATACACGCTGTCCAAAGACGCCAGCGCGCTGCGGCTGACCTTTATGAACGACGACATCGCCGATGCCTTCGCCCGCCGCAACGCGCGATGGATTGTCTGAGCAGGAACCCGATTCCCTAGGCCTCCGCCTCGCGCCAATAGCGCGCGCCGTCTTTGGTGCGCTTCAACCCGCGCTCTTCAACCAGCGCGCGGCGCAGCGTCACAGAGTCCGGCCCATGACGCGAAACCACAAGCCAGCTGGCGATTAGATCGCTGATTTCGGGCTCGGTGTAATCGCGCCCGGTTTCTATTTTGGCGAACAGATAGTCCAGCACCGCTTGCTGTTCGGAACGCTTTGCCGAAAAGGCGTGGATTCGGCCATGCGGATCGACAAACGGCTGCAGCGCTTCAGGATACGTTGCGCGTGCCGAGTTGCGTTGCGCTGTGGCGCGCTGTTCAGCGATGTCGGCGCGCGCATTGTCCGGATCGAGCAATTGATCCAGCGCCGCAAACGCCGCATCCGAGCCATCGGTGCGCAGGCGGTACCACTTGTTGGTATCGCCCGCGCGCCGCTCGTCCACCAGCCCGGCGCCGACGAGCAGCTTGAGGTTGCGCGAAACCACCGGCTGGCTTGCGCCAAGCTCGGCGATGATCTCTTGCCCGCGCAGCTCGCCTTTGGCCGCCAGCAGCTCCAGTAAGCGCAACCGCGTTTCGTCGGCCAGCGCGCCCATGCGCGCGAGCACTTCCGCCGGGCGAACCGGCGCGACCCGCATCAAGTTTTTGTCGAACTGCGCAAAGATATGCGCCGTCGCGCCGCCATCGACGCTCGTGAGCGCAAACGCCACATGCGGCGACAACGAAAGCCTCACGTTGCGCGCGCGCGCCAGTTGAGTCGCCGCCCAGTCCGGCGTTTGGCTGCGAAGTACCAGGCTCGACCGAATGCGCCGTGCACGCGCGCGCGCGGCATATGCCACAATCTCATCCGGCAATGTATCCCACCACTGCGTGCGCGCGTGTTCAACCGCCTCATCGCCGGTCAGACTCAGCGCGCGTTGAAGCGCCTGCGATCGATTTCGCAAGAGCGCCTCATGTTTGCGCCATTCAGGTGCGAGTGCGCTGTCCCACAACTCGCGCAAATGCGTGACCAGCAGCTCGCGCAGCGCCGCGCCGTCGTTCAGGTATTTCGCCACGTCAGCAGCGGCGTCGCCACCGGCAGCGCGGTCCAAAAGCGCCGCCGGCTCAACCTGTGACAAGGCGGCGATAAACGCGGGCAAATCTTCGGCATGCAAGTCATCATCCAAAACGGCGCCCAGACTGCCAAAAACTACGCGGTTGCGCGAGCGTTGCTCAGGCGTCAGGCCCGCGGCTGCGGCGGTGACCCATGGGTCAAGCCGCAGATCTGGCGTCGATTCCGTCAGCACCGCCAGGCTGAGCAGCTGGGCGGGCAGCGGCTGCGCGATTACGTCAATGGCGGCAACAGTATCGCCGTCTGCGTGAAAAAGCAGTTTCATAATTTATCCTATTATTCACAAATACGAATAAAAGCATAATTGCATTTTTGGTTTTGTCAAGCACTCGATAGCCATTTGCCGGCGTCTGAGAGATTAATCACCGGACGAGGGCTATGCTCTAGCGACCATGCCCCGCAAAATCAGCCTGATCGGCAGGCGACTCGCTACCGCCATTTCGCTTTTATGTCTGGCCATCTTTTCCGGCGCATGCGCGGTGGCGCCCGCTCAGCCCGAGGCCAGCGCAACGCGCGTGCTGATCATGGGTGTTTCAAAGAACGACATGAGTGCCCTTGAATCTGCACTCGATTCGGCGTGGGCGGGCATCAAACCAAACGGCAACGTCGTTTGGTCGCCGGCGCGAACCCCATACTTCGCCAGCGAGGCGCCGCCCACAACGCGCACCACTTGGACCAGTTATGCGTTCGCATACGGCATGCCCATCGATGGCAAACTGGCCGATGGACAGCATGTGGCCAAGCCGTGGGCCAAGATCGTCTACGACGCCGGCGGCCGCACATTTTCGGTGACCACCCTCAGCACCCGGCTCGAAGACTCGGGACAGATTCAGGGCGTGAGCCCGCTCAACGCCGATACCGCCGCGCTGCTCAATCGCGCCAACGCCTTTCGCGATTGGATTCTCGAACACGAAAAGTGGCCGCAGTGGAATGCCGAACTGAAGGACCTGCAGCAGTACTACGTCAGCTGGTCGGCCAACAACGGTGTGATCGTGTCGCTGATCGAGCGCGATCACGTCAACTTCATGCGCTGGGTTCGAACAATTGTGAACTGACGCGCCGGCCAACCCTTTGCTACAATACGCGCATCGACAACGACGCGAGACGCGCGCGTTCACAGCATTCAGAGAGCCGGCGGCTGGTGCGAGCCGGTGGATGTGACCGCAACGCTTCCACTCGCTGAGTTTCCGGCGATGAGCCGGACGGGCGTTCCCGTTACAGAACTGTAGAGACCCAATTCAGGTGGCACCACGAGCGCCCATCGTCCTGATCAGACGATGGGCGCTTTTTATTGGCTGCCGGCGACTGTGCCGCGGCCAGAGGGTAATGACATGCTGGACATCAATCTGATCCGAAACGACACCGAAACCGTGCGCGCGGCGCTGATCGCGCGCGGCGCAGATACCGAAGCGCTCGACGCCATTCTGGCGCTCGATGCGCAGCGGCGCGACATTCTGACGCAAAGCGAAACGCTGCGCGCCACCCGCAACACGGTCAGCAAAGAGATTGGCCGCATGAAAGAAGCGGCTGAACGCGACGCCAAGAAAGCCGAGATGCGCGCGGTGGGCGATCAAATCAGCGCACTCGAGACCGGCCTTGGCGCCGTCGAAACCCAGCTGCACGAACTGACGTCAGGCTTGCCCAACTTGCTCGACCCGCGCACGCCCATCGGCCCGGATGAAGACCACAACGTCATCATGCGCGTCGAGGAGGGATTTGTGCCGGAGCTAACGTTTCCCGCCAAGATGCATGACGAACTGGGCGCCTCGCTGAACATGATCGACTTTGAACGTGGCGTCAAGCTCAGCGGCTCGCGCTTTTACGTGCTCAACGGCTGGGGCGCGCGGCTGCAGCGCGGCCTGATCGCCTGGATGCTCAACCTGCGCATGGAACAAGGCTACGAAGAGCGTTATCTGCCCTTCATCGTCAAGCAACAGACGCTCTACGCGGCCGGGCAATTGCCGAAATTCCGCGACAACCTGTATCACGACGCCGAGGAGGATTTCTGGCTGGTGCCCACAGCCGAAGTGCCGCTGACCAATCTTCACGGCGACGAGATTCTGGCAGCTGAAGATTTGCCCCGGCTGTATTGCGCCTACACGCCCTGCTTCCGGCGCGAAAAGATGAGCGCGGGCAAAGACGTGCGCGGCATCAAGCGCGGGCACCAATTCGACAAAGTTGAAATGTATGCTTTTACAAAGCCCGAAGACTCGGATGGTATGCTCGAAAAGATGCGCGCCGACGCGGAAGAAACACTCAAGCGCCTCGGGCTGACCTATCGCGTCAAACAACTGTGCAGCGGCGACACCGGCTTTGCCTCGCGCATCACCTATGACCTCGAAGTGTGGTCGCCCGGTTGCAAGGAATGGCTGGAAGTCAGCTCGGTCAGCAATGTCGGCGACTTTCAAGCGCGCCGCGCCGGGATTAAGTTCCGCCGTGAGAAAGGCGGCAAAGCCGAATTTGTGCACACGCTGAACGGTTCCGGGCTGGGTCTGCCGCGCACCATGATCGCCGTGATGGAAAACTATCAGCAAGCCGACGGCAGCATCGCTGTTCCGGATGTGCTTCGGCCGTTTGTGGGGACGGACGTGATTCGGTGAGCGGAGAGTTCCAAGTCCCGAGTTCTGAGAAAAGTTGCGGGAGGGCTTGACATCTGTGTCAATCGCTGCGCATCGTTTTCGGGACTCAGGACTCAGGACTCAGGACTCGGGACTCGGGACTCATCACTCGGCTTTATCATCTATCCCATGTCAACCCTCGACCCCATCGTCCTGATCGGCGGCTTCGGCTCGCATTGGACCGATTACAAACCGGTGGCGCGCATGCTAAGCCATGTCAGCGGCCGGCGCGTGTTTATCACCGGCATCAACCGGCTGTCATGGGTGGTCGGCGGATTGGTGGATTACAGCTTGATGCTCGACCGGACCCATCGCGCAGTGGCGCATGCGCTGGACAAAACCGGCGCTCAGAAGGTCATCCTGGTTGGGCACAGCGCGGGCGGTGTGATCGGGCGCGCCTATCTGGGCGATCAAGCGATGAAAGTCCATCACCCGGCGCACAACGGTTATCAGCGCGTGTCGCGCTTGATCACACTGGGTTCGCCGCTGCGCGCTGTGGACGGCGCAAAGCGCCCGGGCATGCGCCAGGCGACCTGGGTCGATCGCACATACCCCGGCGCCTACTTTTCAAACGTGCAATATCTTGCCGTGATTGGGCGCCTGATCGAAGGCAAGCGTGGCGGCAGCATCCGCGAGCGCCAGGCGCACGACAGCTACGCCTGGGTGAGCACGCAGGGCGATCAATGGGGCGACGGCGTGATTCCGCTGTCGATCAGCAGCCTCGACGGCGCGCACGCCATCACGCTGGACGGCGTCGGGCACTCGCCGAATTGGGGACGCTGGTATTTCAGCACCCTCGATATCATTCGCTCGTGGTGGCACTACTTCGATCTGGGCGATGCACCGGCGTTGTCACGCGATCAAGTGTTTGCCTGACCGCACACAGTCACACCGCTCACGGCGTGTTGTTCTGCGTGCTGGGCAAGAAACTCTTGTTGGTCAGCACTTCATAGACATACACATCGGTGCGTGATTCAGGGCCAGTCGATCCGCCGATCACATAGAACTCGGTTGGCAGCGAGGCGACGGCCCCGTTCTTCCAGATTCCTGCGCGCGACAGCGGCGTCTCAAACGGCGTCCAGCGGTCGGCCGCGGCGTCGTATCGCTCGTTGAACGGAATGTAATTTCCGGCCACGCCACCGCCGATGGCATAAAGACGCGAGCCAATGCGAGCCAGCCCGAGCCCGCCGCGCGCGATCGTCAGCGGTTTGCACGACGCCCAGCTCTGGCTATCCATTGAAAAGACGTCGCAATTGGCATACTCGCGTTGTCCATCCGTGCCGCCCACCACAAATACGCGGCCGTCAAGCACAGCCGCCGCCGCCTGGCTGCGCGCAATCGGCAAGCCTTTCACACGCGACCAGCGCCTGGCCGCCACGTCATACACAAAGCCATCGGTATTAAACGATTCGTTGCTGGTTTTGCCGCCAAACACAAATACATGCGCTTCGTCGGCGGCCACAGCGTGGCCAGACACTGCGCGCGGCAGCGGCGGCAGGCTGATCCACGATCCATTGACCGTGTCCAGCGCCTCAAAACGATCGGTGGCCGCGCCCGACACACCGGTGCCGCCAGGCATGTAAATCACCGTGGAGATGACCGCGCCCGCAGCCAAGCGCAGCGGCGTCGGTTTGGCCGGGCCGTCGCGCCAGGCATTGCGCGCGGGTTCATAAAGCTGCGTGTCGCCGATCGCCGCGCGATCCAGCGTGCCGCCGATCAGGTAAATTCTGCCGTTGATGCCAAACGCGGCTGCACGTGTTCGAGCGGCGGTAATCGGCGCACGCGAAAACCAGCGCGAGGAAGCGGAGGGAGCGCTGCCGGCATTTGGCGCGCCTGAAAACTCGTCTTCGCCGACCGGCTGCGCGCGCGTGCGGCCGGCTTGCAAGCCAAACGCGCCGCCCAGCACCGTCGCCAGCACCACCAGCACCGTGGCGATGCGCCGCCACAACGGTTGCGGCGGCAACGGCTCTGGATTGGGCGCCACCGGCACCGGCGCCATGGCGGCAACTTCGCTTGGCGCCGCCTCGACCGGCACGTCTTCGGTTGGCGGCCGTTCGGCCATACCCGCGTCAGGCGGCGCGGCTATGACAGTTTCAAGCGCGGGTGAAATCACCCAGCCGTTGCGCTGCGCGATCGACGCAACACGGGCGCGGCTTTCCGCCTCAAGCTTTACAAAAATGTTCTTGAGGTGAACCTTGACGGTGTTCTCCGAGATGAACAACGCCGCGGCGATCTGCTTGTTGCTTGCACCTTCCGCCACCAGCTTGACGACTTCAAGCTCGCGTTCGGTCAGCGGCTCCCTGGGCTCTGCCACAGCGCGAGATTATAGAGAGCCCGGCTGATCAATCCGCGCGCAGCGAGAGCGCGACGACCGCCGCGGTCACCAGCGTGCCGCCGGCCAGTTGCATCGGCTGCAGCACTTCGCCAAAAAACAGCGCGCCAAACAACGCCGTCGCCACAAGCTCGATGGTGCTCAGTATCGACGTCTGCGACGCGCCGATGCGCCGCACGCTGGCCAGAAACGCCAGCACCGGCGGGGCGGTGCAGATCGCGGCAAGCCCGACCAGCGCCGCCCACCCCGTCGCGGGAAAATCAAAGCGCAATTGCAGCGCGGCGGCGGCTGGCGCGTGTGGCGTCGCCAGCGCGCCTGCCAGCCCGCCGATCAGCAACGACAGCACCCCGGCCGAGGCCATGATCGTCATCGACGACATCTGCGCGGACACGCCGCGCTGCAGCTTGGCGCCCACGATGATGTAAATCGAATACACCGTTGGCGTCACCAGCGCCATCCACACGCCAGTCATGTCGGCGACCGCGCCGGGCGCGCCGATGGTGAGCAGCGCGCCGGCGCATGCCATAGCAAGCGCGACCAGTTTGCGAGGTGTCAGCGCCTCGTTAAGAAAAATACGTGAAAGCAGCATCACCACTGCCGGATACAAATACAGCAAGATGCTGGTCATGCCGATGGGAATGCGATCGGTCGACAAGAGATAGAAGATGGATTGCAGCACATACATGCCGCCCATCATCGACAGCCCGGCCAGCTGGCGCATCGTCAGTCGCGCCGCGCCGGCGCGCATCACAAACGGTGCAATCAGCAACGCGCCAAGCAAAAAGCGCGCTGAGAGCTGTGTGATCTTGCTAATGTCATATTGCGTGGCGATGCGTCCAATGACGGGAAAGACCGCGAACAACACGCCAGAGAGCAGCGCGAGAGCAATGCCAATGCTGCGGCTATCGGTGTCTGATGTCGTTGAGTGAGTCGTTTGGCTGGCAACGTCGGTGTCGGGTGTCATTGAGTCACACAGTGTATTCGAGACACGGTGTCATATGATCATGCAGCGTCAGCGACACCTAACACCCGTTACTGCTGCCTGAGCGCCACGATCGGATCCAGGCGTGTGGCACGCACGGCGGGATACAGCCCGGACAACAGCCCGATCAATGTGGCAAAAGCGATGGCGAAAGGCGGCAACCAGCCCGGCATGATGACGACATCCGGCGGCGCCCCGCCGGGCGGTGTGCCTTGTGCCAGCACGCCGCTCAAGATGCTGCTGACAGCTTCGCCGGCCAGCCAGCCAAAAAGCACGCCAAAAATACCACCGAGCAGGCCGATCGTCGCGGCCTCGATCAGAAACACCAGCAGCACATCCCGATCGGATGCGCCGACGGCTTTCATGAGCCCAATTTCGCGCGTGCGCTCGTAGATGGCCATGATCATGGTGTTGGCGATGCCAAACGCGGCCACAATCAGCGCGATGGCGCCAATGCCGCCCAGCACCGCCTGAATCACCGCAAACGTCTGCTGGATCTGCTTGATAAATTCGAGCGGCGAGAAGATCTGAAACCCGCGTTCTTTGATCAGCGTGATCAAGCGCTCGGCATCGCGCACCGTCGCCGCGCGCACGATCACCTGCGGGTAGCCGTCGCGGGTGAAATTGGGCCGGCGGCCGCCGAACCACTGATTAATGTCGATCAGATCGTTCTGCGGCACATAGATGGTGCTGTCGCGCTCGTTTCCCGCCTCCTTGAGCACCGCCACAACGCGCATCCGCACCACGCGTTCCACCGGTTTGCCGTCTTCAGCCTGCTTGTTCAAGATCAGGGACATGGTCTTGCCATACAACTCATGGCGCGGCGGCACAAACGGGCGGTTCGGGTCGTAACGCGGGGGATTGACCGGATCAAAAAACTGCTCGCCCACCCGCCAACCGATCACCATCGTGCCCGGGCTCAAACGCAGGGTGCCGGTTGCGACCGCATAGCCCAATTTGTCAATTTGATCCGCAGGCATGCCGATCATGTTTGCGCCGCCGCTGATCAAGCGGTTGACGCGCATCTCCATGTTGCCGCCTTCCAGGCGCAACTGCGGCACGACGCCGAACACGCCTTCGAGCTTGCGAAATTCAGCCAGCACATTTTCGGTCAACACCGCGCGGCGCGCAGGCGCAGGCTGACCCGCCGGCGCGGCGCCGCCGGGCGGCGCGAAATTTGGAAAGACTTGCAGCTCAGTCAGCGAGCCCATCTGTTCGATGCCGCGCAACGATTCGCGCTGCAGCCCTTCGCCGAGCGACATCAGAATCACCACGGCCGCTGTGCCGATCACCACACCCATGGCCGTCATCACCACGCGCGCGCGCATGCGCAGCAGGTTGTGAATTGCGAGACGGACCAGCTCAAACAGGCTCATGAGTGGCCCTACGATCCCAACCCAAACAACGCGCTGAGGATGCGCACCACAAGCGGACGGTCGTCTCGCAGAGGGTTGCCGGGAGATTCTCCGGGCGGGGTCTCACCCGGACCCGGTGCAAGGGGCGCATCTTGCACGTCCACTTGCAGGATGGCGATGTATTGCTGCGGCTGGCTCAGCTCATCGACATAGTTCACGATCACCCGCAATTCAGCCGGTCCGGCTTTTTGAGGAATGCCTTGCGCCGGCACCGACGAAGAGGCTCCGGCATCCAGCGCGCCAACATAGAGTGAGCCGTTCTGCACCTCCATCCCCGCGCTGGTCACCTCCACAACGTTGACATTGACCAGCTTGCGGCCGATGTTTACCACCTCCACCGGCAACTGCAGCGGCTGGCCGGCAATCGCCGCCGATACGGCAGGGTTGAATCCCACACGCAATAACGGTGTGCGGCGAATCAGCAGGCTCATGACCTGTTGCTCGGTTCGGCGCTGATCGCGCGTGTCTTCATAGGCCAGCGCCACCGGCAGGTTAAACGTTCCCGAATCGGCCGAAGCTTCAGCCACCAGCTGTTGCACCACATCGACGGATTTGCCCGACGCCAGCATTTGCACAAATTGCACGTTGCCGCTGTTGACCGGCGCAAACGGCTTGAGCGCCGCGCCGTTTTCACCGCCCAGGGCGGCGGTCAGCCGGCGCGCATCGCCGCCGCCGACATTGCTCAGCGAGTAGGTCAGCGTAAACACTTCACCTGGCGCGGGTGTTTGCGGTTCAGTACGATAGTTTGCCAGCACGATTTGCGGCCGGTCGGCCGCCGTGTCGTTCACGTTGATGCTGACGTTTTGCTTGGCGCTGTATGCCTGCGTGCCCACGTAGTCGGTGTAATCAAGCGCGATATCGAGTACGCGCCGCCCGGAGCCGGAGTTGGCCGCAAGCACCAATGGCAGCGTGACCACGCATTGATGATCGACGCCGATCAGGTCGATGTTCAGCACGTTGCTGCTGACCGACGGCAGCACGTCGGTCGTCGGCACCAGACTGACCAGCGTGTTGATCGCGGCGCGGCTGCCGCGGTTGGCCAGATCGAGCATCAGCGTAAACGGCTGTCCGGCCCGCAGCTCGGGAGGATCGGTGCGCACGCCTTCGATCACCACCTGCGGCTTGCCCGGATACACGCCGATTACTTCAACCGGCACTGTTTGCGGAAATTGAAAATTCTCGCCCGACCAGTCGTTGGCGCTGATGTTGAACTTCAGCTCATACACTTGTGACTGCAGGTTCGTGGGCACGCGGAAGCGCTGGCTCAGCGTGGCCGATGCGTTGATGTGCATCTGGCCGACCAGATAGCCGTTGTCTGCGCCGACCGGCGCAAAGTTGCCGCCGGGAAATGTGACGAGCGTGTTCTCAGCCGCGCGGCTGCCGGTGTTGTAAAGCTCGACCGTGACGGTGAACTCGCGTCCGACGATGGGCTTGGGTGGATCAAGCACGAAATTGCGCAACGCCACCAGCGGCTTGCCCGGCACAACGGTCGGCGGCAGATTGGTTGGCAGCGGGGTGGCCGGTGTGTTAAAGATGTCGACGCTGAAGACCGTCGCAACGACGGCGCCGCCCGGCTCGATCAGCTCGATCGGATAGCGGCGCGCAGCCAAGCCGGCCGGCACAGTGGCCCGCAGCACGCCATCGTTGACAAACTCGGTTTGCAGCGCGCCAAAATCAACCAGACGCACCACCGTGCCCGTCACAATATCGCGCCCGATCACGCTCAGCACACCGCCAAATTGGCTGTTAAACGACGATGGCTCAATGGCGAGAATAAAGGGCAGGGTTGCGGGCCGGGACTGTTTGCCTGCAGGCGGTGCGCCAAACGCCAACGAAGCATTGACCGCCAGCAGCGCGGCAGCCAGGCAGAAAAGCGGAAATCGTCGCATAAAAGGCTTGCGAGCAGGCAAGCATAGATGGCAGTGACGATCTTGATGAGTCCGCAATGGTTGCCACACGCCCGGCACATTATGACGCATGTGACTCCTATGTCTTGTCGCAGGATGCATTTTTTGTAAAGTAGCCTTAGTAGGTGGTCCGTGGCACATGGCACGTGCACGAAAACCGGCCATCTACTACGTGCTACGGACCACGTGCCACGGACAACCTGCTAAGGGCCACGGGGAAAGGTGACGAACACTGCGACGAAGGTCATAATGCGCGCTTCACGCAGAACATTCGTGCTATAGTCTCGACCCCCTTTATGACACAGGACAAGATCGTGGTGCGAGGTGCTCGCGTCCACAACCTTAAGAACATCAACGTCGACATCCCGCGTGACAAGATGGTGGTGATCACCGGTCTGAGCGGCAGCGGCAAAAGCTCGCTGGCCTTCGATACGATTTTTGCCGAAGGCCAGCGCCGCTATGTCGAAAGCCTTTCGGCCTATGCCCGCCAGTTCCTGGGTCAGATGGAAAAGCCCGATGTCGATCAAATCGAAGGGTTGTCGCCGTCGGTGTCGATCGATCAGAAGGGTTCCAGCCACAACCCCCGCTCAACTGTCGGCACAGTCACCGAAATCTACGATTACCTGCGCCTGATGTTTGCGCGCATCGGCATCCAATATTCGCCCGTCACCGGCCAGCCGCTTCAATCGCAAAGCGCCGAGATGATCGTCGACCAGGTCGCCGCGCTGCCGCCCGGCACCCGGGTTCAGTTGCTTGCGCCGTTGATCAAGGATAAAAAAGGGCATCACCAGGGCATCTTTGAAGACGTGCGCAAACAGGGCTTTGTGCGCGTGCGCGTCAACGGCGCATTGCGCGAAGTCAGCGAGGACATCGAACTCGATCGCTACAAGCTGCACAATATCGAGGCGGTAATTGACCGGCTAGTGGTGCCGGAGACGGAGTCGGCGAATCGGAGCCCGGAGGCGGCGCAAGAGCGCGCGCAATTCCTGACGCGTTTGACCGATTCGGTCGAGACCGCGCTCAAGCTCGGCGATGGTTTCATGATCGCCATGGTGCAAGGTGGCGCGGCCGCGTCCAACCGCGAGCCCGGGTCCGGCGAAGCGGCCAAACCGCGCGACATATTGTTCTCCGAGAAAAAAGTCGATCCCGCCACTGGTTTGAGCTACCCGGATCTTGAGCCCAAGCTTTTTTCATTTAACGCGCCTCAGGGCGCCTGCCCGGAATGCCAGGGCCTCGGCAGCAAACGGGAAATTGACGCCGCGCGTGTGGTGCCCAACGCCGAACTCTCGATAGAAGAAGGCGCAATCAACGCCAGCGGATGGAACAGCGATGACGACGACAGCTGGGGGCGCCAGGTGTTGCAGGCGGTCTGTACGGCCTACAAGATACCCATGAGCAAGCCTTGGCGCCAGCTGACCGCCGCCCAGCGCAACTTGATCCTGCACGGCACAAACGGCGAGCGCGTCAAGATGAACTACGTCAATCGCATGGGCGAACGGCGCCAGTACGACATCGCCTTTGAAGGCGTGCTGAGCAACTTGATGCGCCGCTATCGCGAAAGCTCCAGCGATTACATGAAGCAGATGATTGAAGAGCAGATGACCTTCAAAACCTGTGAAACGTGCAACGGCGCGCGCCTCAAGCCAGAGGTGCTGGCCGTGCGCATCGCCGGCAAGAACATCGCCGAAGTGGGTGATCTTGGCATCGGCGAAGCGCTGCAATGGGTCGATTCCCTGGGCATTCACGACGACCACGACAAAAACGGCAAGAAAGACGCCGCCAAGAACGGGCACGCGCCCGCGGTGGTGTTGAGCGACCGCGACAAAAAAATCGCCGGACAGATTGTCAAAGAAATCCGCGCGCGGCTGGGTTTTCTGGTCGATGTCGGGTTGGATTACCTGACGCTCAGCCGCAGCGCCACCTCGCTGAGCGGCGGCGAGAGCCAGCGCATCCGCCTGGCCACGCAAGTGGGCTCGCAGTTGATGGGCGTGCTGTATGTGCTGGATGAGCCGAGCATCGGCCTGCATCAGCGCGACCAGGAGCGCCTGATCCACACACTCACGCGCATGCGCGATCTGGGCAACACCGTGCTCGTCGTCGAACACGACGACGACACGATGAGAGCTGCCGATTACATCATCGACATGGGCCTGGGCGCGGGCGAGCATGGCGGCAACGTGATCGCCACCGGCACGCCGGCCGAGATCATGAAGCACAAGGTTTCGCTGACGGGCGCATATCTGAGCGGGCGCAAACGCATCCCGGTGCCGGAGAAACGCCGCGCGGGCAACGGCAAAAAGATCACGGTCAAAAACGCGCGCGAGAACAACCTCAAGGGCATCGATGTCGACATCCCGCTCGGCAAGCTCGTCGTCGTGACGGGTGTGAGCGGCAGCGGCAAGAGCTCGCTGATCGTCGAGTGCTTGTACAAATCGCTGGCGAGCAAGCTCAACGGCGCGATGGAAGTGGCCGGCGAGCTGGATGACATCGCAGGCCTGGATGCGCTCGACAAAGTCATCAACATCGACCAGCAACCCATCGGCCGAACACCGCGCTCAAACCCGGCCACATATACCGGGCTGTGGACGCCGCTGCGCGATCTCTTCGCCGAGCTGCCGGAAAGCAAAACGCGCGGCTACAAGAGCGGGCGGTTTTCATTCAACGTCAAAGGCGGGCGCTGTGAAGCGTGCGAAGGCCAGGGCGTGCTGCAAATCCAGATGCAATTCATGCCGGATATTTACGTGACCTGCGATGTGTGTCACGGCACGCGCTTCAACCGCGAGACGCTGCAAGTGCGCTACAAAGGCAAAAACATCGCCGAAGTGCTGGACATGACAATCACCGAGGGCCAGGTGTTTTTCAAGGACATCACGCCCATCGCGCGCAAGCTGGAGACGCTGATCTAAGTCGGTCTGGTCTATGTCAAACTAGGGCAGCCCGCCACTACGCTGTCCGGCGGCGAGGCGCAACGCGTCAAGCTCAGCCGCGAGTTGAGCAAGCGCGCCACCGGCCGCACGATCTATGTGCTCGACGAGCCGTCGGTCGGGCTGCACGCCGCTGACGTGCACAAGTTGATCCACGTCCTCGACCTGCTAGTCAACGACGGCAACACCGTCGTCGTC
>JANMNW010000227.1:0-2378 GCA_031368515.1 Chloroflexota bacterium
CGATGTGCGGGATGTTTGCACAAACGCGGTGCGGCTCGATCGTGGGCGCGTCAGCCAGGTGTTGGATGTGACCGATCCGACTGCCCCGGCTTCAGTGCGGCACATTGTGGTGAAATACCTGGGTGATGTGAGCATGGCCGATGCGCTGGCGCGCGCCGGACATGGCGTTCTCAATGTCAGGCAGCTGCAGGCGCCGGTGTCGGCCGAGGCGCAATTGACGCCGCTCAACCAATTGAAGGAAATGCATGTGACGTTTGCCGGCGCCTACACCGACGCAAGCGAGCTGCTGCGTTCGCTCATGCACAGCGGCGTGCAAATTGTGACGTTTAGCGAAAGCGGAGACATCAAGACTGCATGAAACTCGCCGCGCGTCTGAGCGCCAACCCGTTGCTTTTCAAAGAGCTGGCCACGCGCATGCGCAGCCGCGCCACGCCCGCGGCCATCACGCTGTTTCTAGCGGTGACCAGCGGAATCGGGTTCATGATCTATTTGATCGGCACATCCAGCGGCACCCGGCGCGTGGGCGGCACAGGCGAGTACGGGCCGGCTCTGTTTTACTTCCTGGTGGCCATGCAGCTGATCGCCGCAAGTTTTGTCACGCCGGCGTTTGCCGCGGGCGCCATCAGCACCGAACGCCAGCGTGGAACACTGCTGCTGTTGCGAGCCGCAGGCCTTTCAGCGCGCTCCATCGTGCTAAGCAAGTTTATTGTGGCCGTGGGCTACGCCCTGTTGTTCGTTTTCGTGTCGTTGCCGCTCTTTAGCTTGGCGTTGTTGCTGGGCGGCATTGAGCCGTTTGAATTGCTGATTGCGCTGATGGTTATCGTTGCGTCGTCGGTGTTGTTTGTGGCGCTGGCGCTGTTTTTCTCGGCGACGGCCCGTTCACAGGGCCTGGCATCGGCATTGACCTATGCTTTTACCGTGGGCATTGTGATTGGCATTCCGATATTGATGCTTTTCGCCATTGCCGGAGCGCAAAATGCGCTGGGTTTCTCCATGCGCGGCGGCGGCTATCAAGTTTTGCGCGATCTAATCGAAGGCGTGTTTGGCCTGACCACCAGCTTGAGCCCGTTTAGCGCCATCATCGCCAGCCGCGCGCACTATGAGGCGACTGGCGATGTGTGGCTGTTTAAGCAGGCGATTTTTGGCGTTGGCACAGGCGTGACGCTGCCAGCGCCCTATATCACGCTGGCGCTGGTTTATTTTGCCGGCACGGTGCTGTTGATGATTTATGCCGTGCGCAGGATCGACCGCTAGCGTGGTTCAAGCCGTGACAAAGCGCCCGAGCCGTTCAAGCGCGGCTGGAAAGTTGTTGCGACCCAGCCCGATGCGAAAGTGCGGGTGCGGGTAGTCGAAGACGCTGGCCGGCAGAATCAACGTGTTGTGGCGGGTGACCAGTGCGTCGGCGAAGGCGTCGACATCGCCGGCGCGCAGGCGCGGAAATGCTACGCTGCCGGCGCTGGGCGGCGTCCACTCAAAAGTCGTTGCGTGCGCTTCAAAAAACGGCTTGGCCAGGGCCAGATTGCGCCGCACGATACTCAATGTGCGCGCCAGGATTGCCTCGCGCGCGCGCAGCGCCATCAGCGCCAGAATCTCGCTGGGCGCGCTGTTGCAGATGGTGGTGAAATCTTTGTAGTGCTGCAGCCTGGCCATGACTGCTGCATCGTGCGAAGCCGCCCAGCCGATGCGCAGGCCGGCCAGGGCGAATGACTTGGACATGGCGCCGACGGAGATGCCGCGTTCGTATACATCGGCGGCGGCAGGCAGCCGGTCGGCTGGCGAATATTCGAGAAAGCGATAGACCTCGTCGGACAACCAGTAGGCGTCGCACCCGGCGGCCAGCCGAGCAATCGTGTCAAACTCGGCGCGGGTGGGCTGGGCGCCGGTCGGGTTGTGCGGGAAATTTGTCACGATCAGGCGCGTGTTGGGGCGCAACGCCATGTGCAGCTCGTCCAGATCGATCATCCAGCGCAGCGCGCCGCCGACGGAGGACATTGGTCGCACCGGTAGCAGGGTGATCTCCGCGCCGATGCTGCGAGCGATCTCGGTGTGCGACTGGTATCCGGGCCACACCACAATCACATGATCGCCCGCCTTCAGCAGCGCGCGCATGGCGATATAAATCGGCTCTTCGCCGCTGTTGGTCACGATGATTTGATCGGCGCGGGTGCGGGCATACAGCTGCGCGATTTCGTTGCGCAACAACGGGTGGCCGGTCGATTCGGTGTAGCCCAGGCTGAGGTTGTCCCAAAGTGCGCGCGTGCCTTCATCGGCCAGCGCCAGCAACTCGTGCATGGGCATGCCTTCAACGTCCGACGAGCACAGCAGCAGCTCCGTGCTGAATTCATAGCGCGCGAAATAGCGCTCGAGCTTAAAAGGCG
>JANMNW010000241.1:0-2278 GCA_031368515.1 Chloroflexota bacterium
GTACGGCAATTTTGTCAAGCCATCTATGGCCTTCTCTGAAATTGGCAGAGCGCCAAACTTCTTGAATTTATTATAGATTTGGGTATTAACCGGCCCCCATTTCCAAGCCATAAAATATGCCTGCGAAAGCGGCCGACCAAAAATTGCTAGACTCCAACCATGCGCGAAATAGACCATCTTCTGAAGCTGCATATGGGTAAGCGGCATCCCGGCTTTCGCAAACCGTTCTACAAACTCATTCGCTATCGCTCGTGGATCGTACGGTCCCGGCATTAAACTACCATTTTCCACATATTTCTGTGCAGGAACGCACCGAATCGCTTGACACGAAACAAAATAGTATCGCAAAGCCAAAAATACAACAGTCCGTCTACGGACTGTTGTAGATCAAGCCATTGAAAACATTGTAGTTTTTATAGAATCAAAATAAGTTGTTAATCATTTTTTGAAAGAATGGGATGTTAACCAAGAGTTAAGACGGTTTTTGGGTACGGGAAGTATAACATCGCCGGTAAGGGGGAAGAAGCCCCACTTCATCCTCAAAAGCGATGGACTGCTAAAACAGCGCAACGTTGCGGTGCGACACCATAGTGTAATCCAGCAGTTGTTCGAAACACGGCCGTTGATCCATCGCCCCCACCGCAATCTACAGTTCTATCATTCTGCTTCAATTTTATCTTCGGAACCGCCTCGCTTTCGACATTAAAACCACGCAACTCCGTATTTCACATGATTCTCCTCTTCGCTCCCGCATTCCGGCGGACGCCGGAATTGAGCTATACTGCAAAGCCGTGCATGGACGGGGCGATTGCATGCAGCATCATCGCCGTTACCCAGCATTGTACGGGCGTTTTTTTGCAGGCCGCTGCCGCTCAACTAGGCTAATGCTCACTTGGAATATGATTTTTGTAACTGACTGACATCGGACTTTTCCCTCTAAATATCGTCATCCTCGAAACTTGAAAGCAAAACATAGAATGGCAGACCGGAGCGGCAACCAGCCGATGATTGAGGCAAAGGCAAATCAGAGCGCCCCGGATCTCACGCGGCGCGCCCTTGAGCAACGCGTTCGTCAACAGGAGATTTTGTCCGAGCTGGGTGTTCTGGCGCTCCAGGGTGCAACGTTTGAGACTTTGCTGGATCAGACGGTGCGCCTCACCGCTGAAGGGCTCAACGTCAAATTTTGCAAGGTTTTAAGGTATATTCCGGAGGAGAACCGACTCCTGGTCGAGGCCGGCGTGGGTTGGGATGATGGCATTGTAGGCGTGGCCAGCCTTGGGGCCGACCTGGCCTCGCCAGCCGGCTTTGCCCTGCGGACGGGCAAACCCGTTATCTCCAATCACCTGGAGAACGAAGATCGCTTCCGCACGCCGGAAGTCCTGGCCCAACATGGCATCATGCGGGCGATGAACGTCATACTTCAGGGCGATGGCAAGCCCTTCGGAGTACTTGAGGTGGACAGCCAATCGGAAGACGAGTTTGTCGAACACGATCTCGCCTTCCTGCAAGGCGCCGCGAATGTGCTCGGCATGGCCATTGAGCGGCAGCGGAATGAACGCCATCTTAAATCGGCACTCGAACGGCAGCAGTTCCTTGTGAAGGAAATGAATCACCGGGTCAAAAACAGCCTGACCATCGTTGCCAGCTTGCTGCAAATACAGGCACGTGGCGTGAAAAGCCCGGAAACCACCAATCAGCTTGAGGAAGCCTCGCAGCGCGTTACGGCAATAGCCCGCGCCCACGAACGGTTGTACCGCAACAATTATATCGAAAGCATGGATCTCGGCGCCTATGTCGAGGAGGTCTGCCAGGACATGGAGACGTCGGTTGTCCACTGCACGATACACGTCGCGGCGCAGCGGGATATCGCGATAAAGGTCGATAACGCGATCTCGGTGGCGCTGATTATTGTCGAGTTGATTACCAACTGCGCGAAATATGGTTATCCCGACGGAACGCAAGGAGAAATCTGGGTTGGCATAGAACGCAAGGGAGAGCGGGATATTTTGATTTCCGTCCGCGATGCGGGAGCGGGCCTTCCCGAAAACTTCGATCCCGGTAAGTCGCGTGGCATGGGAATGCGTATTGTCAACGCTTTCGCCAAGCAGCTAAATACAAAACTGGCCTACACAAGGCATTCCCCCGGTTCCGAGTTCAAGTTGCTTTTCCCGATTGACGGTGCGCATCCTTGACGCGCCGGCGACACATAGTGCCAACCTGAGTTCACAAACGAAATGCAACGCTATTGATGGAATCCAGCTATATTACAAAGGCGTGC
>JANMNW010000295.1:0-7054 GCA_031368515.1 Chloroflexota bacterium
GCTATTGAGGTGCGGCCCGAGTATGGCTTGTATTACGCCAATCGCAGCAATGCCTACAAGTCGCTGGGTCAGAAAAACCAGGCCAATGCCGACGCAGCCAAGGCGAAAGAGCTTGGCTACACGCCGTAAGCAAGGCTTGCAGGACCTGTAAGCGAGCACAGCCGCGCACGCGCGCGGCTGTGCTCGCTTTTCGCGCTGCTCCTACAATGCGGCCATGGCCGCAACCCGTCTGATTGCCGTTCACGCCGATTTTGAAGCGCACTGGCCCTATGTCACGCAAGCGCTTGTTGACGCCTGGACACCTGCGCCGGGCGGCCTGCAGCTGCGGCGCTGGGCGCGTGGCGACGGGCAGCCGCTCTCGGCGCGCGTGCAAAGCGCAAGCGCGGTTACAGAGGCCATCGTGCTCGGCGTGCCCGTGACAGCGGCATGCCTCAGTGCTCTCTCTGGCTTGCGACAGGCGGCTTTCTTGCCCGCCTATGGCGGGCGCACCGCATTGCCCGGCGACGACGTCGCGCGCTTGCGCGCGCGCGGTGTGGCGCTCATCGAGCATCACAGCGAGGGGTATTGGGGGCAGAGTGTGGCCGAGTTTGCGCTTGGGCTCACGATTAACGCGCTGCGCCATATGCAGCATTATTCGCGCGAGATGCTGGCCTCGCTTGAGGCGTGGGAGCGCTACAGCGCGGCGCGCAACCGTGGCCCCGGCGGGCTGGGCGCGCAGATGAGCGACGACACGCGCTTCACCAGCGGCACCGTCGCCGGCAAGCGTGTGCGCGTTGTGGGCGTGGGCAATATTGGCAGCCGCTATGCCAGCTTTTGCCATACGCTGGGTGCCGATGTCGCGGCCTGGGATCCGCTGGCCACCGATCCCGCTTTTCACCGTGCCGGCGCTCGGCGGGCGCGCTAAATCGAAGCGCTGCTGGGCGATGCGCAGATCTTTGCGCCCATGATGCCGCTGGTCGATGCCACGCGCGGCATCGTCAGCGCCGCGCATGTCGACGCGCTGCCCAAAGGCTGTCTGGTGGTGGTGGTCACGCGCATGGGCATAATCGATGCGCCCGCATTGCGCCGGCGCGTGTTGGCGAATGAGCTGGCGCTGGCCGCCGATGTGTTCGACATTGAACCGTTGCCGTTTGACGACCCGTTGCTGGGCCGTGACAATGTAGTGCATACGCCGCATCTGGCCGGCCGCACGGTGGATGCCAATATCGCGTGGGCGCAGGCGGTTCTCGAGCAATTTGTGTAGGGGCTTGGCTCTTCGAGGTGAGAACAGCCTCGCAGCGCGCAGCCTACCCGCCCAGTTCGATCAGCACGCCAAAGCGGCCGGTCTGGCCTCTTTCTTCGCGATGCGAAAACCAATCGCGCGTGTTGCTGGCTGTGCAGAGGCGGGCGACGTCGATCTCGCCGACGCCAGCCTGACGCAGCTGCGATTGCGCGGCTTTCCATAGATTGACACGGGGCTTTGTGGAAGGGGCGGAGAATGCTGAATGTTCAGCGCCCTCAGCACCTTCCGCAGCTTCCGTCACCACCTTCTCTCTTACTGCGCCTTGAATTGCGGCGGCGACATCCGCGCCAACCTCAAACTTCTGCGGACCGATGCACGGGCCGACGCCAGCGACGATGTCGGCCGGATCGCACCCAAATGCCAATCCCATCGTGTGCACGGTGGCGGCGAGCACGCCATTGACGATGCCCTTCCAGCCTGCGTGCGCGATGCCAATCACATCGCGGCGCCGGTCGTGAAAGACCACCGGCACACAATCGGCGAAGCGCAGTGTCAACGCCATGCCGCGAGCGCGCGTAACCATGCCGTCGGCATGCGCGTCGTCATGGCCCAGATCATCCGGACCGACCACGCGCACGTGGTTGCCGTGCACCAGCCAGGAAGTGAGCCAGCGGGTTGTATTCATGGCCGCCATCATGCGTTTGCGGTTTTCAGCCACCGCTTCCTGCGTGTCGCCGGTGCTGCGACTCAGGTTGAGCGACGACCACATGCCGGTGCTCGCGCCGCCATGGCGCGTGAAGTAACCGTGCTTGACCGCAATGCTGTCAAACGTGTAGTAGGCCAGATCGTTGTGGGTGTGGAGGCGCATCGATTATTCAGTCCGCAGTCGATAGTCCCGAGTCAACTTTTGGCACAGCCCTCGGGACTGTCGACTCAGCCCTCGGGACTGCCGACTCGGGACTCTCAGCTCGTGGATCCTCGTCGTAAAAAAACTTGATCCGCCCGGCCAGGGTTTCAAACTTGAGCGGCAGCGTCATGCCAAAGCGCGCCTCATTTGGCACGCGCGCCCATTTGCCAATGAGAGCGGCGACGCGCTCGGTCACGGTCGCAGGCATGCCCTCGGTGATCCAGAGCAGCCTGTCCAGCGTGACGATCCAGCGGTCCTGCTCGCGTTCATAGGCGCGAAGCCGGGCGTTGAAGTGGGCGTTGAAACGCGTGTTGTTGGGCAGGCGCCAGCCAAATTTGACCAGCATCGTTTCGAGCGGCTCATGGACCGTGTGATCGGCGCGCGCCAATGCGGTGATGGCCGGCTGCACGCGGTCGTGCTTGACCAGCACGTAGTCTGTGTCGTAAGTGGACAAAACAAAAATTGGAATGCCGGCATCCGCCAGCGGCTTGGCGATGGCGACCAGCATGCCCGTCAGCTCAAAATCGAGCGGGCCTTCGATATTGAACGCGCGCCAGCCGCGCTCGATCTTGAACGCGGCGTCGCTTGGCGCATCATCCTCGCGGCACACGATGGACAGCTCGTCGCCCGTGCGCGTGATCGAAAAGAAAGCCGATTTGACCGCCCAGGCTGGCACGGCGGCGCCGGCATCCAGGCGGCACACCGCCAGGCGATCGGAAGAGAGGGTGAGCGTGAGCTTGAGTGACATGGTGGCGCGCCCGGCATTCTATACTCGCGGTGTGTTTCGCTTCGATCGTCTCGACAAAGTAGCCCTGGCCGTCATTTTGATATTGGCTGCCGCAACCGGGCTGGTGATCGCGCGCGGCGATCAGATCGGCGCATCGGTGACGCGCACCACCCCGCTATCCGGCGCGGGCGATGTGTCCACCCGCGCGCAGATCAGCTTTACTTTTTCCGAGCCGATGAACATCACCACGCTCGAAGGCCGCCTGCAAACACAACCGCCGGTCTCGGGCACGCTGCGCGGCAACGGCCCGTCCGTCGTGTTTGTGCCGGCGCAGCCCTTGCGGCCGGACACTGGCTATGTGCTGACTTTGCGCGCAGGCGGCGAAAGTTTGCGCGGGCGCCGGGTGCTGAGCGATCACAGCGTGTCGTTCCAGACGCGCCGCGCCCGCGTGGCCTATCTCACGCCGTCGGAAGGCGCGTCCAATCTGTTTTTGCTGGACCCCGAAAGCGCGGCCGTGCAGCGCGTGACATCGGAGCCGTATGGCGTCTATGACTTTGCCATCAGCCCGGACGGCACGCGCGCGGTGATCAGCGTGAATCGCGACCCGAATGGCGAGCGCGATCTGGTGCTTGTGAACCTGGATGGCAGCGGGCGCAAAGTGCTGCTGCGTTGCGATGCCGAGGTGTGTCAAAGCGCGTCGTGGTCGGCCGATGGCACGCGCATCGCGTTTGAACGGCGGGCGCTGATTCAACGCGCCATTGGCAAGCTGCCCGGGCCGGCGCGCATCTGGCTGATGGATGTCAACACGCAGCAAACCGTGCCGTTGTATGCCGACAACCAGCGCATCGGCTCGCTGCCGATGTGGTCGCCGGTGGATGACCGGTTGGCGTATGTGGATTCGACCGACAGCGCGGTTACGATCATCGACACGGTTTCGCTGGAGCCGGTGCAATTGCCGAGCAATCTGGGCGATCCGGGTGCATGGTCGCCGGATGGCAACCAGTTGATCTTTCCGGACATCCTGCCGCTGGAAGATCGCGGTTACAACCAGATGTATCGCGTCGATCTGGCGCGCGGCGTGATCACCACGGTGTTTCCGATCAGCACGCACAACGACGCGGCCGTGGCGTGGGCGCCCAGCGGCGCGCTGATCGCGTTCAGCCGGCAGGAAGCGGGTTCGCGCGCGTTGATCGGCGCGCAAATCTGGACAGCCAGGCCCGATGGCGGCGGCGCGCAACGCGTGACGAGCCACTACGAATACAGCCACTTTCGGCTGGCCTGGAGCCCGGATGAGCGCTGGCTGATTGCGCAGCGCTTCAAGCTGACCGAGCAATACGCCAAGCCGCAAGTGTGGTTGAGCAGCCGCGACGGCGCCACGCAACGGGTGCTGGCTGAGGACGCCACCCAGCCTGTCTGGGTGCCGTGATGCGTTCTATGCGCGCCGCGCCTTGGGCAGCCCCAGGGCTGAGACGACGCCGCCAAAGGCGCAGACCGTGGCGATGACAAACAGAAGCGGGTAGGCGATCGCGCCACTTCCGCTGCCCTGCAGAAAATCGACCATCACGCCGCCCAGCAGCGGCATCAGCGATGCGGTGCCAGCCACCGAGCTGACCGCGCCGATATACATCGGCCGGTCGATTTCTGGCGCGCTGTCCTGCGCGTAGCTGAAATAGCCCAGCTGCATCGAGCGGTTGGTTGCGCCGTTCAACCCCATGATGATGATCAGCACGCCATAGGCCACCGCCGGCGGCGGCGCAAAGAACGCCACGCCCGTGGCCAGCAGCGGGCCGATGAACTGCATGATGCCCGCGGCCTGAATCACCCGTTGCGAACCAAAGCGGACCGCCAGCCAGCCAAACAGCACGATGGCGACCAGCCCGCCCACAATGATGGCCAACGTGAACACACCTACGGCCGATTCGGGCAAGCCTAGCTGCTCGCGCGCGAACACCACATAAAACGCCGCGGCCATGTATTCGATCCCGCTCAGAAAGCGCGCCAGCAGTGTGCGGCGCAATACCGCGTCGCTGCGCACGGCGTGCGCCACCTGGTGCAGAAAATTCGCCTGTGGCGGCGCGTCGGCCGCTTGCGCTGCACTTTGCCGTTCTCTGATCAGCAGCATGAAACCCAGCGACACCATAAAGCATGCCGCGGCGCAGGCGAACAGCACACCGTAATTTACCGGAAAAGGCAGCGTCGGGTTTGACAGGATGCGTTCGACCAGCAAGCCCACGCCCAGGCCCCCGATCGCCGCCAGCAACTGGTTGGTGGCGATCACGCGGCTGCGCACATCCGGTGTGAGTGCGCGCCCCTGCATGTCGAACCATGCCGCGGTGGTCAGGCCGTCGATCATGGCAAAGACCGCGATGGTGAGCACCAGCAGCCAGGCGGAAAGCTGGGGGCTGGCGCCGCGATCGAAAAAGAGCCAGAGCGCATAGAACAGAATGAGCGGGCGCGACAGGAGCGCTGGGATGGCGGCGTAGGGCTTCATGCGTGGTTTGCCCCGAACCAGCCGCGCGGCAAACAATTGCGGCGCCAGCCAGCCGAAATACCAGGCCAGCGAGATCGAGCCGATCAGCGTTTTGTCGGAGGTGAAACTGGCAGCCAGCGCCGGCACCACCGTTGTGATGGGCATGAAATAGGTGCCGATGCCGAAAAACATTGAATCGCCGCCAAAAGCCAGTTGATTGCGAAGAAGGTTGAGAGGCACGACGGTTTGGGTCGAATGTTTCACAGGGCTCGTATTATCGGGGCAGGAGGTGGCGGCCAGGCTGGCCGCAACTTTTTGCACCACAGACCGTATCACCTGATAATGACCACCGTGGCGCTACGCCAGACGGCGCAGACAATGAAGCCAAGCTATGCACCATCTCCCAGGCCAGCGGCCGTAGCCGATGTGTCGGAGGCAGGGGCGGAGCGCGCCGTGATCCAGGCTGTGCTTGAAGGCGACGTCAACGCATTTCAAAGCCTGGTTGAAGCGCACCAAACACGCGTCTACAACCTGGCCTACCGCATGCTTAGCAACGAAAAAGAGGCCGAAGACGCGGCGCAGGATGCGTTTACCCAGGCCTATGCGCGCTTGCGGCTCTACAACCCAGACTGGCGCTTCAAAACCTGGGTGATGACCATCACTTCGAATCTGTGCATCGACCGGCTGCGGCGGCGCAAGATTGAGCCGATGAACTTTGCCGACTTTGCGGGGCCGGACAGCGCGCCCGATGCGGATCCGGTTGAAAATCTTTTTGAAAGCCATGAACCCCAGCCTGATGTGGTGACAGTCAAGCGGCAACAGCAGGCGGTGCTGCAATCCATGCTGGCGACGCTGGCTCCGGACGACCGCAGCATGGTGATCATGTTCTACTGGGATGAAATGAGTTATGACGATATCGTTCGCGCAACCGGGTTGACGGTGAGCGCGGTCAAGAGTCGTTTGTTTCGCGCGCGCCAGAAACTGGCTCAATCGCCGCTGGCCGGCCGACTGTGAGGCAATCCCTATGCTGGACTACGAAGTACTGATGATGGAAGCGCTCGACGACACGATTTCGCCGTCGGAGCGGGTGCGCTTGGATGCTTATCTCAATTCGCATCCGGATGCGCGCGCGATGTTCGACGCAATGCAAAGCGTCGAAGGTGCGTTGACCACAGCGCCGTCAATTGCGCCGCGCCAGTCGTTTACACAGACGGTGATGACGGCGACGCGCGGGATTGCGATGGCGCGGCCGCTGCACGGGCGGCATATTGCCTTGATCGTCGGAACCAACGCCCTCTTCGTCGCGCTGGGCTGGGCGCTGATCATCAGCGCCTGCGCGGCACTGGTCATGTCGCTGGCGCCAAGCGGCCTGCTGCATGTGCTGAGCGCGTTGGGACGCGGCGCTGTGGGCGCGCTGGGCACGCTGGCGCGCGCCGCGCGCATTGTGTTTGAGCAGCCGGTGACCTGGGTGGCGATGCTGGCCTGCGTGTCGATTCTGGCCTTGTGGTCGAGCGTCATGCTTCGGCTATTTCGGCCGGCACAACAATTGGCGCGCAACTGAGCGCGAGCAACTGCGTCACGACTTGTGCGTAGAACATATTAAGAGCCGGCTGGTGGCCCGCGCGACGCTGGCGACAATGAGACCTAAGCCGGACAAGCCGGAACCAAACAAGGACAAGCCAAAACGTGTAAGGTTCGGGGATGGCGGAAGAAACCTTGGCAGAACGC
>JANMNW010000304.1:0-15604 GCA_031368515.1 Chloroflexota bacterium
GTCACGACAGCGAGATGGACTCATCCCGCTGTCGTGACATGTGTAATTGGTGGGCCGTCCAAATGTCATCCGCGGCTGCCAAAGAGCACCCGGTGGTGCTGCCGCAGGTGTTGCACTTCAAGCAGGTGCCGTTGCGCACCAGCGTGAACTGCTGGCACTCCGGGCAGGGATCGCCGGTGTAGCCCTTGAGTTTGGCTTCGCGCCGCTTCTCCGCCACGCTCTGCTGATTCACCACGTTTACCGCCGCAGCGCCGGTGACCGGCTTGGCGCCGCTGCCCAGCCCATGACCGTTGCCATTGATGTCGTGACTGTTGCCGTTGCCATTCACATGAGCGGCGTCCGGCCGTGCAATCTGCGGCAATGTGTCAACCACTTCCTCATCGTCATACTCGGGCTCGGCCTGCGCCGCAGGCGTAAAGCTATGCGCCAGATCGTTGCGGCCCAGATACGTGATGCCCAGCTCGCGGAAGATATAGTCGATCACGCTGGTGGCGTTCTTGATGTGATCGTTGCCCTGCACAAAGCCCGACGGTTCGAACTTGGTGAACGTGAACGAATCGACAAACTCCTCAAGCGGCACGCCATATTGCAAGCCCAGCGACACCGCGATCGCAAAGCAGTTCATCAGGCTGCGGAAACCCGCGCCTTCCTTGTGCATGTCGATGAACACTTCGCCCAGCGTGCCGTCGCCATATTCGCCGGTGCGCAGGAACACGGTATGCCCGCCCAGCTTGGCCTTCTGCGTGTAGCCGCCGCGGCGGTTGGGCAGCCTGCGCTGCTTGGCCAGATATCGGATGATGGTCTTCTCCACCACTTCGCGCTGCGATTCCGGGATCGCGCCAGCTTCGACTGCCGCATGCGCCGCGCTCTCCGCCGCCGTCTCCTCCTCTTCGTCCGAGCTGGTGTTGAGCGGCTGGCTCAGCTTTGAGCCGTCGCGATACAACGCATTGGCCTTGACGCCCACTTTCCATGACAGCATGTAGGCGTCCCAGATATCCTGCACCGTGGCTTCGTTCGGCAGATTGATCGTCTTCGAGATCGCCCCGGAGATGAACGGCTGCGCCACCGCCATCATCAGAATATGCCCATCGGTGCTGATAAAGCGCTGGCCGTATTTGCCGCACTTGTTGGCGCAATCGAACACCGCGTAGTGCTCGGTGCGCAAGCTTGGCGCGCCCTCGAGCGTCATGGTGCCGCACACATAGTCGTTGGCGGCCAAGATCTGCTCGGATGTGAAGCCCAGCACCTTGAGCATGTTGAACTTGGGATCGTTCAGCTGTTCATCGGTCAGGCCGAGCGCGTTTTTGCAGTAATCCTCGCCCAGCGTCCACTTGTTGAACGCAAACTGGATCTCGAACGCGGTGGGCAGCGCCGCTTCGATCTTCTCAAGGCCAGCGTCGTCAAAGCCTTTTTCGCGCAGCGCTTCGTGCGTAATCGCCGCGCAGCCGCGCAGCGTGCCATGTCCCACGGCATACTTGATCATCGTGTCGATCTGCGCATCGCTGTAGCCCATGCGGGTGAGCGCGGGCGGCACCGACTGATTGACGATCTTGAAGTAGCCGCCACCGGCCAGTTTCTTAAACTTCACCAGCGCAAAGTCCGGCTCGATGCCCGTCGTGTCACAGTCCATGACCAGGCCGATCGTGCCGGTTGGCGCGATGCACGTCACTTGTGCGTTGCGGAAGCCGTGCTTCTCGCCCAGTGCGAGCATGCGGTCGGCGTCTTCACGCGCGGCGCGCAGCAGATAATCCGGGCAATACTCCGGGTTGATGCCGAGCGGCGCGATGGACAAGCCTTCATACTCGTCCTTAGGCGCGTTGTACGCCGCGCGGCGGTGATTGCGAATCACGCGCTGCATATGCTGCGCGTTGGCGGCATAGCCGGGGAAGGCGCCCAGTTCGCCCGCCATTTCGGCACTGGTCGCGTAGGAGGTGCAATGCATCGACGCGGTCAGCGCGCCGCAAATGGCGCGGCCTTCGGGCGAGTCGTATGGAATACCCTGCACCATTAACAGGGTGCCCAGGTTGGCGTAACCCAGGCCCAGCGTGCGATATTTGTAGCTCAACTCGGCCATGATCTTGCTCGGGAACTGCGCCATCAGCACGCTGATCTCCAGCACGATCGTCCACAAGCGCACGGCATGGCGATACGCATCGACATCGAATTGGCCACTGGCCGCGTCATAGAACGTGACCAGGTTGAGGCTAGCCAAATTGCAGGCGGTGTCATCCAAAAATAGGTACTCTGAGCAGTTGTGCACCACAATGCCATTGGCAACGAAGTGGTGCGTCTGCGGTTCGGTCAGGTCATACACCGGCTCCATGCCGATGTATTCCAGTGTTTGCACCGAGTCCGTAAGCGAATCGTTGTAGGCGCTCACGCTGCGGTTGAGCTGGGCCAGTCGCTCGTTCTTCGGGCTGCCGGCCACAAAGCCAATCTCGCGCTCGAAGAGCACGCGCGATGAACGGCTGATGCGCAGGCTGTGCAGCTGCTGCACCGGGTATTCTTCGTAACCGCCCTTCCCGTCCGGCAAAACGCTGACCATGCGATCAGCCAGCGGCCGGCGGTTTGTATAAAGCTTGGCCTTGATGCCAAACGCCAGCAGCATCTGCTGCACTTGCTTGAGCAGTGTGAGCGAGGTGCTGTCCAGCGCGACATACTGCGACTTCTCGCCATAGTTTGCAACGGTGCCGTCCGCAGTAAACAACCCGCGCAGCATTGCGGCGAGCGCGTCTTGATTCAGGCCGAATGCTGCGTCGGTAAAGCGCTTCCACTCGCTGCCTTCATCCAGCACAGCAAATTGTTTGGCCACTTCAACCACGCTGCGGGCCGAAGTGCCAAAACGCAACGTCTTCTGCGGCTGGTTGACCGTCGACGGCCGGCTGCCGCGCCCATCCACCGCATGATCGATTTTGAACGCCATCACATCGGTGCGCACTTTTTCGGCTACCAGAGCCTCTTCCGGCGCCAACGTGACCATAGCCGCTTCCTGCTCGCCCATCAGGCAACCGTCGCCCATGAGCAAGCCGATAAATTCGCCAATACGGCTGTCGATTGCTTGCATGCCAAAGTTTGGCCGCGCCAGCACCAGCACATCGTCTTTGGTCAACAGATGGGCCGCGACATCGCCGCGATTTGCGGTGAAAACCTTGTGATCGGCAGTCAGCTTGAGCTCATAACCGGCGCGTGTGCGCAACTGGTAAACCGGCTTGACACCGGTCTTGAACGCCGGGGCGGTGTCGTGCAGCCGATTGTCCGCGCCGACCACACGCATGGGCTTATCCAGCAACTGATCGATGCGGATCATGCCCGCATCAGTCGCCACTCGCGTGTCGCCAGTAACGCACGGATTGCTGCCGCGAATCTCGCCGTCCGCCGGGCAGGTGTGCCACTCATTGATCGTGGTGTGATATTGAAACCCGGGGTCGGCCGATTGCCAGGCTGCTTCGCTGATGCGCCCCATCAGCTCGCGCGCATTGAGCATGCGGCGGGCTTTGGGCGGGCGCTGCTGCGCGCGCGCCTTTTCAAGCTCGGTGCGCCAATACAGCGGCCACTCACCGCCCGTCTCAATCGCCTCCATGAAGGCGTTGGTTACCCGCACCGAATTGTTCGAGTTCTGGCCGCTGACCGTGATATAGGCTTCGCTTGTCCAGTCCGTGTCATATTCCGCAAACTTGATGCTGGCGAAGCCTTGCTGCGCCAGCTGGATCACGCGCTCAATATAGTTGGGCGAGATCAGCGAAAGGCGGGCGGCATTGATGGCCGCGCCCAGCGCCTTGTTTTGCTTGCGGTCAAACTTGATCGCGGCGTTGGGTTCCGCATGGCACGCCTGCATGATGGCGTTGAGATGACGGTTGTTGAGCTTGCTGCCAGTCACCAGCGCGGCTACCTTTTGCTCTTCGACCACCTTCCAGTCGATAAACGTCTCGATATCCGGGTGATCGGCGTCGAGGATGACCATCTTGGCCGCGCGGCGCGTGGTGCCGCCGGACTTGATCGCGCCAGCGGCGCGGTCGCCGATCTTGAGGAAGCTCATCAGGCCGCTGGATTTGCCGCCGCCGCTGAGCGGTTCACCTTCTCCGCGCAGATTTGAAAAATTGGAGCCGGTGCCCGAGCCATACTTGAAGATGCGCGCCTCGCGCGTCCACAAGTCCATGATGCCGCCTTCGTTGACGAGGTCGTCGGTCACAGACTGGATAAAGCAGGCGTGCGGCGCCGGGTGGCTGTATGCATCACTCGAGCGCGTAAGCTTCGCGGTGTCGGGATCGACGTAATAGTGCCCCTGCGACGGACCGCTGATGCCGTAGCCCCAGTTCAAGCCGGTGTTGAACCACTGCGGCGAGTTGGGCGCAGCCATCTGCCTGGCCAGCATGAAGCACATTTCATCGTAAAACGCCTGGGCATCGGTCTCAGTGTCGAAATAGCCATACTTCCAGCCCCAGTATGTCCAGCAACCGGAGAGACGGTTGAACACTTGCTTGCTGTCGCGCTCGCCGACGTTGGGATCGGCGTCTTTGGCCGGCACGCTGCGCTGCAACCAGGCCGGCACGCCCTTTTCCTTCACCCGCGCCGTGGCGCTCGGCACGCCCGCCTTGCGAAAATACTTCTGCGCGATGATGTCCGTCGCCACCTGCGACCAGGCCGCCGGGATGTCGATGTCGTTCATCTCGAAAACCTTCGAGCCGTCCGGGTTTCGGATGACCGAACCGCGTTTTTCGAACGTGATGTCCGCGTATGGGCTGGCACCGGCCTTGGTGAATCGTCGCGTAATCTTCATAGTCCTGTATTCCCTCTGTCGTGAAATCTGTGATGGTTAACTTGGCCAAAAAATCCCGAGTGGCGGGGTCCCGAGCCACACGCTCGGACGCCGACAGTCGGAACGGATCCCTTATCGTTCGCTAAATAGCTTGTCGATCTCGCCGCGCACGCTCTCGAGATCCTTCAGGTTCAAATAGACGATGGCATAGCGGATATAGGCCACTTCGTCCAGCTCGCGCAAGCCGCGCAGCACCATGTCGCCAATATCGCGTGCTTGAACTTCGCTTTTGTTTAGCGCAATGGTTTGCGCTTCGATTTGGTTGGCCAGACGCTCGATGGCCTCGGCCGAAACCGGCCGCTTGGCGCAAGCGATCTTGATTCCCTCCAATGCTTTCTCGCGATTAAATTGCTCGCGCCGTCCCCCGCGCTTGACAACCAGCGGCATCGTTTCAACCACGCGTTCCACCGTGGTAAACCGTTTGTTGCATTCTTTGCACGAACGCCTGCGGCGAACGCCACCAGCCGATTCGCGGATGGTGTCGATGACCTGGGTTTCGTTGCTTCCGCAAGCTGGGCACTTCATATAGGTTTGCCTTAGAATTCGCCCGGCTTTCCCCTATATCTAGGGGTCGAACAAATTTTCGACGCCATGTATAGGGTCTCTGACGGGATGGGGATTCTAGTCACCGAGGTGCCCGAAGTCAACAACGAAGCGCCTATTCATGTTAAAACAATGTCGAAATTTAAGGTAGCAATCGGCATTGATTTTGACGCAACTCCTGCGCTCGAAAAACCACTTGCTGCGGCAACACTCGGGGGTTAATAACGACGCGCGCGCAATGTGGCATTCGATGTTGCGTGAAAACGACAAAGACCCAACTTGCGTTGGGCCTTGTCCAGAGAAGAGGGTTGTGCCTGTGAACGTTCCGCCAAGGAGACGAAACGCGATCACCTATTCGGTTGCGCCATGCCAGCGCATGGCCTAGCGCCGGCGCAAGAACGACGGCAGCTCCAGATTGTCCGGATCCAGCGCCGAGCTGCGCGACGACGGCGCGCTCACGTCCTCATGATGATGCGTGCGCTCGACCGGCGCGCGCGACGTGCTTGTGGAAGCGCTGCGCGAGCTGGCTGTCGTCGCTGTGGTTATGCGGCGCGCGGTGCTGCGCGGCACGCCGCCGGTGTGGTCGAAGCCGGTGGCAATCACGGTGATGCGCACCTGATCTTTCATCTTCTCGTCCAAAACGGCGCCGAAGATGACATTGCAGTCGGGATGCGCCGCATTCTTGATAATGCTGGCGGCTTCGTGCACTTCAAACAGGCTCAAATCAGGCCCGCCGGTGACGTTGAACAGGATGCCGCGCGCGCCATCGATAGTGACATCGAGCAGATTCGAGGTGATGGCTTGCTCAGCGGCAATGCGGGCGCGGCCTTCGCCAGCCGCGGAACCCACCGCCATCAACGCCGCGCCGCCCTCGCTCATGATCGTGCGCACGTCGGCAAAGTCCAGGTTGATCATGCCGGGAACGGTGATCACTTCGGAGATGCCCTGCACGCCCTGGCGCAACACATCGTCGGCCACTCGGAAAGCCTGCGTCAACGACGCGGTCTTGGGAACAATGTCGAGCAGGCGGTCGTTCGGAATCACGATCAGCGTGTCGACATGCTCTTTCAAGCGCTCAATGCCCTGCTCCGAAGCGCGCTGGCGCGGGGTGCCTTCAAAACCGAAGGGCCGCGTCACGACGCCGATGGTTAACGCGCCGTTCTCTTTAGCGATGCGCGCAACCACTGGCGCAGCGCCTGTGCCGGTGCCGCCTCCCATGCCGCAAGTGATAAACACCATGTCGGCGCCTTTGAGCAGGCTGTAGATCTCATCGGCCGACTCTTCGGCCGCCTTTTCACCCTGTTCCGGGTTGCTGCCGGCGCCCAGGCCGCGCGTCACTTTCTCGCCGATGCGCACGCGCACCGGCGCGTTGCTCGACATCAGGGCCTGCTGGTCGGTGTTCATCGTTATGAACTCAACGCCCATCACGCCATCGGCGATCATGCGGTTGACAGCGTTCTGGCCACCGCCACCCACGCCGACCACTTTGATTTGGGCTGGCGACTCAGCCGAAACTCCCATGTACTCTTTCTGAATATTCATTGGCACTTACCCCTTAATCTCTGCGCTGCGGCTCTGAATCCACAGCAAGTTCACAGATTGTAAAAGTAATATCCACAAAGTCAAGAAAGTTATCCACAACTTCATAGATATTTCCCAAATTTCACAAGACTGTCGATCGAAATGTTTGTACGTTAAGAAACGCGACAACTCGACCAACTTTAGTCCCTGCTGCGGTCGAACTCTTTATCGAATCTAACCGCGCTACGAACTTTCCTTCCCTCTTTTGGTCTAGCTCTGCATGATCCTCCTTGTCATCCTGGGCCGATTTTGAGCATTTAGCCCGGAATGACGCGCCTCTCCCTCTTCAGATTTCGGTCTAAAGGCTGAGCGTTCTAAGCAGCCTGCTTCGATTTCGCCCAGCCGTTCAAGCCAATCACGGCGGTTTTGGACCTCCCTGAGCAATGGAAAGCCGCAAAAGCGCCGGATCTGTCTGTGTCAGTTGCCGGGCAACAGCTTGCCAAACCACCCTTTGAGGTTCAGCTTGCCCAGCCGCGCGCGCCGCTGCGGTCGCGCTTGAATCTCCTGCCGGCCCCATTCAAGCAGCCCGACTGCCGAGGAGAACGCCGGCGTCTGAATCGAATCGACCAAGCCGGACAAGTTCATGGGCTTGGCCAGGCGCACCGGGCGATGCGATATGTCGCGCGCCACTTCGCGCAGCGCGCCCAGCTGCGCCCCGCCCCCGGTCACCACCAGACCAGCCGGCAACAGCCCGTCATATCCGCTGCGCTTGACTTCAGTTTCGATCTGGCCAAACAGCTCTTCCGCCCGCGCGCGCAGAATCTCGGCCACCTCGCGCCGTGAAACGCGCACATGCGTCTCATCGCCAAAACCAGCCAGATCGACCCACTGATCGGCGCCAAAGTCCTCCGGGTTGACGCTGCCATGCTCCACCTTGAGCTTTTCGGCCGCATCGAGAGGCAAACGCAGAACCATGGCCAGATCGCTGGTGAAGTGCGCCGCGCCGATATCCAGCACATGCGAGTGCCATGGCGCGCCCTCGATAAACACCGCGATGCTGGTGGTCCCGCCGCCGATATCGACCAGCACCGAGCCCATTTCCTTCTCGGTCGGCGTGAGCACCGCCGTGGCCGAAGCCAGCGGCGCCAGCACCATCTCGTCCACGTCGATGCCGGCGCCATGCGCGCACTTGAGCAGATTCTGCATCGAGGTTGTCGCGCCGGTCACGATGTGCGCCTGAACTTCGAGCCGGTATCCCAGCATGCCGCGCGGGTCGCGCACGCCGTCATGATCGTCGACTTTAAAGTGGCGCGGAATCACGTGAATGATCTCGCGGTTGCTCGGCACGGTGATCGCCTGCGCCGCTTCCAGCCCGCGGTTGATGTCGTCCACCACCACGCCTTGCTCGCCGCGCCCGATCGCCACCGCGCCGTGGCTGTTTTGCGAGTCGATGTGCGAGCCGCTGACCGACATCAGCACGTTGGCCGACTTTACGCCGGACGATTGTTCGGCGCCATTGAGCGAGTCGCGAATGGCATCGGTCGCCTCCTGCACATTGACAACCTGTCCGCGCCGCATGCCGCGCGACGGCGCCACGCCCACGCCGATCACGGAATAGCCGCGCTCGGCATCGGGCGACGCTTCGCCCACCAGCGTCACGACTTTGGTCGTGCCGACATCAACAACGGTGAGTGTTTTGGGATCTGCCATGATGATTGAGTGCGCAGGCCGCAGCCTCGGCGCGTTCGCGATTATCTATTTAATGTAATACGGCGCGGCCGGATGACGCACATCGATGATGCGCGCCTGCACGCCCTGCTGCGACAACTGCGTCACCAAAGTCTGAGCCATGCGCATCTTGTCCAGTATTTCGCCCTGGTGCAAGCCGGAGCCCAGGCGAATGCGTGCACCGCGCTGGTCGTCATACATCAGGCCAAACTCCTGCGAATACAGCAGCTTGCGGACTGCCGGCTGCACGGTCGACAAGTCGGTCAACGCGGTGAGCATCGGCGCGTCGAGGGGCACGCCGATCAACGGCGCTTCGCCATCTTCGACGCGAATGCTCAGACGCGCGGCCAGTTGATCTGGCGCGCGCTGCACTTTGCCCTCGAAGTCTGTCCATACGTTGCCACGCGTCGATGTCCAGATCGCCAGCGGCTGCGCCGGCTGCACCGCGATCTGGCAGGTGGTGGCAGTCCAGTTCCACTTGCACGTCACTTGCGCCGCGTCGACGCCGGGCAGATCGTCGATGCGCTGCGCCGCCTCTGTCAGATTCACAAACTGGTAGTGCTCGTTTTGCAGCCCGCTTGCGCCGATGATCTGCTCCATGGGAATGCCTTCATTGTTGATCACCTTAATTTCGGACACGCGCCAGGCCGGGCCGTTGTACCAGGCCACGCCCAGCATTCCCAAAATCGCCAGCGCCAGCACGCCCACCAGCGCGGGCTTGATGACCGGCAGGCGCGGCACCGCGCGCTGGGCCCGTTCGGCCGTGGCGACGTCGAAACGGGTGCGGTTGGTCGACCGGCGGTTTTTTTGCGGGTTGTAGCGCATTTAGTTCGAAGTCCCGAGTTCCGCGTCCGGAGTCCGTGTCACGGGACTCGAAACTCGAGACTCAGTGCTGCCTTCCAGAGCCAGCTCGATCAATTTGTCCAGCAGCGCGCCATAGCCCAGGCCGCTGGCCTGCCACATTCTCGGATACATGCTGCGGCTTGTGAAGCCCGGGATCGTTTTTATTTCGCTTACGTAAATTTCCCCGTTCGTGCCATCCATCAGGAAATCGACGCGGGCCATGCCGCGCACATCGGCGTGCAGCGCCACTTCCACGGCGGTCTCGCGGATCAGCAGCGAGAGCGGCTCCGGAATGCGCGCCGGCACGATCAACTCCGACTCCTCGGCGCCGCTGGCGAAGTATTTGGCCTGGTAGTCATAGAACGCACGGCGCGGCACGATCTCGCCCACCGCCGACGCCGCAAGCTCGGCGTTGCCGAGCACGCTCACTTCGAGCTCGCGCGCATGCGGCACGCCCTTCTCGATGAGCACCTTGCGATCCCACTTGAACGCCTCATCCAGCCCGGCGCGCAGCTGCTCGATCGTTGCGCACTTGCTGATGCCCACGCTGCTGCCCATGTTGGCCGGCTTTACAAAGACCGGGAAGCCCAGCTGGGTGATCACATCGATCTCGATCTCGGCCGCGCGCGCCGGCCACTCGGACTGGCGCACCACGATGTACTTTGTCACCGGCAAATCGTGCGCGCGCATGACGTCTTTGAAAATGACCTTGTCCATGCCAACGGCGGAGCCCACCACACCGGCGCCGACAAACGGCACTTCCAGAGTCGTCAGCAAGCCTTGCACGGTGCCGTCTTCACCATTGGGGCCGTGCAAAACCGGAAATACCGCGTCGAAACCGCGCAGCTGCTCGATCGGCAGCGCCCAGACGCCCTCGCGTGTAATGAACACCGGCGTGACCTCGTACTTGTCGCCATCCAGCTCTTCCATGACAGAGCCGGCCGACATGACGCTCACATCGTGCTCGCCGGATTTTCCGCCATACAGGACGGCGATTTTTAGTTTCGACATGTCAGTACCAGATTCAGAGTCCCGAGTTCACAGTCCCGAGTCCAAAGCGCCACCCGCTCGATGCGGTGCGCCAGACTCGGGGCCCGATACTCGGGGAGTCGTCATTAGCTTTCGAGACGCTCCGCCTTGGCCTCCCAGCGGCCCACCAGTTCCACTTCCAATTCAAGATCCACGCCAAAGCGTTCCAACACGCTGTCGTGCGCCAGTTCGATCAACGCCATCACATCCGACGCGCGCGCATCGCCCGAAACATTGACAAAAAAGTTGGCGTGCTTGTCCGAGATCATGGCCGCGCCGTGCCGGCGGCCCTTCAGCCCGCATGCCTCAATCAAGCGGCCGGCGAAGTCTCCGGCCGGGTTTTTGAACATGCTGCCGATGCTGGCGCCGGGCGGTTGCGTGGCTTTGCGCTTGGCGGCAAATTCGCCTGCGCGCTTTTCGAGATTGGCGCGGTAGTCCAGCTTCAGATCGAACGATGCGCCGAGCACCACAGGCCGCTCGGCCGGCGCGTAGGCCTTCAGCACGCTGCGGCGATAGTCGAACTGCAACTGGCGCGCGGTCCACCATTCCACCTGCCCGCCCCGCCTCAGAATTTTGGCCATGTGCAGATTGCTGCTCACGTCGGCGCCATGCGCGCCGGCATTGCCAACCACCGCGCCGCCCACGGTGCCAGGCACGCTGATGGCCCACTCCAGCCCGGCATAGCCGCGCTCGATGCAATCGCGCGCCAGCGTGATCAAGCTCACGCCTGAATCGACCTCGACGCGCGCGGCAGTCGGCCGCACATTGAACTTAATTTCCTTGGCCCGATTGATGATCACCAGCCCGGCCACGCCGGCGTCACTGATCAACACATTGGCGCCGCCGCCCAGCACCAGATAGGGCAGGCCCATCTCCTCCGCGCGCTGACAGACCGCCACAAGCTCGTCGCTTGTGCGCGTTTCGATCAGCAGATCGGCAGGACCGCCGATGCGCGACGTGGTGTGCCGCGCAAGCGATTCGTCGCGCCGAGCGCGGGATTGAAGTTCACGAACGTCCATGTCAAGTCGTGAGTCGCGAGTTCCGAGTCCCGAGTGACTGTACTCGGGACTTGGGACTCACGACTTCATTTGAGCATCTCCAACAAACGTGTTCCAACCACATTGCCGTCGCCGGCGCTAAACGTGATCACCACATCGCCGCCGCGCACCTGCGACATCAGCATGCCGATGGCGTCGCCAAACCCGGCGGCGTTGCGCGCATTTTTGTGCTTGATCTTGCGGCTGATTTCAATCGGGTTGAGCGCATTGCCGGCCGGACCAAAATCCGCCAGTTTTTCTCGCGCGGCATAGATCGGCAGCACGATCACTTGATCGGAGTCTTTGAACGCGCCGGCGAAATCGTCCATCAATGCGAGCGTGCGCGAATAGGTGTGCGGTTGCCAGACTGCCCACAGTTTGGCCAGTGGAAAGCGGCCCCGCGCGGCCGCCAGCGTGGCCCGTATTTCGGTCGGGTGGTGGCCGTAGTCGTCAAAGACTTTGATGCCGCGCAAATCGCCTTTCAGTTCGAAGCGCCGTTCCGCGCCCTTGAAGCCGCCCAGGGTGCGCGCGGCATCGGCAGCGGGCACGCCGCACGCATCGGCGACGACCAGCGCCGCCAGCGCATTGCGCACATTGTGATCGCCGGCCAGCCGCAATGAGCATGCTCCGGCCACCTCACCGCCATTGGCCGCCGGGCCATGAAAGCTGAAATCCATGCCGCCAAGCGTGTTGGAGCGCACATTGGTCGCGCGCCAGCTGCCGCGGTTGATGCCATAGTCCACCACGTGCGGCACGCCGGTCCCTGAGGATTGCGCAAGGCGCTGTCCAACGGTTGTCGCGCCCTCATCGTCGGCGCACAAAATCACCAGGCCGTCGGACGGAACGCCGGATGCAAACTGCGTAAACGCATCGAGTGTGTCGGCAAGGTCCTTGTAAATGTCCGGATGGTCAAACTCGACGTTGGTCAGCACCGCAACCTTGGGTTGAAAGCGCAAAAAGGTTCGGTCATACTCGTCGGCTTCGACCACAAACGGCTCGCCCGCGCCATGGCGCGCATTGACGCCCAGCGACGGCGCTGTTGCACCGACGATGTAGGACGGATCGAGACCCGCTTCCATCAGAATCATGGCGATCATGGCTGTGGTGGTGCTCTTGCCGTGCGTGCCGGCCACCGCGATGGCAGTCGCGTCCTGCAGCAGCGCGCTCAACAGGTCGCCGCGATGCCAGATGCGCAGGCCACGCTCGCGCGCCGCGAGCAGCTCCGGCTCGTCCTTGGCTACAGCAGATGAAGGCGCAAGGACATCGACCGGTCCGCCCAGCGCGGCGCCTTCGAGGTGGCGCGGATCATGCCCGACAAACGCCGGGATGCCCTCGGCGCGCAACGCCTGCAGCGCAGGCGAATCCGCCCGGTCGTCGCCGGACACACGCACGCCGCGTTGATGCAACACCCGGGCGATGGCGCTCATGCCCGCGCCGCCAATGCCCATGATGTGGATCCGAAGGTCGATCAAGTTCATATGAACGCGATGATCACAAACAGAAATAGCACAACCAGCGCGATGACCAATGTAGGTCCGGCCAGGATGGTCAGCGCCGAGCTTTCTATAAAGAAGAACTTTGACCAGCCGCCAGCCCCTGGCGGGAGAAACAGCGCCTGCCCCACCGTTGGAAACTGGCCTTGATCGGGCAGCATGTTCAGATTGAATGCAAAGCGCGCCAGGGTGCTCAGGATCAGCCAGCCGTTGATGCCGCCGACGAGCACGCCGACGATGCCCTCTTGCACGCCGACGCGGGCTTTGTCCGGAAATTTGCCGGGCTGAAACTGGCGCGTGATGGTCGGGCCGAGATAGCCGAAAAAGGTGATCACCAGAAACGGAATCGCCTGCACAAAGAAGCGGTTGACCTTGACCGCATCGACCGCCTGCACCTGCTTGGTCTGATCAAGTCCGTCCAACTTGGCATCCGGCACGATGCTGACCAGGCGCGTGTTGGTGTTCAGTTGCGACAGAGCAAACAGCGCCAGCACGATGCTGGCGGTGGCGATCACTTCTTTTTGCCAGGCACGCATCAGCCCGATAAATCCAAAAATGCCAATCAAGGCCCAGAAGACTACGGTTGCGTTAATCATGGATGACTTCCTTTAGCACACTGGCAATCCGCTGGGCGCCATCTAGGCGGCCCACGCTCAAAGCGGCTGCGCGCATGGCGCGCAGCAAATCGGGTTCGTTCAACATGGCCAGCACCTGGCCGACAAGCTTTTCGCGCAGCTCTTGATCGGGCAACAGCACTGCTGCGCCTTTGTCGACCAGATACTGCGCATTCACTTTTTGATATCGCCAGGCGTGCGGATACGGCACAAGTATGGCGGGCAAGCCGAGCGCGGGGAGCTCGCCCAGCGCGCTGGCGCCAGAACGGCACACGACCAGATCGGCCGCAGCCAGCGCGTCGACCATTTCATCGTGCAGGTAGGCGTGCACGCGCCACCGCGCTTGCAGCTCGGGCGGCAGCGCGGCATGCGCCGCGCGCACTTCGTCGTGGCTCAGGGCGCCGGTGATCTGCACCACGATGCAGCGTTCGAGCAGAGGCCGGATGCCGGCTACCACGGCGCGATTGAGGCTGAGTGCGCCTTTGCTGCCGCCCGTCATCAGCAGCACACGGTCGTCGCTGGAGAAGCCCAGCCGCGCGCGCGCTTCATCTCGAGTGACGGTGGCGAACGCCTGGCGCAACGGATAGCCGGTCACCACCATTTTGCGCCGGTCGAAATACGGCGCGGAGGCGTCGGTGGTCACCGCCACCTTTGTGGCAAAGCGCGCCATCAATTTGAGCGCCTGTCCCGGCTCGATATCCGGCAGATAAACCACGCTGGGCACGCCGCGCAGTTTCGCGGCGATGGCCACCGGCACGCCGACAAACCCGCCGGTCAGCAGCACCGCATCCGGTTTGAAACTTGAGACCAGAGACAAGGCGCGCGCGACGCCCGCCGCCATGCGCACTGCGCTGCGCGCGGCTTTGACCGGGCCCACGCCGTTCAGCGCGCCAGCCTTGATCGCGGCAAACTCAACTCCTTCCCTCGTCACAAGTTCCCGTTCCATGCCATCATCCTCGCCAACGAACAGGGCTCCGACCCGCGTTGCGGCGGGGCGCGCTGCGCTTGAGCCGCGCGGAGAAGCGGATGTCTTTGTCGAAAGCGCCATGGCTTTCATGGCGCTCAGCACGGTGAGTGCGGGCAGCACGTGTCCGGCTGTTCCTCCGGCCGAAAGCAGCACTCGAATGAAACGCGTTTGCTCCATGTTGTCGTATCTTGCTGACAATCCCGCTGCGTTCGGGTTGTTCGTCTTCCGCTTCATCCGTATCGAGATCGACCCGGCTTCCGCGCGAGATCGACACCAGCACGCCGCAGGCGATGAGCAACGATACCAGCGACGAGCCCCCGACGCTTAGAAACGGCACGGGCACGCCGGTGAATGGAATCATCGAGAGCACCGAAAGCAGGTTCATCAGCGTCTGCATCGAAACCCACACCGTAATGCCGATGGCCATAAACGCGCCAAAGGGCGTGGTGGCTCGCTGGGCGACCACAAAGCCGCGCCAGGTGAACAGGCCAAACAGCGCAATGGCGACCAGCAGGCCCAGCAGGCCCATCTCGTCGGCCAGCACCGCCATCACCGAGTCGGTGTGCGGCGTGGGCAGAATATTGAACTTTTGATAGCTGGCGCCGATGCCGTGACCAAACAAGCCCGCGCCGCCGAGCGTCAGCGTAAGCTGGCGAATGTGATAGTCCACCTGTTGCCCAGCCGGATCGCGAAAGACCTGCTTGAACATCTCGATGCGGTCGGCCGAATGAGGGAAGAACGTGATCAGCAGCGTAAACGCGGTGGTCGCCACCAGCCCCACCAAGCCGATCTGCGCCAGGCTTGCGTTGGCCATGAAAAACATCGCCAGCGCGGTGATCACAATGACAAATGTGGTGCTGAGATCGGGCTGGATCACGATCAAAAATCCGACGATGCCGATGATCGCGCCAAAGGGCAGCAGACCGCCGGAGATGCTTTTCACTTCGTCGCGGCGCGAGGCCAGCCACGCGGCGGCGTAGAGCACGACCACCAGCTTGGTCGGTTCGCTCGGC
>JANMNW010000323.1:0-6266 GCA_031368515.1 Chloroflexota bacterium
TGTGCAAGCTGGTTTCGATGTGGAAGAGAAGCCCGATCGCACCGGTGGCTGGGCCAACGATCTGCTGGCCGGCAACTTCGACACCAATGTCATGGTGCACTGCGGCAGCTTGTTCGATCCCTATGACACGCTGCAGAACTACCATAGCAGCAACGTCAAGCCAATCGGTACGGCCGGCCCGAACATCTTCGGTTCGCACCGCTATGCAAACCCTGAGCTGGACAAACTGATTGACGCCATGTCAATCAAGGTGCCAGACATCAAGGACAAGGCATATCTGGATCTTGCGCTTGCTGCCACCAAGATCTATCTCGAAGACATGCCGGAACTGAACCTGGCTGTCGAACTGCACGTGATCCCCGCGAACAACACCTATTGGACCGGTTGGCCCAATTCCGATGATCCGTATGTCGCGCCGTATCCGTGCTGGGACGACATCTATTTGGCCATGTTCAAGATTCAGCCGACGAAGTAAGCAAGGTTGTTGCTCCGTGCGAAGCGAGGGATCTTTGCCCATGTGGGGAAGATCCCTCGCTGCGCTTGGGATGACGGTTGTGTGGTCGGGATGATGGTTACGCGCTCACAATGACGGTTGCGCGCTCGGGATGACGAGGTGCGTGGTCGTGATGGCGGAGCGCGCTCAGGATGACCACCCTCCGCACCCCCGTCGTCTCGAGCGAATCGAGAGATCTTTGCCGATGCGCGGAAGATCCCTTGCTGTGCTCGGGATGACGGTTGTGTGGTCGTGATGACAGGGGTGCGCTCAGAATGACGAGGTAATTACGCTCGGGATGACGAGGTGATTGCGCTCAAGATGACGGTTCGCGCTTGTGATGACACGGTGCTAAACTCGCGCCGAAGCGCATGTAATTCTTCTTGCTTATGCTCAAATATCTCGCTAAACGCCTTGTGCAGTTCGCCGTCATTATTTTTATCGCCAACACGCTGACCTTCGTGTTGCCGCGTTTGGTGCCGGGCGATCCGATCGAGCAGGCGCTGACGATGAAGTCCGCCGCGGCAGGCAAGCAAAGCGTCGACATTCAAGCCTGGGCCAAGTCCTATCGCGAAAAGTTTGGCCTGGATCAGCCGCTGTGGCGGCAATACCTGAATTACTGGCGCGACCTGCTGCGCTTTGACTTTGGTTATTCGCTGGCGGACTATCCGACCACGGTCATGTCCAAGATTCGCGGGGCATTGCCATGGACGATCGGCTTTATGCTGACCTCGACGCTGGTGGCGTTTGTGCTGGGCACCATGGTTGGCGCCTTGCTGGGCTGGCCCAACACCCCGCGCATTCTGCAGGGCTCGGTTCCATTTTTGATGTTCTTTTCGGCCGTGCCGTTTTGGCTCTTTGGGTTGTTTTTGATCTGGGTGTTTGCCGTTGAGCTGCGCTGGTTGCCGGGCGGCGGCGGGTTCGATCAGATCCTGATCCTGCGTCCTGACCTAAAGACCGCTCTCAATATCTTGAAGCATGCGATTTTGCCTTCCCTAACGTTGGTATTGTGGGGCGTTGGCGCATGGGCGCTGGGCATGCGCGCGATGATGACTTCGGTGCTTGGCGAGGACTACATGACTTTTGCCCAAGCCAAGGGTTTGACCAACCGCCACATCTTTCTGCGCTATGGCGTGCGCAATGCGCTATTGCCGCAAATCACCGGCCTGGCGGTGTCGCTTGGGTTGATCATCGGCAGCGGCGTGCTGGTCGAAACGATCTTCAGCTATCCCGGCATTGGAAGCCTGACCTTTGCCGCGATCAACGCCAAGGATTACTTTGTCATCAATGGCACGGTGTTCATCATGGTGTTGTTGGCGGTCTTCTCGCTCTTTGTCGTCGATCTGATCTATCCGCTGATCGATCCCAGAATTCGATATCACTAGCCCGTCAAGGAGCATCCACGCACTATGCAGGCGACTCGCGGACTCAGCGCACTACGCAAAGACACGCGCATCAATGCCAACCTGGTCATTGGCGCAATCATTCTTATTTTCATGATTCTGACGGGCCTGATTGGTCCGCTGCTGGTCAATGCCAAACAAGCGCGCGTCGGATCGGTGAAAGCCAATCAACGCCCCAACACAACGTATGCGTTTGGCACCGATGCCCAAGGCCGCGATGTGTTGACAACCCTGATTTTGGCCGTGCCTTCGACGTTGCGGGTGGGGTTGGTCGCCGGGTTTGTCAGCCTGTTGTTTGGCCTCACGCTAGGCATGCTGGCAGGCTATTTTGGCGGCTGGGTCGATTGGGTGGTACGCACATTATCTGATGTGCTGCTGGCCGTGCCCATCGTCTCTTTTTTGATTTTGATCGTCGCGCGCATGGATTCGCCCAATCTCAACGTCATCGCTGTGGCGGTGGCGGCACTAACGTGGGGCGGCACAGCGCGCGGCATTCGCTCGCAAGTGCTGACGATTCGCGAACGCTCGTATACGTCGGTCGCCCGGGCCAACGGCGAAAGCGAGCTTGAAGTGGTCTTTCGCGAGATCCTGCCCAATCTGCTGCCGCTACTGATGGCCAGCTTTATCGGCGCTGTGACTGCCGGCATCGGTTCGACTATGGCGCTGGAAGTGCTCGGGTTGGGGTCCAAGGCCACGCCCTCGCTGGGCATGATGATCTTTTGGACGCAAAAACTCAGCGCCGTGTTGCGCGGGCAGTGGTGGTGGTGGGGCCCGCCGATTGCCACGATAGCGTTGCTGTTCTCCGGGTTGTTCCTGGTGTCAACCGGACTCGATCGCTTTATAAACCCGACAATCGCCAACTTCCGCACGATTGGCCGCAAACGCACAACAACAGCGGCCCGCAATGAAGCGGCGCCGTCGACGATGACATTCAACGGCGTCGGCACCGGCGAGGCGCCGGCATTGGATGTGCGCAATCTGCGCGTGGTGTATGACACCGCCAATGGCGAGGTCAAAGCCGTCGACGACGTGTCGTTCTCTCTGCAGCGCGGCGAGCGCATGGGACTGATCGGCGAATCCGGCTCCGGCAAAACCACAATGGCCACGGCGGTGATGAACTTGACCAAGCCGCCAGCCCGGATCGTCGGCGGGCATGTCATGCTTGGCGAGCACGATTTGATGAATCTCTCGGAAGAGGAATTGCGCAAACTGCGGCTCAAGGAGCTGTCGTTGATGCCGCAGGCGGCCATGAACTCGCTCAGCCCGGTGGCGCGCATTAGCGCGCAGATCAAGGACGGCATCGTGGCGCACATGGGCCGGCTGCCGCAAAGCGAACTGGACGCCATGGTCAGAGACGTGCTGGTCAAGGTTGGCTTGCAGCCCGAAGTGGCCAATCGATTTCCGCATCAGCTGAGCGGCGGCATGAAGCAGCGCGTGGCGATGGCCATTGCGATCGTGCTCAAACCCACGGTCATCATTGCCGATGAGCCCACGAGCGCGCTCGATGTGGTGGTGCAACAGCAGGTGATGGACACGCTTAGCCAACTGCAGCGCGAACTCAACGCTGCGGTGCTGCTGATTGGCCACGACATGGGTCTGATCGCGCAATTCGCCGACAGCATCGGCGTGTTGTATGCCGGCAAATTGGTCGAACGCGGTGAAGTGCAAGCGGTGCTTGAAAACCCGTTGCACCCGTATACACGATTATTGATTGACAGCCTGCCTCGGCTCGACGAGAAGCGCGAGATGGTGGGCATTGGAGGTTTGACGCCGTCGTTGTTGAATTTGCCCAGCGGCTGCGCCTTTCATCCGCGTTGCCCGCTCGCGCATGCGCGCTGCAAAACCGAGACGCCTGTCATCCAGTCGCCGCAAAAGGGGCGGCAGGTCTCGTGCCATTTGTATCCGCAGCATGCGTCGCTGCCGCCGATCGACACGGCCGGTTTTGGCGCGCAGCTGGATGAGCAACTGGAGAACACGCGATGAGCAGCCAGCTGAAAAACGCCAGCAGCGGGGACAGCGCCGATATTTTTGAAGTGCGCAACGCCACAAAGGCCTACAGCAGCGGCGTGCTGAAAAAATCTGTCACGATGGCGGCGGACAACGTGACCTGGCGCATCACCGGCGCGCGCCCGACGATCACCGCCGTCGCCGGCGAGAGCGGCAGCGGCAAAACCACGTTGTCGCTGATGCTGACCGGACAGGTCAAGCCGGATGCCGGGCAGATTTTGTATCGCGGCGAAGACATCGCCACGATGTCGCGCGAGCGGCGCAAGCTGATGCGGCGCGAAGTGCAGCCGATTTATCAAGACCCATTTTCGGCCTACAACCCGTTTTACAAAGTCGACCACGTGCTGCAAATGCCGGTGCGGCATTATGGGTTGGCGCGCACCAAAAAGGAAGCCGAACTCATCATCCACGAGGCGCTTGAAACGGTGGGTTTGCGGCCGGCCGAGACGCTCGGGCGATTTCCGCATCAGCTTTCCGGCGGCCAGCGCCAACGCCTGATGGTGGCGCGGGCGGTGTTGTGCAAGCCCAAGCTCATCTTGGCGGACGAGCCAGTGTCAATGGTCGATGCCTCGTTGCGCGCAACCATTCTGACCAGCTTGCAGCGATTGAACCGGGATCTCGGCATCTCCATCGTCTACATCACGCACGATCTGACCACGGCCTTTCAGATTTCCGAAGACATCGCAATCATGTATGCCGGGTCGATCGTCGAGGCTGGGCCGGTGGATCAGGTCATTCGCGATCCCAAACATCCATATACACAGTTGCTGATCGCGTCGATCCCGCTGCCAGACAAGAACAAGCGTTGGGGCGGGGTGGTGAAGGACGAAGCCTCGGTGGCCGCGGCCAAGCGCAGTACAACGGGCTGCCGCTTTGCGCCGCGCTGCCCGGCGGCGATGGACAAGTGCTGGACGCAGAAGCCGCCGTTTTATCAAACCGACCCACAGCGCAAGGCGGCGTGCTTTCTGTACGAAGAAGCCGGGCGCAAGTAAGCCCATCCGCGATTTGCGTTGACCGCACCGCGCGGACCGCCACGTGCAGGCGCCAAAGCGATTGGGCGGCACTCGTCGCGAGCGTTGGCCACAACACCGTCAAACACCGGGCTCCGGAGTGGCCGGGCGGGCATATTCAGCGCAACGCCGACGCAGCCATAGGCGGCTTGTGCACAGTCGTCCCATGGCAGGGCGGAGATGGCCGCTGGCATAACGTCGACGGCTGGCGCAGCCTCAGCGCGTGAGCGAGTCGTTCATGCTGCCAAAGGATGTCGGCCAGCGGGGCTACAGAACCTCAAGGGGTGGAGTTGAGTTCGGTGGCCCGCTTTGCCCCGCGGTCGCGCAACGATTGCGCCAGTTCTGTCGCGCACGCGCTTTCAGCGGCATCAAGCGGCGTCCGGTTGTCCCAGCCGAGCCAGTTGATGTCGGCTCCCCGATCCATGAGCAATGCGGCCGTGTGAAATTGGCCACCCTTGCACGCGCACCACAATGCCTGGGTGATTTCATCGGGTGCCGGTGCGCTGCCGGAGGCGAACGCGGTTTCGAGACGCTCCAATAAACCGAGCGCAGCCGCGTCCTTGAGCCGCGTTTTGGCGCCTCTTTCCACAAGTCGACGTGCAGCGGCCCAGTTCGAAAATCCGCACGCGTCGGCGAGCGCAGAGCCGCCGCCCAGCACTGCGCCGGGTGCTTCAATGTCGGCACCGGCGTCGAGCAGCGCGTCGAGCGCAGGTACGTCGTTGCTGCTTGCGGCCCAGTGCAGCGCTGTTTCCGTGTGGCTGTTGAAACGGCTGGGTGCGTTGACGTCGGCGCCGGCCGCAATGAGCCGCTGGATCACGAGCGGGCCATTTGGGAAATTCCCCGGCCAGTCGGTTGCCACGTGCAGCAAGGTTCTGTAACAGTTGTGGTCGCCGAAGCGTGCAGTGGTGAGCCATGAGTGCTGCATGATCAGTGCGTCGAGGCACTCTATGTCACCGCGCTGAACCGCTCTGGTTGCGTCGAGAACCGTTGGGTTGTCAGCTGAAACATACATGAACTGTTTGGCCAGTCAACGTCCTGCCTTCTGTCACCTTTTCCTCGCGACACATGTGTTGACGCGAAGGCGGGATGCTGAACATTTGCGCATTTTACATGGCAGTGCATAAGACTAGAACTCATCGGGTGCACCTCAGGATTTTGTAGAGATGGCGTTGTCCCAGCGCCAGCCGGCGACGGGCTTGTAGAGGAAAGAGTAGGGCAATAGCTTGGCTGGGGGATCAATGGGGGTAGAAGGGCGTTGTCGGCTGGCCTTGGCAATGGCGGGCCAGGCACTGTCCCAGCGGTCGTTGCAGGCCAGGGCACGCAGAGCCAGCATCGGGTTGACGTTACGAATAG
>JANMNW010000324.1:0-10985 GCA_031368515.1 Chloroflexota bacterium
AATCAGACTCAGTCGAATGTGCTTGCGCTGCTGGAAATCGCCGCCGCGCGCGGCTTCAAGATCGCCATTGATTTTGAGACGCGCAGCCCGTTGTTCAAGACGCGCGCCCAACTGCGCCAGGCGCTGCGTTATGCGGTTGACACGCTGGCCAAGCATCCGGCTTACTTTCGGCACAATGGCAAGCCGGTTGTTTTCTTCTGGCGCAACGATGCGCTTGTGCCTGGCGATTGGGCGGTGCTGCGCACGCAGGTCGATCCGGGCAACGCCACGGTGTGGATTGCCGAAGGCGTCAGCACTCAGTGGCTCAATGTGTTCGATGGTCTGCACTTGTATAACGTGGCCTGGAGCCTCGATTTCGCCGCGACCGCCAGCAAGTTCGCGGTTCCAACGCGCAAGCTTGGACGCTTGTGGGTGGGCACGGCCATGCCGGGCTGGAACGACACCAAAGTGCGCGGCCGGGCCGGCGCTCACGCCAAAGATCGCGCCAATGGACAGTTCTATCGCGATTCGTTTGCCGCTGCGGCAGCCAGCGCCCCCGTTCTGCTGTTGATCACCAGCTTTAACGAATGGATGGAAGGATCGCTTTTGGAGCCGAGCGTGACGTTTGGCGATTTATATCTAAACCTGACGCGCGAGCTGATCGCGCGTTATCGTGCCGGCATGTTTGTCCCGACACCCACACCGACAGCGACTCCGTTGCCGACGCTCACGCCGATTCCAACACTTGTGCCGACGCCTACAGCCGTGAGCGAATAGGGGTCAGACGATGTGACATCCGCCAAACGCCTGCGCCTCACGTCTAGTATGGCACTTGATTGACGTTCAACACCATCGGCTTACTTTTCTCGTCGGCCGGATTGAGCATCACCGTGCTGTAGGACGCGGGCGCGACCATCAAGCGCTGGAAGTTGTCAAAGGGCATGCCCAGAAAATGCGCCAGCGCGGCTTTGATCGGGTCCGCATGCATCACCACCGCAACAGTCTGCGGGCGCTTGCGCGTTTTTGGATCGTCGGGTTTGGCCTCTTTGAGCGCTTCCTCACATAGGGGCTCGTCCACATCCGGGTGCGCGCGGGCGATGGCCTCCAACTGGCCGACCACGCGCTGCTGCATGGCCAGCATCGCCTCGCCCCCTGGAAAGGCGGCGGCGCTGGGCGTCTCAACCACAACTTTCCAAATCTCTTTCGTGTCTTCGCCTTCGGCCAGCTCTTTCAGCACGCGGCCGGTGAATGTGCCGTTGTTGATGTCGGCGATGCCCGGCCGAATCAGAATCGCTTGCGCGCGCGGCGCGGCGATGCGCCAGGCGGTTTCGATGGCGCGTTCCAGCTGGCTGGCGTAGACCGCATCGATGTTGCGCGGTCGGAGCGCGTCACCCAGCGCCTCGGCTTGCCGGCGGCCCTCTTCGTTCAAATGAATGTTCGGCGATTGGCCGGGCAGGCGCCCGGATTTGACAAAGTCGTTGGTGGCGTGGCGGATGAGCAGCAGCACAGGCATTGCTGCGATTGTAGCCCGCGCAGTGTGTCCGCTGCTTTACCGGGCTCAACAGGGTCGTCACGAGATCACATCATGGCCGTTTGCGACGCGACGAGTTGCGGTCGAGCGCGCACAACGCCACAACGACCAGCAACAGGGCGAGACCTTGTGCGATGGTGAGCAGTTGCGCGCTAATCATGCCAGGGATTGTGCTTGAAATGCGTGCGCGCTGCGTCTCACTTTTGGAGCAATTTCTCTCACCCGTTGGTCGCGACGCCTGTCAGAGTGACTTGATCTTGAAAGTATCGAAGTCACGGGCGATGACAGTATTCGGAAAGATGGCACGCGCTTCGTCCTCGAGATCACGTTCGCGATGGCGCCCGCTGATGTGATTCAAGATCAGCTGGCCGGCGCCGGCTTCGACAGCCAGCCGCGCGGCCATGCCCGCGGTCAGGTGGCCGTGATCTCGCGCAAGGTCACCGTCTTGATCGGAATAAGTGGCTTCGGTCACCAGTGTGGTGGCGCCGTTGACGATGGGCAGGATGCTCTGCGTCTCGCCCATATCGCCCGTCATGACCAGCTTGGCGCCGGGCTGAATATCGCCCATGACGCTCTCGGGCTGAACCACCGTGCCGTCGGCCAGGGTGATGGCGTTGCCCTGCACCAGCTGGCGGCGTTCCGGGCCTTGCGGCACGCCCAGTGCGGTGGCCTTGTCGTTTAGAAATGGCCGGCGCGCGTGTTCCTGGAAGGCGAAGCCAAAGCAATCTGGCCCGCGATGGCGAACGGAAAAAGCCAGCACATCAAAATCGCTGCCGCTGAGAATGACCCCCGGCTTGATTTCAACCAGATCGATCTTGATGGGCGGGTGGCCGCCGCGAAAGACGATGCGGTAGATCAAGTCCTCGATCTTGTCGAGCGTGGATTTGCCGCCATAGATGGACAGCGCTTCGATGGTCTCCCACTGGCCGAGTGTGCTGAGCATGCCGCCCAGGCCCAGAATGTGATCCAGATGTGGGTGGGTGATCAGGATGTGTTCGAGGCGGCGAAAGCCCAGGCCGCTGCTCAACAGCTGGCGTTGCGTGCCTTCGCCGCAATCGACCATAAAACGGTACTCATCGTGGCACACCACAGCCGAACTCAACCCGCGCTTTGGCAAGGGAGCCGAGGCGGCGGTGCCGAGAAAGGTCAACTCCCACATGATGTCCCGAGTCCCGAGTCCCGAGTGCTGAGTCCGAACCCGTTAGCTTTGGCTTGAACTGACAAAACGATGCAATCCGGCCACAATGCGACCGACTTCGTCTGCTTGGCAGTGTAGCGAATCAAATTCATGTTGTGCCAGAAAGCCTGCGTCAAGTGCAACGTAAAGCAACGAACGCACTTCTGCACAAGAGGCCTTAGCAACGCTTAAAAAATACGCGAACTGCTTGTCCCGCCGTCTTTCGAAGCCCTCCGCGATGTTGGACATGATCGACACGGCAGCACGTTGGAGCTGGTCCTTCAATCCAAAGTCTTTAGCTAGTGCTCCACTGCCCGTATGCTCATACACATGCCTCACGAGTTTACGTGCGCATTGCCAAGCGATTAGTTCTTCAAAACGGCTTGCCCCTGACATAGACTGTGCTCCAAGTAGGGGCTTGACATATTCGAATGGCCCGAGTCTACAATCATTCTCAGGACTCAGGACTCAGGACTCAGGACTCAGGACTTATTTGATCTCCCGCCCCCCATAGTGCTGCTTGTAGTAGGTCAGATACTCGCCGGTTTTGATCTTGCGCCACCACCATTCGTTGTCAACATACCAGCGCACAGTCTTTTCGATGGTCTGGGCAAAAGTGTGGCCGGGCTGCCAGCCGAGTGCGCGCACCTTGCTGTTGTCGATCGCATAGCGGCGGTCGTGGCCGGGCCGGTCGGTGATCGGCTGGATTAGCGAATACGGCCGGCCGAGCAAGTCGAGCGTGGCATGCGCCAGATCGATGTTGCGTGTTTCGACCCCGCTGCCCACGTTGTAGACCTCGCCCAGCGCGCCTTTTTCGATGACCACATCGATGCCTTCGCAATGGTCGAGCACATATTGATAATCGCGCATCTGCTTGCCGTCGCCATACAGCGGCAGCGGCAGGCCGTCGATGGCGTTGGTCACCCATACCGGCACCACTTTTTCCGGATACTGATACGGCCCGATGTTGTTGGTGCCGCGCGTGATGGTGACCGGCACATTGAACGAGCGCGCATAAGCCAGGCACATCAGATCGCCACCGGCTTTGCTTGCCGAATACGGGCTGCTGCCATGCAGCTTGTCTTCTTCGGTGCTGCGGCCGGGCGCGTCGATGTCGCCATAGACCTCATCGGTGCTGATCTGGTGATAGCGCTCGACGCCGAACTCCTTGGCCGCTTCCAGCAGCACATAGGTGCCGTAGATGTCGGTCATGATGAAGCTGCCAGGCTCAACCAGCGAGCGGTCGACATGCGAGTCGGCCGCGAAATTGATGATCAGGTTGATCTTGTGCTGCTTGACGCAGCCAAAAGCCGCTTCGCGGTCGGCGATGTCGCCTTGCACAAAGCTGTAGCGGCCCTTGAAGTTTTCGGCGATATCTTTCAGGTTGTCCGGGTTACCGGCATAGGTCAGCTTGTCGTAGACGATGACGTTCCAGTCGGTGTGCTTGGTGAGCGCATGGCGGACGAAATTTGAGCCGATAAAGCCCGCCGCGCCGGTGATCATGACGTTCTTCATAGGGGCCGGATTGTACCGAACGCTGGGACGCAATGATGACGGGCCGCCGTCGTGCGCGCATTGACCGCCCGCCGCCGCCGGGCAGCTTAGAATTTCCTTACCTGTCAGGTCGGCAGTCTATGGCGCGCAGGTCAGCTTCTGCGAATTCGTTTCTTCGTGGGCGGGTTTGAGCCGCAGTCCGAGATACCCATCTGGCGCCAAGGCTGTTGCGTAGGGTTTGGTGTCGTTGGGTTTATCTGCCAGCACGGCAAACTCTACGTTCAGCCACATGGGAAAGCTGTTGCCGCTGTACAGGCCTTGATAGCCGATGATGTCTCCAGCCTTGACCGGCACATTGGCCGTGCCGGGCGGAAATGCCTCGCTGACAAACGAATCGCTGCCGGAACCTGAGGCCATGTTGGCGTATGTCGTCCAGACCTTGGCGCCGGGGTTGAGCGGATCGTCATGCTGGATGGCCACACGATGAATCCAGGATGGGTCACGTGTGAGCATTCCGTCGGCTACCGCGCGAACCGGCAATTTGCCCGGATTGCCGCGGCCCAGAAACTGCAATTCGCGCCCGTCGCCCCAGCGCACGCCGTAGAGCGCGTCGCTTGGCAGACGCCACGGCGCGCGGTCGCAGCGCTCCGGTGTGGGCGCCAGCGTGGGGTTGGCCAGCAGCTGTCGCGGAACATAGACCCAAGTTCCCCCCAGTTTTTGCTTGAGGCCGTACGCGGTTTGAATGGCTGCAAGCATCTCGGGCGTCCAGCGCTCTTTGTGGACGGGAAAGCGCCCAAAGTCGTGAATCAGAATATACGAGTATTTCTTCGCGCGAATGGCGTCGACCAGCGGTTTCTGATCCCACAATCTCGCAAGCGACAGTTGTGTGACTTCGAAGGGCTGAATGATCAACGGCTTTCCGGCGAGCGTCAGCATGCCCATATGTTCATCTGCGAGCACAGCTCCGTCCGATTGCAGGATGATGTTTTCAAGCCAGAGCAGATCTTTGCCCGCAGACTGCCGTTCGCGCAACAGAATGGTCTCTTCCGACAATGTGAACTGGATCATCCACAACGCCTGCACGGCGAGCAGGACACACAAGGGCGCCGCCAGCAGCCGCAGCTTGTTGTTTGACATGACCCAGGCAATCACCGAGCCGGCCGCCAGGCTGCCGGCGGCGCACAGCTCCATGAAGTAGTTGACGTTCGAGCCGATCTTGCCAATCGTGTAGGCCGACGCCAAAGCGCCGATCAAAAATGGCGCGGTGAGCGCCCAGATCCGCGTGCGCTTCCAGAACAACAGCAGCGAGAATGCACCGACGTACTTTAGGATCGACGAGAAATACCACAGGTTCTCAAAATTCCAGCGCACACGCTCGGACGTCCACTCGTTAACGTTGGCGGTGACTATGTTGAAGAAAAAACCACCGCCCGTGGCCATGTTGAGCGCTAGAGAAATGACTGCAACTGCGCCGCCCACTAGCCCCGCCAACGCCAGCGCCTTGCGCCAGCCGGCGTTGACTAGCAGCCACACAAACGCCGCGAATGGCGCGGCCAGCGCGTACGATTGCCGCGTGCCGATGGCGGCGACAAGCAACAATGCGCCAAGCATCAGCCGTTTGGCCGGCAGTTTATCTGCCGTGAGCACCCACAACGCGGCCATGGCAAAGGCCAGCGCCAGCATGTCGATGCGCAGAAACGACGACCAGCGCACCACATACGGTATGGCGATCAGCATCAGCCCGCCGGAGGCCGAAGCAACTTTGTTGCGCGTGAATCGCCACAGTATCAAGCCGATGAACAGCGCGGCCAGCCAGGTGCTGATCATGGAAATCATGCGCCCGGGCACATAGGATGGCCCAAACAGCGCCATAAACGGCGTCAGCGCAGCCACGTAGATGGGCGGGTAATTTGAAATCGTGTATGGCGGCGTGGAAATATCGGCGCGGTAAATGTTCGCGCCGCGCATCAGGCGCATGGCTTGATCTAGCAGCGGCGCCTCGCCGTAATCGAGCGAATAGCGTTGCGACAAGGCGGCCAGTTGGAACACAACACAGACCACGGCGGCCATGCTCAATAGCGCCAACAGCAGAGTTGATGCAAATCGCACTAGCGTATCGACGACCGCGTGCCAGTTGTGTGCCGCAGGAGAGGCAGACAAATGTGCGTTAGCGGGGGGTGCGGCCATGGTCGCGATTAGACTGCATTTGGGTTAACGCGGGGATCATCGGCGACGAATGACCGACGCCTAGATCGACCTGAACAGCCAATAGATCGCCAGCTCAGCGCCAATGGTCATGGCAAACATGCGCAGAGAGCGCGGCTGGCCGACATTCTGGCGATGCACTTCGGCCACGCCGACGATGGCGGCAAGCGCCACGCCGGCAGACACCAGCATCATGATGACCCCCAACACCTCAATCGTCTGATAATTGATGCCCATGCGACCGAGGATGGTAAAGAACAGCTGGCGCACGACATAGACCTCATAGATGGCGACCAGGGACGTGGCCAGCCACACGAGAAAGGTCAATCCATTGGCCAGCGCACTTGGGGGATGAAGGTGCTTCTGGCGATGGGTTGCCATGGCGTCGGTGTATGAGTCGCTCGTGAGAAGAATATGAAAGCAACATAGCCTGTCAGGTTATCCCGCTCTCATATTTTTCGCAGTATGGCTAGATGCCGCGCAATGTCAGCTCGTCGGCCCTATGGCACGCCGCGAAGTGTCCGGGGCGATGCTCGCGAAACTCGGGCTGTTTCTCTTTGCACAGATCCACCGCATAGCGGCAACGCGGATGAAAGTAACAACCCGTTGGCGGGTTCGAAGGATCGGCCACTTCGCCTTGCATGACGATGCGCTCCGACTTGTAGCGGGGATCGGGCTTGGGCACCGAAGACAACAGCGCTTCGGTGTACGGATGCAACGGCGAGTGATACAGATTGTCGCTGCTGGCCACCTCTGCGACTTTGCCCACATACATCACAGCCACGCGGTCGGAGATATGCTGCACCACGCTCAGGTCATGCGCGACGAAGAGATACGAAAGATTGAAGTCGCGCTGCAAATCCTGCAACAGGTTCAACGTCTGCGCCTGAATCGACACGTCCAGCGCCGACACCGGCTCGTCGCACAGGATCAGGCGCGGATTGAGCGCCAGCGCACGCGCGATGCCGATGCGTTGGCGCTGGCCGCCCGAGAACTCGTGCGGATAGCGCCGCAAATGATCCGCTCGCAAGCCCACGCGCTTGAGCAAGTCCACAATCATGTCTTCGCTGGTGCTCTTGTCGTATTTGTCGTGGATGACCAGCGGCTCCGCAATGATGTCGGATACGCTCATGCGCGGGTTGAGCGAGTTGATCGGGTCCTGGAAGATCATCGCGATCTCCTGGCGCACCTTTGTAAGTTCCTCCGGACCAAGTTCCAGCAGGTTGACCATGCGCGTCTGCCCGTTTTCGCCCAGCGTGCGCGATTGAAAGAGCACTTCGCCATCGGTCGGTTCGTACAGCCGAATAATGCAGCGGCTGGCCGTGGTCTTGCCGCAGCCGCTTTCCCCCACCAGGCCCAGCGTCTCGCCCGCATGGACGGTCAAGTTCACATCGTCGACCGCCTTTACATAGCCCACGGTCTTGCGCAGCAGGCCCTGCTGAATGGGAAAGTATTTTTTTAGCCCGCGAACTTCCAGCAGCGTGTCGCCGCTCGCGCCAAGGTTGCCCTGCGAAGTCATCTCAGCCATTACGCGCCCGCCTTTGTTTGGGATTGACTGGCTTTGGCTGCCAGGTCTGGTGGTAATCCGTCTTCATAAAGCAAACAGTTCACGTATTGGTTTTCACCGACCTTTGTCCAGCGCGGCACAATCTTGTCGCAGCGTCCCGGCATGAACGCCGGGCAGCGCGGATGAAAGACGCATCCGGTTGGCAGATGCAGCGGATCGGGCACCATGCCTTCAATTGACGCCAGCCGCCCGCTTGCGTTTCTTTCGGTGATTTTGGGTATGGAGCGCAACAGCGCCTGCGTGTAGGGATGCTTCGCGTTGTAAAACAGGTCGTCGACTTTGGCGCGCTCCACCGCTTTGCCCATGTACATGACGACGATTTCGTCGGCCATGCTGGCGATCACGCCAAGGTTGTGGGTGATGAACATGATGGCCATGTTGGCCGTCTGTTGCAGATCCTTCATGATCTCCAGGATCTGCGCCTCGATTGATACATCGAGCGCGGTGGTGGGCTCGTCGGCGATCAACATAGCCGGCTCGGTCGAAAGCGCAACGGCGATCATCACGCGTTGTCGCTGGCCGCCGGAAAGCTGATGCGGATAGCTGTTGACGCGCTGCTCGGGCTTTGGAATGCCCACGCGACGCAGCATCTGCACCGCAATGTCATGCGCCTCCTCCTTGGTCACGTTGCGATACTGCATGATCTTGTCGGCCATCTGATCGCCGAGCTTTTTGAGCGGCATCATGCGATGCAACGTCACCGCCTCGTTGATGTGCGTGCCGGCCGTGTAGACCGGTGTGAGCGAGCTCATTGGCTCTTGAAAGATCATGGCAATTTCGCCGCCGCGGATCTGGCGCACCACGCTGCCGTCAGGATCGAGCTTGGTCATGTCGACCACTTCGGATTGGGAGGTGAAATGACTTCCCTGTTTCGGATAGCGGTAGAACAGAATGTCGCCGTTTGTGATCTTGCCGGGTTTGGGAATCATGCGCAAAATGGCGCGCGCGGTCACCGATTTGCCGCAACCGCTTTCGCCGATGATGCCGACGGTCTGTCCCTGTTTGATATCAAACGTCAGCCCGTCGACAGCCTTGATGGAGCCGCCGCGAATGTTGAACTCGACTTTTAGATCGCGGACTTCGAGCAGCATCAGGCGCTTGTCAGTTTGCGCGGTTGGGTTGGCCGGTTTCTCGGATGTTATGGACATGGTTTATCAGCGCTCCTGTTTACCGCGAGCTATACGGGTCGAGCGCGTCGCGCAGACCATCACCCAGCATGTTATAGGCCAGAACCGTGATCAGAATGGGCGGCACCACCCACAACAACCAGGGCACGTATCGGATCGCTCGTATGGTCGCCGCATCGTAGAGCAGGGTGCCCCAGCTGGTGAGCGGCGGGCGCAACCCCAACCCCAGCCAGCTCAGCGCGGTTTCGGCCAGAATCATGCCTGGAATCGAAAGTGACGCGATGACGATGACATGACTCATGGCGCCCGGCAGCAAATGCCGGAACATGATGCGCCTGTCCTTTGCGCCGAAGCTTTTCGCCGCAAGCGCGTATTCGCGTTCACGCAAGGACAGGATCAATCCGCGCACCTGCCTGGCCAGACCACCCCAGCCGAGAAACGCCAAGATCAGCGTCAGCATGAAATACACCGCGATGGGCGACCAGAACGCCGGGATGGCGGCTGAAAGTGCCATGAAAAGTGGAATGTTGGGGAATGCGGCCAGGAACTCGGTCAAGCGCTGGACAAACATGTCCACCGCACCGCCGTAATAGCCGGAGATCACGCCCAGCACGCTTCCCAGCACCAGCGTGATGAATTGTCCGATCAAACCCACCATGAGCGATAGCCTGCCGCCATACACGATGCGCGTGAAGAAATCACGCCCTAATGCATCGGAGCCAAGCAGAAAAAGGCGCGCGTCCTTGGGATTGCCTTCAAGCCCGAACAGGTGCACGTTGGCCGGGACCAATCCGAGCCACACGTAGTCATCGCCGCTGGTGAAAAAGCGCACGGGAATCTTGCGCTTGGGATTGTCGACAAAGGTGCGCGTGCGTTTGACCGTGTCCACCTTTCGTACTTGAGCGTAAACGAACGGCGCCTGGAAAGTGCCGGTGTCATCCACAAAGCGGATGGCCGTCGCTGGCGCTTCGACAAAGGTGCTGGTCTTCTCGAGCTCATACGGCGCGATGAACTCGGGGATCAACACAAAATTCAAGTAGAGCAGACCGATCAAGACAGCGCCAAACACGCCCAGTGTATTTTTTCGGAAGCGATATCTGACCAGGCTCCAATAGCTTTGGCTGACTTCTTTTTTGGGCACGCGTTGCGCAGGTATGGGGGCGGTAGCTGTAGCCATGTGTTTGTTCCAAAAACTATTCCAATCTAATTCGTGGATCGATCCACGCCAGCAGCAAATCTGAGACCAGATTACCGACGAGCAACATGACGGTCAAAAAGACGATGCAGGTTCCGGCCATGAACATATCGAGCTTGCGCAAGGAGTCGATAAACACCGGTCCGATGGTCGGCAGGTTGAGCACGATCGAGACGAGCGACGACCCCACGATGATGGCCGGAAACACATCCGATCCAAGTATCGTGATGAGCGGGTTGATGGCGATGCGCACCGCGTGCTTCCACGTGACCGTGGTGTTGCGCAGGCCACGTGCGCGCGCCGCTTCGACAAACGGCTGACCCAGCGTGTCGAGCAGATTGCCGCGCATGATGCGCACCAGCCCGCCGATGCCGGTGACCGCGCTGATCAACGCGGGCAGCCACAAATGTTTGAGCAGATCGACGAATTTGCCCACGCTCCACGCCGCGTCGCGGTACGCTGGCGAGTACAGACCAACAACCTCCAGGTCAAAAACGATGACCGCGAAGAATAGAATGATCAATGCGAGCAAAAATCCTGGCATGCCCAGACCGATGAAACTGACCACCGAGATGATCTGATCACCCAATGAATACTGCTTCACAGCCGAATACACGCCCAGCGGAAGGGCCAGCGCCCATGTGACGAGAGTCGTAGCCAGAGCCAGCACAACAGTGTAGCCCAGCCGCGCGCCCAGGATCTCGCTAATG
>JANMNW010000111.1:0-19071 GCA_031368515.1 Chloroflexota bacterium
TCTCCATTTCCTTGAACGTTGCCTTTGGGTTGGCTGTCCGCCAATCCTTGATCCCGCTCGTGATTTCTTCGATCAATGTCCCCCAGCCTGCTGTCAGCTCGTCTTTCATCCCCCTACTTTACAAAAATCTGTGGCACACCCATGCAAGCGCATGTCGAGCCAATGGCACCAAAAAACTGGAGCGCAACTGGATTGCGTGCGCGGCAGTGTTCATCCCAAGCGCTCATGACGCTATCACGGTTATCGGTTAAACTGGAACGTTCATGCCCTACAAGCCCAGATCCATTGTCCTAAATAACCGCACCGCGCCCCGCATTCACCGCACATTTGCGGATTGGCAGAACACTCAAAAAGAGGATCTGCGCACGCCTGCCCAACGCGGCATCAGCGTGGGATCGCCCGTGATGTGGCGCTACATGCGCAACAACATCATCGTCACGGATCATGCAATCGTCACGGCCATCTCCGGCAATACGCTGACGCTCAAGATCAAAGATGTCAAGGAACGCATCGAGAGCGCCGATATCCATGAGATCGTGAGCAACTCTGATGATCGCAGCGCCGCCGCCTCGGTTGCGCGCGAAAACGAGAAGCGCGATGCCGCCGCGGCCGCAGATGCCGCTGCCGCTGCTACTGCGTCGGCCATAAAAGACACCGCTTCGTAGACGCATTGCGTTACAGATGCCGAATCCGGCATCTGTAACCCTTCCGTCGGTTTGGTCAGCCTTTGACAGCTTCGAACTGCAGCAGCGACACCGATTGTCGCGGCAGCACTACTTCGACAGTTGTCAGACCATTGGCGCTGCGTAACCAACGCGGTGATTCCAGCAGCGTTAGCTCGGAAGCGCGTTCCAGCACGGCATATTGCTCTGGAGTCGGCGACTGCGGCGACCCCATTTGCAACCATGCCGTGTGCGCGTTGCTGTGCGTTTCGTCGATCCGAAAGTGCCGAAAGAGTACCGGCTTGTCGCCCGCCGGCAACCCGTCAACTGTTAGCGTCACGCGCTCCGGCGCAGCCGGCAGATCGTCGTCGTGATATTGCCACAACATCACGCTCACCAGGCCATCGGCGACGCACGCTTGAGCGTGCACATCCGGCCGTTCACGCACGCCGTTGTTCAGAATGGCATCGAGGCCCAGGTCTGCGCTGTTCTCCACTGCCAGCCGCTCGCCGCGCATCTGCCCAAACATGCGAAACACATTCAGCACCGGCAACGCAATGCCGTTTGAAGACAGCACGCGAAACCCGGCGAAATAGGGCTGGTCTTCAAACTCAAACGCCCATGTCAGCGCGCCCTCAAAATTGACACCATGCCGGTCGGCCAGTTCAATCTTGCGTGCAAACGTCGCAGCGGTGTAGCTGGCGAACAGCGCGCCGTTGCGATAGGCGTTTTGCGGATACACCTGCGCGGTGCAGGCGGCGCAGCCGTCCGGATCGGATTCGCCAATCACGATCGGCTTGTGTCGATGTTCGGGAAAGCTCGCGGTGAGCGCAAAGCCGCGGTCGATATTCTCCAATTGCTCTGCGCAGCCCATTTGCACATGGCCATCGACCAGGCGGGGCGCGCCTTTGGCGTGAAAGGCCACCACATCCAGCGGCGCGCCCGTTCCGCCCGTCGCGGCGTTGCGCCCGCTTATGCAGTGCGTCAGAAAATCGCGCATGAACTGTTGCGCTTCAGGCGTGTTGGTGCCGGCGATATGCGGCCCGCCCACGGCAGCGTTGGGCAGCGCGCGTTTGACGCCATCCACCGCGAAGTCATAAAGTGTTTGATACTCTTCCGGCGTGCCGCGCCAATAGAAGATGTTCGGCTCGTTCCACACCTCCCACACCCAGCGCGACGCCTCAACGAGGCCGTAGCGTTCGGCACTGTGCTGCGCCCACGCGTGCGTTAACGCCCCCCACTTTTTGAAATCGGTGGGGGGATAAGCCCAGCCGGTTGAGATCGGGTTTTGACCGCCGGGGTACCAGCTGTGCTGATATGGCCGCGGGTTGGATGACAACGCTTCGGGCATGAAGCCCATCTGCACATACGGCTTCAAGCCGCGTTCGAGATAGGTGTCGAAGATGCGATCGACAATGCGCCAGTCGTATTGCGGCGAGCCGTCCGGCTTTTCGGTGTAGGCGTTGGTCGAGCCCCATTTGAGCGCGGGCGTGCCGTCGCCGGTCGTCAGCAAATTGTGCGCGCGGATGTAGACCGTCTCAGGGCTGAGGGCGGCCAGCTGTGAAAGAAGCTTCTGGCCGTCTTTCATATAGGTGTAATTCGGCTCGTCGTACCCGAAGTAACGCCAGATGGGACGCCAGTCGCTCAGGCGTTGGCGCAGATCAATGCGCATGGTGATAGACATAAAAGCGAAGTGTAGCTGAGACCTGAAAGGTCATGACCTTTCAGGTCTCAGGTCTTCATCCCGCCCATGCCCACATCTGCCGACCAGCACAGGGTTCACCAGCACATATGACGGCATTCCACAAAACCTTACGCAGGATGGATTTCCATTTCTCGGCGCAGCGGATGCGCCATTCACCGTGATCGAATACTGGACTATCCATGACCGACGTGCCGTCGTTACGTGATAACGACTCAGCAAAGATCATCGAGAAGTTCGTCCGCAGCGCGCGCATCGTCCCAAAGACCGGGGATGCTCCGGCGGTTGGGGCGGTGTATCGTTTGGCCTCATGACCACGACAGCACCGCATCCCTTGCGCCAACCTCAAGCGCGAACGGCGATCGAACAAGCTGTCGGTGCGCATTGCCGGCGGCCATGGCGCGTGGCGGAGTTTCAAGTTCTAGACGATCTGGCATCGCACCCCTGCGCGCTGATGTCCGATGGCGACTTCGCTGTATTCGCCAAGCTCAGCAACGCTGCCAACGCCGCTGATCAGTTCGAAGCAGAACTGGCCGGGTTGAATCTGATTCGCCAGCGCTCAGGGGTTGGCGTGCCCACGCCTATCGGTGTTTCGACGCTTGAAGGCGGCGCCATCTTGCTGCTCGAAGCCGTCAAAGATATCGTAGCGGCGCGTGGTGAAAAGCACTGGCGCGATATCGGCCGCGCATTGGCGCGTTTGCATCAGGTCAAGAGCGATGTCTGCGGCTTGCACACGCACGGCTATTTCGGGCCAATCTACCAGGACAATCGGCCGCTGCGCGAGTGGCCGGCGTTTTATGCCGAACGGCGCCTGTGGCCGCGCCTGATCAGCGCGATCGACGCCGGGCACATGCCCACTGCCATCGCGCGACAAGTCGAACGCGTGATTGCGCGTTTGCCCGAGCTATGTGGCCCGACCCCCACACCGGTGCTGCTGCATGGCGATGCGCAGCAGAACAACTGGATCAGCACCGAGGCTGGCGCATTAGTTGTCGATCCGGCTGTGCACTTTGGCCATCCGGAACTCGATCTGGCTTATCTGGGGTATTGGCAGGAAATTCCAGATATCGTGCTCGACGGATATCGCGAAGAGCTGCCGATTGATCCGGGCTTCGCCGAACGCCGCGATCTGTGGCGCATCTCTGGCTATCTGGCCGCGGTCGCCGTGGCGGGGAAGGACTATTTGCCGCTGCTGATAAACGCGCTCAACCGCTATGCCTGAAGCGGCGCGCGCGCATCCAGCTCCCGCCGTATTGATTCGATCCAGGAGCGTACTGCATCGCAATAGCCGTCCAGCCCGGCAGCCAGCACATCGGTGATGGCCATCGGCCAGGCGCCACCGCCCCATGTCGGAATCGGGTCACTGCTGCGCCGGGTCACACGCGCGGCGCCGTTGGCTTCGCGTCGCACGCGTGCGGCGATGGCGTCCATATCATCCAAACCGTCCAAATGGCGCGATAGCTGCGTGCGCAGTCCGTCCAATGCCGCAACTGTGCCGCCCATGCCTTCTGGATGCTGCAGCATGTAACTCCCGACGGCGTAGAAATGCGTCACCGCCCCCACCTGATCCCATACATCTGCGCGCTCGTGAGCCAGCTGCGTCTCCAATGCAAGCAAGGCGTCAAGATGATCGCGACATTCGCCTCCGGGCGGAATATGCGCGCCGCACTCAATGCACACCTCGCGCAGCTGGTTTGTTTTTTCTTCCATATCAACGCTCAATCCTACTGAACGAGCCTGTCAGCGGGCGTTCCTACGCCATGCCACAGCCGCGCGTCATATTGAATTCGTAAATGAGCCGCTTCTCTGCGGTCATGGCGCTCGCAAACTCTGCCTCGCTCATTTCCTTGCCAAACCAGTTGATTGGTCCAGTTGGGCGATTTTGCATGTGTCTGAAAAGGCGCACGCTCAACTCGGGCACTTCAGGCCCTTCCAGAATCGTGACTGTCGTCTCCAGCGTGAGCCAGCTCCAGCCTGCATCAAAAACAAAGAGCGTGCGTGCGATTCATGGAATGGTCTCCTTTGCGACTGACGACTCGATTGCAGCATCATAGAGCCTAGTTGTGATTGAAGCCGCTTGAGGTGCTGGCGACTGTGCTGCACGAGCAGCAGGCATGGACAAACCATCTGCTTTCTGCGTGCCATGCCGCAACGCAATGGGCGTATCTCAACGATCGATTCAGCGGCAGGGCAAAGGAGCCGCCGCTTGCGCGATAGCTGGCTCGGGCTATCCTCGTGCATACGACGGCATGTTCGTGCCGCCGAGGAGCAAGCTGGCAATGGCAGACCCCAAAATCACCCGAATCGAAGTGCACGAGTACGCTTTTACGCTCGACAACCTTGGGCGCGACTACAACGGCTTCAACCTGGTCTACGAACCCGGCGCGAAAGCCCAGATGAAAGGCAACATCTTGCGCATCATCACCGATGCCGGGATCGTGGGCGAGTATGCCGGCGGCGGCGGGCTTGACTACGCCGCGCTGCCGATGTTCAAGCACTACCTGCTGGGCCGCAGCGCGCTGGAACGTGAACGCATCTACTCCGATGTCAACCGGGCGCTGCGGCAGGTCGCGCGCATCGGCCTCGCTCCAGTCGATATCGCGCTTTGGGATCTGGCCGGCAAGCTGTTCAACGCGCCAATCTATAAGCTGCTGGGCGGATACAAAGAGAGCGTGCCCTGCTATGCCAGCACCTATCACGGCGATCACGTGGCCAAAGGTGGCTTGTCCAGCGCGGAGGCCTACGCCGACTTTGCCGAGCAATGTTTGCAGATGGGCTATCCCGCCTTCAAAATTCATGGCTGGGGCCGCGCGCCGATCCAGCAGGAAATGGCGACGGTGCTGGCCACCGGCAAGCGCGTTGGCGGCAGGATGGATTTGATGTTGGACCCGGCCTGCGAATACATCACATTTGGCGATGCGCTCAAGGTCGGCCGGGCGTGCGACGACGCGCGCTTCTTCTGGTATGAGGACCCGTATCGCGACGGCGGCACGTCGCAGTTTGCGCATCGCAAGCTGCGCCAATTGATACGCACGCCGCTGCTGCAGACGGAACACGTGCGCTCGCTGGAGCCGCACATCGACTTCGCCATCGCCGAGGCCACCGATTTTGTGCGCGGCGATGTGGGCTATGACGGCATCACCGGCATGATGAAGGTCGCGCATGCCTGCGAAGCGCTCGGTCTGGATATCGAGCTGCACGGCCCCGGCCCGGCGCAACGCCAATGCATGGCCGCCATCCGCAACACCAACTACTACGAGATGGGCTTGATCCATCCCAACGCGCCCGCCAGCCATGACGCCAATCTTTTTCTTGACGACTACCGCGACAGCCTCGACGCCATCGATTCAAAGGGGTATGTGCCAATCCCGCAAGGCCCTGGCTTGGGCGTGGGCATCAATTGGGACTGGGTCAACCGCCAGCGCACCGGGATGGTCGCCTACGAGGCGTAAGCGCGCTGCCTTGCCGCGGGCGCGCGCCCATCTTCACATGCGGGGGGTCGAGAGCGTCGCTCGAATAAACAAAACGTTCCCCAACTCGTGAGTGAGCTGGGGAACTTGCTTTTACTGACGCTGAGCAACGTCCGGGGAATAAGGAGTTACTTGCTTGCAGCCAAAGTGGCCTTTGATTCAACGTCGCCGATCACCCCATCCGCCGCAGTCTTCTCTCGGGCAATCCAGTAGATCATCAACCCATAACCGCACTTCGCGGCAACATCGGCAATGGCATAGCCCACTTGCACGGCCACTAGCGTGTCGGGAGAGGCCAAGTTTTGCCCAAGTATTGGCAACAGGTAGACGATCGGGTAAAACCCCCAAGTCGCCAACAGAAGCCAGCGGATATTGCGAACGAGCACTTTTGCCTGCCCCGGCTGGCGGTCGATCGCAGGCCCGAGTTCTTTGAACAGAACGAACAGCACATACAAGAACGGAATGGTGGACAGAAAGCCCCACAATGCCCGTGCAGATATTGTGTCGGCGATTTCTCCGGGGTAGCCCAAAACCACCATGAGCACAGCTGCGCCAGCCAGGCGCCAGGTAAGACTGCGCGCGCGGTCGGTGGGCAAACTGAGAATTGCGATCAGCTCGGCCACAAGCAGTGGCACGGTCAACAGCCAGTCGATATAGCGATACGCGTCATTGAATGGCTTTCCGCTCGGCTCATACGCTGCATCTTTCAGCACATATGCCGCCTGCCAACTTTCAAAAATCCGAAAATAGTGATACCCCGCTACTGCGACGACAAGGGCGGACATGACCAACGCAATTCGATATTTTGGCGCTATTTCTGAGCGCGCAAGCACAAAAAAAATAAACGATGCGAACATCGCTGCAAACGTAAACGACAGCAAGTTATAGACAAGACTGAACTGACCAATACTTAGGGTAGGCATAAACATCACTCCTAGACAATTACAAAATCGACACAACCCAACGACTCAAGCTGATTCGCAATCCTGGCATCACCTCACTCTTTGTGAATTTATTCACAATAAGATGCGCTTGTCAGATGAGAGCCGGATGGGACGATCGCATGAATTGACTTAATGCCAGGGAGGTCACCGGATAGTTGCATGCTCAACGGACCATTCGGGAATCACCGGCTGAAATCACCGGTGCAATAAGCTGGAGTATTATGAAATCCAAGGTGGTGCCTCACCAGCAGCGCCCAACTCATTCATGCGCACCCTTTCACACTTCGGAGCCGGTCGATGATCCGGCGCGAGTTTGCCGTTGCCGACGAGTATCCCTACGATCGCCGCTCACCGCTGCGCTGGCTTTCGGCGCACATCCTGCGTTATCCAGCGTTACTGATCACCTTTCTGCTCACCACCATCGGCATGGCCGTCTCGCAGAGCATGTCGGCTGTTACCGTCGGCCAGGCATTTGACACGGTCATTCGCGGCGCTGGATTGCCCGCACTCACCACGGCGGCGCTGCTGGTGGTGGCCGCCTATGTCGGCTATGGCTTGTTCGACATCGTCAACAGCATGGCGATTCGGGTGCTGGCGCAGCGCGTCGAACGCGACACGCGCGACGAGCTGTATCTGAGTTTGCTCAGCAAAAGCCAGACCTTTCACGGCCGCCAGCGCGTGGGCGATCTGATGGCGCGCGTTACCAACGATGTGCAACAGATCAACCAGTTTGTCAGCCCGGCGCTGGGCATGACCACCGAATCGGTTCTCTCGCTGGTGATCCCGCTCATCACCATCGCCACTCTCGACCTGAACTTGCTGCTGGTGCCGCTCGTGTTTTTGCTGTGCCTGACTCTGGCGCTGCGGCAGCACAACAACAACCTGCGGCCTGTGGCGGGTCAGTTGCGCGCAAATTTTGGCGCTCTCAATGCCGGGCTGGCCGAGACCATCACAGGCATCGAGGTAGTGAAGGGCTTTGCGCAGGAGGCGGCGGAAGAAGCGCGCTTTCGCGCCAATGCCAGAGCCTATCGCGATTCATTTGTGCGCGAAGGCGACGTCACCGCGCGCTATCTGCCGCTCCTGCTGTATGGCATCGCGGTGGGTCTGGCGTTTGGCCATGCGCTGTTCCTGTTTCAGCGCGGCGTGATCTCGGTCGGGCAGGTGATCACCTACATGGCGCTGGTCGGCACACTGCGCTCGCCAATCCGCTTTCTATTGATGACGTCGTCGATCGTGCAGCAGAGCATGGCCAGCGCCCGGCGCATTCTGGAAATGATTCTGACCGAAACCGAACTGGACCAAAACAGCGCCGGCATCGCCAAACCGATGAGCGGCGACATTGTCTTTGAAGCGGTGGGCTTCAGCTATGGCGCGGTTGCGCAAAAAGACGACGCCAACGCGCCGCCGGTGTTGAGCGATATTTCGTTCCACGCCAAACCCGGGCAAACCATCGCCATCGTCGGGCAAACCGGCGCGGGCAAGAGCACGCTGACCAAGCTGCTCAACCGCACGTTCGACGTCAGCACCGGGCGCGTGCGCATCGACGGCATCGACGTCAAAGACTGGAGCCTGGACGGGCTGCGCGCGCAGATGGCCACGATCGAGCAGGACATCTTTCTGTTCTCACGCACGATCGCCGAAAACATCGCCTTTGGCGCGCGCGAGCCGGTGACGCAGGCGCAAATCGAAAACGCGGCGCGCGAAGCGCAGGCGCATGAGTTCATCAGCGCATTTCCCAAGGGCTACGAAACCGTCATCGGCGAACGCGGCGTGATGCTGTCGGGCGGCCAGCGCCAGCGCATTGCCATCGCGCGCGCATTTCTGAGTGATCCGCGCATTCTTGTGCTGGATGATTCGACCAGCGCCATTGACAGCAACACCGAAGATCAGATTCAACGCGCGATGCGCCGCATTCTGAAAGGCCGCACCACGTTGCTCATCACGCATCGGCTCTCGCAAATCCGCACCGCCGACCACATCCTGTTGATGAAAAACGGCCGGCTGATCGCGCAGGGTGCGCACAACGATTTGATGGCGCATAGCGCAGCCTACAGGCAGATCTTCGCGCTGGACGATTTGCTTCAGCGCGCAAAGAAGGAAGTGATATGAGCATCATGGGCGGCTTGTCCGCTGAAGAGTATGACCGCAGCTACAGCGATTGGCAGCTTGTGCGGCGCATCGCGGCTTACTTCCGGCCGCATCTGGGCAAAGTGGCGCTGGTGGCGTTCATGGTCACGCTCACGTCGTTTGTGGCGACCATCACGCCGATCATTGTGTCGCGCGGCATCGACGCGCTGGGCGGCAGCCCGCAGCTGCAACTGCTGCTGGCCATGGCCGCCGCGGTCACGCTGCTGGGTGCGCTGGGCTGGGTGTTCAAGTTTGTTCAGCAGCGCTTCTCCGCGCGCGCGGTCGGCAGCGTGGTGCTGGCGCTGCGCGAGGACGCCTTTCGCGCGGTCATGCGCCGCGATTTGTCGTTTTACGATCAGTACGCGTCCGGCCGCATCGTCAGCCGCGTGACGTCGGACACGCAGGATTTCGCCACGGTAGTGACGCTGACCATCGATCTGCTCAGCCAGTTGGTGCTGGTGGTTGTGATCAGCATCGTCATGTTCATTCAAAACACGCAACTGGCGCTGATCACGCTGGCGTTGGGTCCGGTGGTTGTGTTCATTGCACTGCTTTTCCGGCGCCTGGCCCGGCGCGCCATGCAACAGTCGCAGCGCGCGCAAGCGACGGTCAACGCCACGATTCAAGAGACGATCAGCGGCATTGCGGTGGCGAAAAATTTCCGGCAGGAAGCGGCCATCTACGACGACTTCAAAGCCACCAATGAGCTGGCCTATAAAGTGCAAATCAACCGGGTCGCGGTGTTTGGCAGCATTTTCCCGTTGTTGAACACGGTATCCGGCATCGGCGTGGCAGTCATCGTCTATGCCGGCGGCTTGCTGGCGATCAGCCAAAGCATCTCAGTGGGCGCCTGGTATCTGTTTGTGCAAAGTCTGACGATTTTCTTTTATCCGATCACCAGCATCGCTTCGTTTTGGAGCCAGTTTCAGCAAGGCCTGGCCGCCAGCGAACGGGTGTTTGCGTTGATCGATGCAGAGCCGCAAGTGGTGCAGACGGCGAACGAGCCGGTGGGGCGGCTGCGTGGCGAGCTGCGCTTTGAGAACGTCACGTTCAATTACAGCACCGGCCGCAGCGCGGTGTTGCAGGACTTTTCGCTAAACATTTCGGCCGGCGAAACGCTGGCCATCGTCGGACATACTGGCGCGGGCAAATCCAGCCTGGTCAAGCTGATGATGCGCTTTTACGAATTTCAAAGCGGCCGCCTGCTGGTGGATGGGCGAGACATCCGCGCGCTGGATTTGACCGTCTATCGCCGCCAGCTTGGGCTGGTGCCGCAAGCGCCTTTTCTGTTCTCCGGAAGCGTGGCCGACAACATTCGCTATGGCCGACCGGAGGCGAGCGATGACGACGTTGCGGCAGCGGCGCGGCAGCTCGGCGATGGCAGCTGGCTGGATGATTTGCCCAACGGCATTCAAACCGATGTGGGCGAGCGCGGCGCGCGCTTGTCATTGGGACAGCGGCAGTTGGTCGCGCTGGCGCGCGTGCTGCTGCAAAACCCGGCTATTCTGCTGCTCGATGAAGCCACGGCCAGCATTGACCCGTTCACCGAAGCGCAGGTGCAAGTCGCACTGGCCACCGTCTTGCGCGGGCGCACCAGCGTGGTGATCGCCCATCGCCTCTCAACCGTGCGCGCGGCCGATCGCATCATTGTGCTGCGCGATGGCCAGATCATCGAAGAGGGCAATCACGACGGATTGCTCGCGCGCGGCGGTCATTACGCCGAGCTTTACACGACTTACTTTCGTCATCAATCGACCGAGTATCAGCCATGGCAAGAGTTAGATGCGGCGCAGGTTCAGTAAAGCCCTGCACTCAGGACGCGGGAATTGCTTGGAGCAAGGCATGGATTGAATCGGCCTAACGGGCTGGCGGCTGAATGATCTTGAACACGGCGCCGGCCGGATCGGCCAGCGCGGCCAGCCGGCCAAAGGGTGAATCGTCGATGCCGCCCATCTGCTTGCCGCCCAATTTTGTGACGAGCGCAGCCGTTTCATCCGCATTGGCCACCGCAAAGTAGCTGATCCAATGTGGCGGCATTTTGCCCCACGTCGGATCAATCTGCATGATGCCGCAAAGTTGTTCCTCTCCGTGGTTGAGGACGTAATATTCCATATCACCCGGCATAGGTTCGACGGTGGCGCCAAGCAACTTGGCGTAAAAGTCGCGTGCCTTTTTTGCATCGGGCGTGTAGAGCTCGCACCACGCCATGGATCCAGGTTCATCTGTGAGTTGTGCGCCTACATGCTGACCGCCTTGCCATAGGCTGAATACCGCGCCAGTAGGATCCTGGCAGGTGGCCATGCCGCCAAACTCACCCACGACCATGGCCGGGGAGATCACCGAAGCACCCAGCGCCACAGCACGCGCCGTGTCGGCGTAGACATCAGACGTGGCGAAATACAGATTCCACGCTGCAGTCGCGTTGGGCTGGCTTCCCACTACGCCGGCCGTGGTGTACTTGCCCAGACGTGCTGTGCTGTAGTTTCCAAATTCCGGGCCGCTGACGTCATAATCCCAGCCAAACACAGCTTGATAGAACTTTCGCGCGGCAGCCGCATCGGGCCACATCACATCGATCCACGTCGGTGTGCCTGCCGGTTTTGCTTGTAAATGCTTGGTCATGCTTTCTCCTTGGTCGCTCCGCCCGCCATGTGGCTGCCTGCCACAGATGATGAAACAAATGTTCTAATATCTTATCCGGCGCACCTGCAATGTCAAGCGCCAGAGTGATCAACTTGCCCGCCCCCACCTAGCCGCCTCCGGAGCCGCAGCGCCGCAAAGGCGACAGGGGAAGCTATGTGGCGCTGAATGCAGTGTGTTCTAGTAGTTCGGCCAAACGCCCGGGCTCGCCACCTCAAGCAAGTGTCCATCCGGATCGCGAAAATAGAGGCTGATGCCGCCGCGGTCCCAATGGATCTCGTCGTCAAGCGCGATGCCGTGTTTGGCCAGATGCGCGCGCCAGATTTCAATTTGCTCGGCGGCGACCGAAAACGCAAGATGCAGATGGCCGTCGCCATAATGCGCGCCGCGCGGCAAGCTGACTGAGCCTTGTTTGGTAAACAACAGCAACACCTGTCCGGGTCTTACCGCCAGCGACACCAAGCGGTCGGCCGCAAAATTAGTGGCAAATCCAAAGATGCGCTGATAGAAAGCCAGCGACGCCTCAAGACTATCGACATACAACGCTGTCTCCAAAATGCCGTTCACCGGCGGCACGGCGGGTGCGGGTGTTGATTCCATTGGGAGATTATGCCGGACCGTCAGCCAGGAGGTTTCGGTAATACACCGTCGTCCCGCAGGGCACGCCATCCGGCATCAGGGCATAGCCCGGTATTTCGCCGACACAGACCCAGCCCAGCCGCTCATACAAACGGGCGGCCGTGCTGTCGGTGACGGTGTCGAGCACCAACAGCGTTTTGCCGCACTCGCGCGCCGTTGCTTCAGCCGCCTGCATCAACGCAGCGCCCAGGCCGCGGCGCCGCGCGCGGCGGTGCACCAGCATCTTGGCCACATCGCCACGATGCGGTTGGTTCTCCGGCTGCTCAAGCACGACCTGCACCGTGCCGCAGATGCCCTCGCCGTCTTCGGCGATCAATAATGCGCGTTCGCCTGCATCCACACTGCGCGCCACACGCCGCCAAAATGTCCCGGCGCGCTCGCGCGTCAATGGGTGCATAAAGCTCACCGATGCGCCGCCGTCGACGCAATCGATCAACACATCGATCAAAGCGCTGAGCTGCGTTTCATCAACGGTGTGTAAGCGGCGCAAGTTCCAGGAAGGTGTGTACGTCATCGTGAAGCCTTTTCGGCGGCGATCACCACCGCATAGCGCGCGGGTTTTCGCGTGGGATTGTGAAACATCGTGGGGCGATCCAGCAGCATCGCCAGGCAATCGCCTTTCTGCAATCGATGGCGTTCGTCGCCCAAAGTAATGTCAATCTCGCCTTGCAGCATCCACACTTGTTGATACACGCGCGGCGTCCGCGCGGCGGTGTCGAATGCCACCCGCCCGCCGGCCGGAAACGTCACTTCAACGATTTGCATGGGCTGCGGCGCGCCGGGCGGCGACACATTTCGCCGCACATAGCCGGAAGCTGGGTCACGCCACTGCGGCTGGTCGGCGCGCCGCGCGAGCGGGCCGATCTGCGTCTCGGCACTGGCTGGCGCGTCAAATAGCGAGGCAAGCGTCACACCCAGCCCAGCCGCGACTTTTTCCAGCACAGCTGCGGTGGGGCTGCTCTCGCCGCGTTCGATAAGCGAGAGCATGGAGCGGCTGGCGCCGCTTGCGGCGGCTAAACCGGCCAGCGTAAGGCCGCGCGCGGCGCGCAGTTCGCGCACACGAGCCGCAATGCGCTGATTCAGGTCCGACGCTTTGTCCAGCATGATGGATTCAGTATCCACCATGCCGGACAAAGGGTCAAGACCTCAACAACGCCGCCTGCCATTGCAGGAATCGGGTTCCTGGCCCGGCATCAGTCCACTTCAATCACAAAATTGTGCAGTTCGGGACCGGAGGCGGTTTCGCTCCAGCCGATCTCAGGCAAATGAACGATGCGCAAGCCCGGCAACGGCAGCAAGTGCATCAGCAGCACATCAGTCTCCTGCAACGCCACATAGCTGCCCGGACAACGATGATGCCCGTCGCCAAATGTGATCACTGAGGGCATCACCACCGGCGCATGCATCTCGCGCATCGGACAAATCTCGTGCGGGTGCTCACCCACCAGCGCCATATCGGCATTGGCCGCTTGCACGTTGACCACGATCTGACTTCCCGCTGGGATCGTCACGTCGCCCCGGGCCGTAGTCAGCGTGATGGCTTGCTCGCTGCGGCGCTTGAGCTGAACCACGATCGGCTCCAACCGCAAAATTTCGTGCAGAATTGCGGTGCGTTCTTCTTCGCCGGCCACTTGATAGCGCGCGGCCAAGGCAGGCTGCTCAATCAAATGCCACAGCGCCAGCGCCATGAACTCGCGCGTCGTCACCATGCCCGCCGCGCCGTAGGTGACGCATTCGGTAAAAATCTCCCAGTCTGTGTAGCCTTGGTCCAGCAGATAAGAGATCAAATCATCGGCGCGTTGCTTGCGGCGCTTCTCGATGCTGGGTTTGACATCCAGAAAAAAGAAGGCGAGCACTGAAGTGCGATTGCGCGCTTTGCGAATCAGCGCCATCAAGCGCGATTCGCGCGCCACCGATTCGTTGCCCAAAAAGACATCGAGGCGTTTTGCGATGCCGGGCAGCCGGCTGTCGGTCAGCCCCACCACCTGGCTCACCACACGCATGGCCATGCTCAGGTTGAGCGCGCGCACATCGGCGCGCTTGTCGCGTTTCAGTTGCGCCACCAGTTCGCTCGCAAGCGATTCCATCATCGGCCGGTATGTCTCAACCGCTCTGGGCGTAAAGAAGCGCGCGGTCTGTTTGCGCTGCTCAAGGTGTTCCGGACCTTCCAGATACAAAATCGGGCGGCGCATGCCATCCGGCATCCGCTCTTGGAATTCGGCTTTGAATCCCGCCTGGCGCGTGGCGCGTCCACGCAGCAGCTGCTTCGCGGCGTCAAAGTCGCGCACATGCCAAACGCCATCGGCATCTCGCCAGACTCCGCCATCGCCCTCCGGCCCTACCCTGCGCGTTTTGAACTGGGCGTGGTCAACCGGGCAAGCGCGGGCAGGTGCGTCGACCGACGGCGGCGATGGTGTGAGCTGAGTCATATGCAAAGGAAAATTGTATGCGGAAAGCTGTGACCAGGCTGAATGAGCGCGTGTCGAACCAAACGGTTTCAAACCCTCTCACACAGCTGTATTACCTGCAATTTGCGCGCGTGTCCGGGCAGCCGCGCGCGTGATCAACAGCGTGGGCGGACGGGTCACCACTGCGCTTTGGCTGATCGACGCTGCTGCCGGCGTCGTCCCCGCTGCAATCCTTCGCAAGCTGGAAGGCCATCCCGCGTAAACTCCGTCATCGGCAACAAAGTCGTTGAATCGACATCGGCAAAATCGGCATTCCCGACAGCATCATCGGCAAACCCGGCAAGTTGACCGATGAGGAATTTGCCGCGATCAAGCAACATCCGGTGATCGGCGCCGAAATCATCGGGCGCATGAGCTCGCTGCAGGATCTTGTGCCGTTGGTTCGACATCACCATGAACGCTGGGACCGCCGCGGTTACCCGGATGCATCCACGGCCCTGACTTGCCGCTGGGCACGCACATTCTGGCGCTGGCCGACTCGCTCGACGCGATGTGCTCCGATCGCCCCTATCGGGCGACGCCAACCTTCGACGAAGTCAAAGCGAAAATTCAGCGCTGCTCGGGCAAACACTTTGACCCGGCGGTGGTCGCCGCGTTCAACGCGCTAGCAGCTGAAAAGAGTCCGGAGTACTTCGCCAACTCGGCCAAAAAAGTGGACGAAAGCGCGCAGGACGTCGCCGCGATGCGCGCCAACAGGCTCGGCCGCTATCTCAAGCGCGGCACGCTGATGGCCGAACTCTCCAAGCCCGTCGCCGGTGCACAGCCGGCTGAGCGGTGAATCGCGCAAGTCAAACTATTTGACGCGTGCGCCCTGCGCCTCGCGCTCACGCATCAAAAATGCGCTCAGCCACTCAATCTCTTGTGAACTGAGATCCAGATTTGGCATGGCCGTCTGCGGCTTTACGGCAGTTGGATCAGCCAGCCAAAGGCGAAGATACTCAGACGACCATTTCGGTTGTGACAGGCCGGGCGCGCCGCCGGCCCCAAACGCGTCGCGAAACTCGCCGCTTGCGCGCACGGCATCGTGCGAATGACAGGCATAGCAGCCTTTGCTCACAAACAACAACCGGCCGCGCTCGCGTTGACCGTTGAGCGTGCGCAACTCGCGCGCTATCCGGTAACGCGCACCGGCCGCATGGCGCGGTTCGACGACATCAAACTTGATCATTTGTGCTGCTGGAAAACTCGTCATCTCCCATGACCAGACGCCCGATTTTGAGAACACGACCTCGGCAACGTAGATGCCTGCCCGCCCGCCCGTTCGCGCATTCGCGTCAATGAACATGCCGTCAGGATGTGTGAAACGCATCGTCGGAACAAAGCCGTTTTCGGTCATCAGGCGCACGCCGTGCTGGCGCACGCTGATTTGAAACTCGGCTTTTTCGCCGGCGACGATCACGCTGGGCATGGCATTGACTGTGGTCACACCCCATCCGCCGGCAAGTCCAGATTGTGACGCAAAGATCAGGCATCCCGGCGCCATAACCAGAGCCAGCACGCCAGCGCGCAGCAGCTTTCGATTAAACATATGGGCCTCCTGAAAGTGTTACACCACTGGCGGTCAACGCGTTCCGTCAGCGCAGCGATTCAGCCACTTTGCGCGCTTCGTCGAGTGTCATGCGGCTCTCCAAGCGATAGGTGATGCCATCGCGCACCCAGATCAATGTGTTGCCGTCAACAATCCGGCGAACTTCTATATCGCCACTGCGCAGGACGAACGGATATTCGCCTTCGGCCCACACTCCTGGATGACCGTCCACGGTCGTTTTCACGATCACACGCGGCGCGAATTTTTGCGCCAGCACGTTTTTGGAGAGCAGGTGCAGGCTCAGGCGCGCCCGGGTTGTGTCACTTGGATCCATCCAGATCAATACAACCACAACGGCTTCGTCAAACTGGCGCTGAATAAAGACGAGATCGGGCTGTCCCAGATCGGCCGGCAAACTCGGCAGCGGAATGCTGAAAGGCGCACTTTTGCGCGCGGCATCCAGCGTCGTCTTGCCCATAAACGGAAACAGGGCAGCCTGCACCGGCTTTGGCGTGGGGCGCGGCGTGGCGCTGGCCGCTGCAGGTCGTGGGCTCGGAACCGTTACATGCGGTGTTGGCGTGGGTTCGGGTGCGACGATCTGCACAACGCCGATTCGCAAAACGCGCAACATCAGCGCGCGCGTCTCCGGAACGGCCGACAGCACCAGACAGAGGATCAGTACGGCAACAACGCTTGCCAAAAGCGCCCGCTGAGGCCGGCGCTGTGGCCCCGCCGACAGGCGTGCCCAAACGCGCCCGGCAATATCGGGCGTGGGCGGGTAAGCCAAGGTGGCGGCATGGTCGCGCATGCGCGCGTCAAAGCGTGTTTCGTTCATGCGTCGTCCACCAGTTCGCGCAACTCGGGAAAGTCGCGTTCGATCGCAGCCTTGAGACGCGCAAGCGCCCGGCTGCTGCGGGATTTGACCGTGCCTGCCGCCACGCCCAACGCCTCAGCCGCTTCCGCTTCACTTAGCGCCAGAAAGTGCCGCAGATAGAGGACCTCCTGATCGGCCGCGCGCAATTGCCGCACCGCGCGCCATAGCGCATCCGCGCGATGACGCAACTCAGCCAAATGCACAACGGGCTGCTCCATCGGCACGACCAGTGCCGGCTCGTTGAAGACCAGGCGTTTAAGCATGCCGGCAAAACGGGTCAGCGAGCGACGCCGATTGCGCGCAAGATTGGCGGTGATCGCCAACAGCCACGGTTTGATCGGCCGCCCCGCGTCCAATCGGTCGATCGCGCGATAGGCGCGGACAAACGCCTCCTGCGCAACGTCATCTGCGTCAGCCGCGTCGCCGAGCATCAAGAAGGCGAGGCGAAACAGCGCCTGCTGATGGGTTTGCATCAAGGCGTGCCAAGCCTGCTCATCGCGCTGTTGCAGCAGGCGATTGGCAGCGGGATCGTGTTGTGGCGTCGCGCTCACCGGTGTCTACAGCATATACACCGGTCACAGCCGCGGGGTTCCACGGTTGGTTGGCCGTGCGCTAATGCGACAGGCGCATTCACCCGCCGCGCCCTGATTGACTGCTCAAGTAACTATCGGCAATGAGCACGGCCGTCAGAAACACGCCGTATATCAGCGTGGCGATTTTCACATTTCTGCCGGCCGCCACTGATGAACGCGAGCCCAGAAAGATCGCGCTGGCGCTCACAAACACGCTGGTGACGATGAGCCCGGTCAACAGAATCTTGCGTGCGCGATCCCACTCGGACAGGTAACCGTCTGGAAACCCAATGATCTGAAGTTCGAAATAGCCCCACGCCGCGGCAAGCACCGCCACACCAGCCAGAAGGGCTGTCAAAAGCCAGTTGCGCGCGGAACGACCGCTCATCACGAGCTATCTTACGGCACTACCACAAACATCGCGCACCGTCATCGCGCGCGTTGTTTTGGCGCCGCCTATTAACAATACTATGCGCCGCATGGGATCTGACACTGTGTCACGCACAGTATGCGGGGTGTCCAGTTATGACGGAAACCGAGGACTATTCGCAGGCGCTGCGCCAACAGCTGCGGCGTGGCGTAAGAAGGCGCTACCCATGAATCTCGTTGACCGCCACTAGTCGTTTTGGCTCATAGCATAAGCGCCTTGACGGACAGCGCCCCGCGCGCCGTCATGGGCGTGGCCCTTCTGGGGGCGTTCCAGGCGCTTGAGAGTTCGGGGTTGTTCACCGGTTGCGCAGTGTTGACTTCGCAAAATAGCGGCAAGCTGTTCGGCGACCTCGGCTTTCGAAGCCTCTTTATCGTGCACCGGCTGGAAGATCTTCACAGCGATTTCGGTGGCAGTGAGGCCAACTGCGACCCATTCGGCATATGTTTCGTTCGCCTTTGTAACGATTTTGGCGAGAAATTCGGGTTTGCGGCTGCTGGTCTTTGCAAGCTGGACTGCCTGATGGACGCTTTGCGCGAGTTCAGGCTGGAGTGCGAGATCGAACTCAAGCGTCCAGCTATCAGCAATGAATGCGTCGACCGGATCGCCGATGTCGCGCTTCAGTGTCTTCTGCCGCGCCGCGATCTCCTCCGGCTTGAGCTCGTTCTCAGTCAGTCGCTCGCCGACGAGGGCTTTGGCTTCTTGGGGTGGGATATCTCTGTCGGGAATCAGCGCTACGGGAACGGGAATTGCCTCTCCCTCTTTCCGCTGCATAATCCGGCTATAACGGAAGAGCCCTCGGTGTCCGACGTTTACGATCGAGACGCCATGGCTGCTGAGTGGTCGCCCGAGCTTCTCAGCAATCGCGGGCAGGAGAAGATGCTCCCCGTCGCCCTCCACTACGATAAGGGCACGGGCAAAGAACAGGTTTGCCTTAGTGGCGTCGAGAAACCGTCGCAAGAACTCGTAATCGTCCGCCTCGAGCCGCGTGTGAGTTGCGCCGAGCGGAAATGCGCGG
>JANMNW010000374.1:0-2214 GCA_031368515.1 Chloroflexota bacterium
ATAATTCGGCCCGCCCTCTGGCGACTCGAGCGGAATCCAGCTGCCGATCAGCGTGACCGAGTCTTGCCGTTCCGGGCTGACAAAGGCGTAGACATCGGTGGTGTCCGCTTGCGCGTCATTCGAGATGAGCGGCGCTTCGCGATGGCTTGATGCGCCAGCGGGTGCGCGCGTGGCGACCAGCGTGCTGCCGGCAATCATTAACGCGGCCAGCGTGAAACTGAGCTTTTGAGTTGTTTCTGGTTTCATGAGAGTCTCCTATTCGCGGAATCAATGTTTGGTGTCTATCGGTTGAAAGCGCCTGGCGCGTTAAACCGTCAAACGCTAGGAAGATGCATGCGCCCGCAGCCAGGCTCGCGCTTCGGCGGCGGCGGCGGGCGAAAAGTGCGGATTGAGAGCGAGGGCGCGCGACAAATGCGCCTTGGCGGATGCGGTCTCGCCGCGCGCGGCGTCGATCATGCCGGCGTGGAAGTGCAGCATTGCGTCCTGTGTGTTTAAGCGCAAGGCATGGCGCATGAGGATGGCCGCTTCGATGTGTCGGCCGTTGCGGTGCAGCGCCCAGGCCAGCGCGTCGGCGCTGTGGATGGTGGCACGCTGCAGATGAGCCGCGCGGGCGAGCGTCAGCGCCTTGGCAGCGTCGCCGTGATCGGTTTCAAAGCGCGCGCGTTCGAGAGTGACATCGGTGCCGCCGCTTTCACCCAGCGTATACAGCGTGCGAGCCAGATCGAACTGCGCGCGCGCCTGATTGGCTTGGCCCAATTGCATATGGATCTCCCCAAGCGCTTGCGCGTGCTCGGGCACGGGCAGAAGCTTGAGCGCGCGTTCATAGAGCTGGATCGCCGCGCTTGTGTTGCCTTGCGCATTGCGGATGCGCGCAAGCGCGGCCAGCGCATGCGGATAGTTGGGAAGATACGAGAGCACGCCGTTGAACTCGACTTCGGCGCGGGTCAGGTCGCCGCGGTCAAAGTGCAGCAGCCCCAATTGCACCTGAGCCCAGGCACGCGCTTCGCTGCCAGGATTGCCTGCGACAACCGCGCGGCTCATCGCGTCGATTGCGCCGGGCATGTCGCCATTCAACTCGCGCACGTATGAGACGCGGCTGTATGAAGCGATGTCCGGCCGCAGGTCGACCATCTTCTGGATGGTCTGGGCAGCCTCTCCGTATCGCCCGAGTTCAAGCTGGCCGTCGCCGATCACGCCATAGGCTTGCGCTCTGTAGGGGTTATGGACGAGCGCCTTGCGACCCCACTCGATTGCGTCGGCAAATGCATGGCGCGAAAGGGCGAGTGCACCCTGGCCCAACAGCGCATCGACCTGGGCCGGGTTGCGCTGCAAGGCTTCGGCGAATGCTTTTTCAGCACGCGCATACAAGTCGGGATCGCCGTTCTCGCGCGTGCGCTGCAGCATCAGCCAGCCAAGTTGCGCAAAGTCATCAGCGCGGCCTGCGCCATCTTTCATTTGGGCTTGCAGGCGATTGATCTGCGATTGGGTGTCCATCGCGAGTGCGGGCGCAGCAGGGCGCGTGCTCTCGGTTGCAGGACTGCCGGCGCCGCGTATGAGCAGCAGTCCAGCTGACACTGCGGCTGCGCTCAGCAGCACGGCGAATGGTGCGCGGGTTGTGGAGTGTGTGTTGATCGCGGCTTTCATGTTGATTAGCAATAAATGACCTGTGTGTTTGCGGTGGGAACCCCAGTAAGCCAACCGTTTCATCTTAGACAGCGCAACGGCTTACTCAATAAGCCAGTTGCCTGTATCGATGTAGGACAAGCAACGACAGTGCTACTTTCAAATGGAAATCAGCCTAAGGCTCTGATCCCCTATCGACACGCACACAGAGTCGCCGTCATTGGTAGACATGATCGCCAATCGGCTACTCACTCGAAAGCCTGATTTCTGCCCAATACGTGCTCAGTTTTGCAACGTGATTCAGTTGGGGAAATGCAACAGACAGCGATTTGCGTATTGGATAATTCTGGCAGGTAATGCAGGGCGCATTAGCCAATTCACTCTCGACTTTAGACAAAATCCAGCGAAAAAGCGAAACTGCCACAGACTTGGGTGATGAATCAAATCAAGCAAGATCTACAGCAGTTTCGACAAAAAGTGTATCAGTGTTTTGAGAGAGCGCGGGATGCAGCGTTTGAGGTGATCGACGCGATCGCGATGAGCCCAAATGCGCGAGCGGCAGTGGAGGTCAGCCAAAGCGGGGCGATGAAG
>JANMNW010000392.1:0-21898 GCA_031368515.1 Chloroflexota bacterium
AGGCGCCGGTTTTGCCGCGTCGCCGGGCGCCGCTGTCGCCCCGGGTGCGGTTGTGGGCGCCGCGGCTCCAGGCGGCGCAGCCGTTGGCACGGCCGTCGGCGGCGGTGGTTCAGTGGGCGTGGCCGGCACTACAGCCGCCTGAGCGACGATGATCACCGCTTCTGATCGGCCAAGCAGTTTCTCATCGGGCTTTGGGCCAAACGCGTTCAACACGATCGTGTGCTGACCCGCCGCCGTGGGCGTCCAGGGCACATCGGCCACTTTGAATTCGGGCACACCGGCGTCCGGCCCGGCAATGTTGGCATACACCGCGCTATCGACGATCACATCGATGCGCGAGATCGCGTCGCCTGTCGCCACGCCTTGAATGGTGAGGCTCTCACCCACCTTGACTTCCGTGCCGCTGGTCGGCGCGGTAATCTTTACCTCGGTCGGCTTCGACGCGCTGCCAGAGCAGCCCGACAGCAACAGCGCACCGGCAATCGCAAAAGCGCTCCAAATGCCGCTCGCGCCGTGGCGTTTCGCATCTTCCATAACTTTTCACCTTCTCCTTCTACTCGCAACCTTTGATCGTGGCCAGGCCACAATCTCCTGGCGCGCCACTATCACGCACAGGTTTCGGGCCTGCCAGCGCGTGCGGCGTGCGCAAATCCGCTTACAGCCTATTGCTGACGATCTTGCCGTTGGGTGGGATGAGAATAGTGGAGAGCGGTGCTGCGCAGGCATCTCCTGCGCATGAGCGATGGTCTATAACGTGCGGCTCATCATCAAGCGTAACGCGCATGAATGCCGGGTTCCCGGCTCGTCGCGTTCAGGCCACAAGGATACCCCAAGTCAAATTTGTTATGGTGAGGCACGGCCCACGACACATCTACGCTTGCCTGCCGTCAAGGCAATTCCTTGCGCTTGCGCTGCGCTCGATCGGCCGCCAGTGCGACACACAAGCCTGCGCCCCCAACGGCTGCTGCGCCCAGCATCCAAAACGGGTTGCCCAGGTCGGTCTGCGACAGCGTACCGATGTTCACGGCCTCGCCCACAACAAACCATGCCCGGCCCGGCACTCGCCGCTCAGACTCGCCGACTCTGGCCTCTGGCGCGGGTTCAACCACCTTGCGAATGCGCACGTTGTCAATCGGGCCGCCATCGGACACAACATCCACATGATCGCCGGTCAGCCGCAATATGCCGCCGTCGGCCTCGGCGATCTTGCCGCCGCCAACAGGGATATTCACACGCGCCGCCGCGCCGCGAGCGCCGCGCAGAACCCCGCCCTCGCGGGGCGCGTCGATGCGCCATTGGCCCTCAGCCGCCGTCCAGAATGTGCCGTCCAACGCGCGTTCGGTCGTGCGCCTGCCCAGATCACCCACGCGATGCTGCAACACCCAGCCACTGCCATCGCCGCGTGTGTCTTTGCAATAAAAGCCGTGCAGCACGCCGTCGATCGGATGTTGAAACCAACAGGCTTCGTTGTTGCTCAGCACGATCGCTCCGGGCACTGGGTGAAAAGGGCCAAATGCGGTCGGCCCGGCGTAGATCTTTGTCTTCCAGGCGTTTTCGTTGACTTCGGTCGAAAGATAATACACGCCATCGTGCAGCAGCATGTTGGGCGCGGCCAGCGTATAGGGCTCTTCCAGCAACACGCGCTCGGATGCGGCGTCGGCCAGCCCTCCGGGCGTTAACGCGCTGCGCGCCTTGATCTGCCAGTAGCCTTGCGCCTCGCCGCCGCGAAACCAATACAGGTAATAGCGGCCATCCGACGGGTTGTGAAACAGATGCGGATTCTGGTTGCGCACGCCCGCTTCCTGCCGCACCAGCACCAGCGGCTCGGCGTCAAACGTCACCCCGTCCAGGCTGCTGCGCATCACCACATGGCTGATGCCGCAGTGATCGCGGTCGTACACCATCGTCACGCGCCCGCCCGCCATGGCCACCGACGGCCAGCGTTCGCCGTCGCCGCGCAGCACCGCTTGCGGCGCTTTGTCCCAGCGCTTCAGATCGTTGCTGCGAAGCAATCCAATCCCCCCGCAATCGGCCAGCCCGTAGTAGCCCCAATAGCGATAGCCGTCGCGATTCAGCGCCACCACGCTCAGCGTGTGCGGCGCCTGCGTCTCCCAGGCTTGATCGCGCACGGCAATGGTCGCGGGCTCGCCCAACGCAAAGTAGCCAGCGCCGCCCTGATCGAAGTCGTCAAAGAAATCGAACGTGCGGAATCCACTGGACAGATCGGCCGCGCCGGGATTTCCCGCATAAGCGTAGATCGTCGCGCTGCCAAAGGCGTTCAGCTGCGCCAGCCGCACCCACACAACCGCTTTGGCTCCGTCGTTCGATTGCACCCAGTGCGGCAGATAGCGCGTGCCATCGCCTTCGGTGAATCGCAAATCGCGCAGATCGCGCTGTGCGCCTGCAAACGCGCCGCCGACCATGTCCAGTTCCAGCCGCAATGGATAGCCGGAAACGTCGTCGGCGCTGCGGTTGACCACGGTGATCGGCACGCGAAACGCCCACCCGCCCGCAGCCAGCGCCGGCCGCGGCCATAGCAGCACCAGCGCGCAGATCCAAACAGCCAGCAGGCGGGTCACTTGGCCACCTCGATTTCCGTTACCGCATATTCGGTCGTATCCGTATCGCCGATGCGCAGCCGATCGAAGCTGGGGTAACGATACAAGCCGACAACGATGCGATAGACGCCGGGCGCCGCAGCAGCGGGCACCTGGATGGCGCGTGTGTCGGTGACGACCTGCCCGGCGCGCCAGCCGCCTGTAGCCGGTGCAGGCGCGCTGTCGAGCGCATTGACCTGCACGCCGTCCGAGGCGCGCCGCAAGTGCATAAACACGGTGTAGTCGGCCGCCGGCTGCGCATCGGCGCGCCAGATCAAATCGATCGGCACTGCGTCGCCGGCGTTGAACACCGCGCCGCGCACGCGCCAGCCGGTCAATCGAATCTGTCTGCCAAAAGGCACATCGGCCCCCTGCACCGGCTGTTCGGCGGCAGGATCGATGCGTTCAAACAGCGCCAGCGTAGCGTCGCCGAATTCGCCCGCATACAGCCGCACGCCGTCGCTGGCAAGCCGCGCTTCCACGCTGCCGCGCAACCCCGGCGTGCTCGCCCAGCCGTATTTCAACAGCCACACCCGCGGCGCGGTGCCACGCGCCTCGGCAAACTGGGCATTTGCTTCGGGCTGCCGCGCTTCGGACCACAAGCTGTTATCCATGATCCACACGCGGGTGCCCGTCGGCCCGTAATAATCCAGCAGCGGAAACTGATCGCTGTTAAGCAACACGGTCAAGTCATCGGCGCGCGCCCGGCTGCGCAACTGCGAGAGCAGCTCGCTATAGCGGCTTTTGACCCATGCCGGGTCGCGCAAATCGCGCTGGCCGGCCAGCGCCGGCGCCAACGCAAGCACGCCTGCGACTGCCCAGAGCGCGCCGGGCCGCAGCGCCCAGCCCGAAGCCAGCAACGCCAACGGCAACAGCACAAACAACAGATAACGCGGGCTGAAATCGGGCACAATGCCCGAGCGCGAAGCCGTGGCAAAGACAAACGCAAATGTCGCCCCGCACCACCCCAGTCCAACCCAAGCCGTGGCGCGCCGGCCTGCGCGCCACAACGGAATGGCGCCCAACAGCGCCATAACGCACAGAACCAGCGCCGGCAATGCCTGCCATTCGGCATACCGCAGGCCAAAGAACAGCCCGCTTGCGCCGCGCTGAATATTCTCCAGCACTTCTGACAGGGGCGGCCATAGGGTGTTGCGCGCAGCGGCTGAACGCGTCAGCACGCGCCATTGCAGCCCAAAAAACCACGCACCAAAAGACAGCGCGATGGCGCCATGCGCCAACATCCATTGACTCAACCGTCTGCGCGCGCCGCGGCCGCCAAACAGCAACGCAGCCGTGTTCACCAGCAGCACCGGCAAAGTGTAGAAATGCGAAAACAGCGCGGCCAGCGTGGCAAGCGCATATCCGAGCCAGCCGAGAATCGACACGTTGCCCCGCAAACCGCGCGCGGTCACGGCGATGGCGGCGGACGAAAACAACGCGGCAAGCGCATACATGCGCGCTTCCTGCGCGTAATACAACAGCATCGGCGACATCGAAATCATGAGCGCGCACAACAGCGCGGCGCGGCGGTTGAGCAGCCAGGCGGCTGCGCGCCACGCCAGCGGCACGCATAGCACCCCGCAGCACAATGATGCAAAGCGAATGGCAAAAACCGATTCGCCCCACAGCGCGCGGCCCCATTTCAAAACCAAATGATAAAGCGGAGGCTGCGCATCCAGTCCGGCCATCAGCAGGGCGGCGGGTTGCTTGCTCGCCCACACTGAAAATGCCTCATCACCCCACAGGCTGCGCGAACTCAGGCCAATGGCCGCCAGGGCGAACGCAAGCAGGCACATCAGCGCGGGTGCAAATCGCCGAAGCATGAACGCGTGATGATACCTGATGGGTCAGCGCGCGGGCGCAGCTGCCACGCGCTGCGACGGCTCTGACGATCCGATCATCGCCGCAGTGCGTTGCATCGCAAACAGTTGGACAAAGCACAGCCACAGCACATCCATCAACAACAAATGCGTCAGCTGCAATGTCAGTGTGGGCACAACGCTGACGACATTTAGCAGCCCCAGCACGCTCTGCGCGCAGAAAATACCGGTCATCGAGACGGCGAGCTGCTGCACATACCGATCGTGCATGCGCTGATGCACCAGCCAGGCCAGACCCGCCATGTACACGCCCATCGACCCGGCCACCAGCGGATGCAGCGAACGAAGCCGCAGCAGCAGCGGCGCGTCGGGCGCAAACTCACGGCTGAGCGATTCAACCACGCTGGCGGCAGGATAGAGCGAGCGGCTGAGCGCGCCCAACGCGCCCGTTGCGCCCACCAGCATCCATCCGGCAAAACCGGCCAGCATCAAAATGCCGACGCGATCGACGCGGCCGCGCAACAGCGGCGTTGAATTGCCGGAATACCACTGCGTCAGCGACAAGGCGGCCAGCAACGCCATCGTATTCACCGAGTGCAAAGCGATCGTCGCTGCGCGCGCGGCGGAGGCGTTGTCGCCAAACAAGCTGGCGCGCACAATCAGCGCGCCGATTAGCGCTTCAATCACGATCAGCACAAGCGCAACTGCCGCTGCGTTGCGGGCGGTGTGACCAGAAGCAAATGCGCGCCGGGAACGCACAAACAGCCCGACCACCAGCAGAAGGGCCAAACCGCTTGTGATCCGATGGACAAATTCAGTGATGGTGGAGATGCTTGGCGACGCCGGAATCCACACGCCATCGCATGTGGGCCAGTGGTCGCCGCAACCGGCGCCGGACCCGGAAGCGCGCACATACGCCCCCCAAAGGATCACGGCAATATTTGCCACCAAAGTGAGGCGCGCAAAGTTGCGAAACGACGTGGACACAAAGGCGGATTGTACGGCGGCAGATGAGAGAAACCAAAGCGGGCGGGCGGATCGCCCACCCGCTTTGAGGGTGTTTAGCGCACGGTCAAAGGCAGATAAACGGTGCTGGTAAACAGCACTGCCGGGCCGTAAACGTGGCGCGTGCCGTCGAACTCAGTCTCAACCAGCCAGTAGGCGTAGCGCGCGGCAGGCGCCTCAACGTCGGTGTAAGCGTAGCTTGCACCGCCGCCGTTGCCGGTTGCAGCGATGGCGTGCGCATGCACTTGTTGGGCCGTCGCAAAGTCATCCGCGGTGATTGGGCCGCTGCCCACCGCCGCGCGCATGATCGCAAAGTGTTGGGTGTTGCGCTCGAGCGCGGTAGCCCATCGCACATCGACATCGTTGCCAATCTTGCGCACCGTGAAGTACTGCAAAGTCACCGCTGTGGGCGGATCAACCCTGGCGGTGGGGCTGGCCGTGGGAGTGTGAGTGGCCACGACCACGGTTGCTTGCACCTGAGGCGTCGATGTGGGACTGGCCACCGGGGTGGCGGCGATGACCGGTGTGGCTGACGGCGCAACTGGAGGGGCCGTAAGTGTGGCTGTGGCCGCAGGCGTATTGGTGGGCGTGGGTGATGCCACGGGCGTATTGGTGGGCGTGGGCGAGGCCGCAGGCGTGGGCGTGTTGGTGGCGGTGGGTGAGGGCGTGTTGGTGGGCGTGGGTGATGCCACAGGCGTGTGGGTGGCAGTAGGTGAGGCACACGGTGTCGCAGACGGCGTCGCAGTGGGCGTCGCAGTCGCGGTGTCAGTGTATCCGCACACCACGCCCTTAACGTACACGCTATTGATGCCTTCGCCGCCGATATCACGCTGAATATGATTGACCTTGAGCACGTTGTTCTGGGTGATCACTGGCAGGTCAAAGCCATACTGATACGTTACGTCGTCATCGGGCGAATGATCAACAAACATTCCCACTTCGTAGGTGTAGTTCATCTCGAAGCGCGCGATCTCCAATGGTTGTTGTTGATCGCAGTCGTTTCGTCCTGGGTCATTGCCATAGCCTGGATTGCAGCCAAAATCCCAAGAGTGGCCTTCTCCTTGATACACAATGAGCGTGCCACGGCGGATGTTGGCGGGGCTCGTAAAGTTGACCTGCTGTTCCGGATTGAAAAAATTCGTCAGGTTAAACGTGCCCACACGGGTGAGTTCAACCGACGGCGCCGGGCAAATCGGATAGCCCGGCTCGCCACGCTGATTGGGCAGAAGCGTCGTCCACAGCGGCGTGGGTGGCAACGGCGCCTGTCCGATCCGAAACGGCAACCGCGCATTCGCAGGAAGCGTGGTCGTTGCCGCGAACGAGGCTAAAAACAAAGCTGCTGCCAGCGCAATCATGCGTGCGACCGGCCTGCGCGAACTGGTGATGGTTTTGTGCAGTGATGATGGTTTTGATGATGTGTGATGCATGCGCTTCCCCCTAACTACGCAACATTCCGTACTCTCAAAGTTCCCCAACCTAAAAATACGTCAAGATTTCACCCCGAAGCATACCGCTGTCAATGACACAGGAACCAAAGAAAGCAAAAAGAAAGCGGCAAGAAACTCGCCGCTATGTCGATTTCTTATCGCCAGTGAGCTGGATTACCGCGAGTATGTCCGTCCATAACAGAACACCGCTGCTCTAAGTAAGTTTCGCCGCCAGCTCAAGTCGCGCTGTCCCTGCGGTCAAATCGGCAATTGCCTGGCCGCATCGGGCACAATCCTCGTCGGCCAGCAGCAGGGTCCAGTGCACGGCCTCGTCAAAAGTTGTCTCCAAGATCTGGCAGTCGAATCCCTCAAGCAGCTTGCCTATCCGTTCGTACAGCGGGTAGCTTGCCGTCAATCCAAACTGGGTGCGCGAGATTCGCTCACGGCGGGGCGTTTGGTCGAGCGCGGCCTTCAATGCACCGCCAAATGCCCGAACCAAGCCACCGGTGCCAAGTTTTGTGCCGCCAAAATATCGCGAAACAACAGCAACAACATCACCCAAACCGCTACCCTGCAGTATGGCCAGCATGGGGCGCCCCGCTGTGCCACTGGGCTCGCCGCCGTCATTGCACCCATCGATGATGCTGGCGCCAAACCCAATACGATAGGCATAGGCATGCGAGCTTGCGGCGGGATGCAAGAGTTTGGCGGCGCGCACAAAACTAATGGCCTCTTCGACAGTCGGCGCCATGCCCAGCCTGCAAACAAAACGCGAATTGACCACCACCGTTTCCGTGCTGCTTTCCTGCGCAACAATTGGGTAACGGCCAGACATAATTCGATATGCAGGAGTCCCGTGCAAGGATTGCGAAGAATTGCGTTACAAAACTAATTGCAGACGCAAGACTCATGCAGAAAATGGCGGCATGTGCGACTAACGATGTAGGGCTCTAGCAAGCTAGAGTTGGGGGAAAAACTGACGGGCTGCTGTGCTGAGAAGTTTATTGGACAAATGATCCGCGAGGGGGGGGAGGGATAGGACCACCTGCCGCGAATAAACTTCTCAGGACAACAGCCCGTCACAATCTTATCACGGAATTGCGCCTACGCTAGGCACACGCTGCACACGAAAATCCACCGCGCAGTTGTCAGTGTCACTGCTTGGCGGCCACCGCTGAAGCGACGAATCCGGCAATATAACTTGCGCGAATGGAATTGCACCGGGCGCGCTTCCTTTCAACCAAGTTACAACTTCCTCGATTGTATCATCACTTCGCAAGAGCGCAACCTCATCGCCATCATTGCCCAGACTGATTCCTGAACCCCACCCCACTTCTGGCAGCATGTCCGGCACCTCGGCGTCATATCCGCCAATTTCGTAATCCGGCTTTCGCCCATAGCGCGACAAAAAGCTACGCGCATCCATGGCCATCACCACGACACCGCCCGCAGCGATCGTTGCGCCCGGTGGAAACCAAAACATGCCTTCGCCAGGCGCGTTGGTTCGCGTTAGCGCATCACCCAGCCGATAGTCGGACAACGCAACGGGCCATGCCTGAGGGTTGAAGATCTCAACCCATTCGCCTTGCACATCGCTGCCGGCCGGGTTGATCATCACTTCGCTGATCAGCAGATGGTTGGGCTGCTCAAAACGATTCATCACGAGCGGCAGCATGAGCGGCTGAGTGCGCTGAAAGTCGGACATGAACATCGCTCGCAAATACGCGTGGGCAGCCTCTGATTCCACAAGCACACTCATTTCTCGATTGAGCTTGGCGCTGATCTGGCTGCCGTTCCACGATCCCACATGCGAGAAATGACGCGCGCCGACGCGCACCAGCATCATTTTGTTGTGTATGCCAAGGCCGCTTGGGTTGCCGAGCGCCGCACGCAGATTGGGCAAACGCAGCCCGTTGAGCAAGCCCACGGTGGCCGCATTGCTTCGCGGATCTTCGGCTGAATCATAGGCCTCATCCAAGAGCACGCGCACCGCTGCGCCGCGCTGCGCCGCGGCAATCAGGCGCTGCACGCGCGGATTGGGATTGTCTTCGGGATTGCTCGCGGCCGCGCCCCAATGCGCCGGCTCGTCAAGTTGCTGCACCAGCACCTCGTCGCCGGGCCCGGCTTGTTCGATCAACTGCAGCACGCCATCGGCGCCCAAATGGTTTTCGGGCGACGTGTGCAGAGCCATGGACAGCGTCCCCTCCAAATGCAGTGGCGCGTGGCGCACTGCGTAAGAGATGCCGCCAGTCAAGGTGATGGGCTGGTATCCCGCGGGCGGCGGTCCATACTCACACCCGGCCATGCACCACGGAGCAAGGTCACGATGTTGCGCGTCAGCGTCGGCATCGAAAATTTCCCGCGCCCGCTGCAACAGCTGGGGTGCGTCCAGCGTCACAACCACCCCGCGATGGCCGAGGGTGCCGTCGCTTTTGTCATCGGCGGGCATGCCGCGGCTGCCAAAATTTTCGCTGCCCAGCACCATCAATGCTTCATCAATCAGCGCGAATTTGGCATGCAGAAAGCGATAGCGGCTGCTGATCTTGTCAGCCGCGCGCGAGCGCATAAACACGCATCCACTTTTGGCATCCGCCGCGTTGATCTGCGCGCAAATCCAGCGCGTCTGATCTGACAGCCCGCCGACCGGCGCGCCGTCCAGCAGCAGCCGCACGCGCACGCCTGCCGCCGCGCGCTCGGCCAGCAGCTGTCCCAGCGCGGCGTTGTCGAACGTAAATGATTCGAGATCGATGGACCTGACAGCCCTTTGAAATGCGTCGCGCACCAGTTCGTAGCTGGCGTCCGGCGCCGCAGCCAGCGCGATGCTGCCCGAGCCATGCGCCGCCGCGCTGAATTCCGTCAGCTTCCAGCCTGGATAGGACGGCCGCGCGCCGGTCAATGACTCGCCACGATAATTGACCCAATCTGCTGCTGTATCTGTGTCAATCGGCGCGGCCGGCTGCGTCGCGCCGGCCTGCAAGCGGCGCTCCAACACCTGGCCTTCAGCTGAAATCAGGTGTGTGACGGTGTAGGGCTGCAAAGGCGCACCAAGCCAGCCTGCTTGCGCGGCGCCGACGCCATACACAAGGGCGTCGACAGGGTCGCTTTGTGAATCGCGCATCAAGCGCACCCAGCCGCCGCCGTTGGCAAACGAAAGGCTGGTGCCGGTCAGCTGAGTGAACACCAGTGTGGGCGATATGCCAAATTGCCGCTGAAATGCGGCCGCGTCGCGCGCGATCCAGGCAGAGTGTCCGGCGGAAAGCGTGTGCGTGATCAACCGCAGCGTGCGTGATCCCGCCCCAAATGCGGCAATCAGCGACCAGCTTGGGTCCAGCGTGACGGGCGCGCTTGTCACATTGGTCAGCCGAACGGCTTCATCCGCCGTTCCTTCACGGCCAAAATAATGCAGCGCCGAAATCAGCACGGGCAGCGGGTCATCCGCGGGCCACGCGCCGGCCGTTGCGCGATGCGGCCACAGCCCTCTCAAGGATGCGGCGACGCACGCGACGGCACAGGCCACCCGAACGCTGGTCTTAAACATAGCCTTTCCTCCGGAATCTCAATGGTGCGCGCCAAACGGGGCCAGCCGGAGCGCCGTGGTTAGCATGCGCCAAAACAACGGTTTTGTTTCTGACACTTACTGACAGTATTCTCAGGTTGGAGAAGGCACGTCCGACCCAAACGGCGGATGCACCCCCGCTGGAGGTGCGAGGCATTTGGGCGTATCCTTGCCGTGCAATCGAGCACGCCATGAATCTGCAACTGCGTCTGGATTTCGAACCAATCATCTCCGCCACACTGCGCGCGGCGGATCCGCGTGAGGCGTTGCGACGCCACGTGCGGCGCGAGGGTGACATCCTGCTGATCGACCAAAGCCGCATCGATCTCGTGGCGAGCGAGATTTGCCTGGTGGCAGCCGGCAAAGCCGCCGCCGCAATGGCCGGAGCGCTGCTTGAATTGCTGTCCGGCGCGCGCGTGGCCGGCGTGGTGGTGACCAAGCACGGTCATAGCACGGGTTACGCACTGGCCCCCTTGCAAGTCATTGAAGCCGGTCATCCGGTTCCTGACGCGGGCAGCCTGGCGGGCGGCGAAGCGGTCGTTGCGGCGCTGGCCGAGCGCCGCGCCGGGCGCGCCGTGCTGGTGTGCGTCTCCGGCGGAGCGAGCGCGTTGCTCGTGGCGCCGCAGCCGGGCATTTCATTGCGCACGATCATGGCCATCAACGACGCTCTACTGCGCAGCGGCGCGGACATCCGCGAAATGAACGCGGTGCGCTCGCGCATCGATCGGCTCAAGGCCGGCGGGCTGGTGCGCATGGCTGCGCCGGACGAGGTGCATGCGCTGATCTTGAGCGATGTGATCGGCGACCCCATCGATGTGATTGCTTCCGGATTGACGGCCGATCCGCGCGCGCACAACACGCTGATCGGCAACAACACGCAGGCGTGCGAAGCGGCCGCCCGCATGGCGCAAATGCGCGGCTACGCCGCCCGCATCATCACGACAGAGCTGCGCGGCGATGCGGCGGCGGCGGGCGACCGCATCGCGGCTGAAATTGCCGCGGCGCAGCCCAACAGCGCATTAATCTACGGCGGCGAAACGACGGTGACTGTGCGCGGAGCGGGCAAGGGCGGACGGTGCCAGGAGCTGGCGCTGGCCGCAGCCTTGCAGCTAAAGACAAGCGGTCCAGCGCACGCCGTGGCGGCGCTGGGGACGGATGGAACCGACGGCCCCACGGATGCCGCCGGCGCTCTGGCATTTGGCGACACCGTAGATCGCGGCACTGCGCTGGGGTTGGACGCTCGCGCGCACTTGACACACAACGACAGCTATGCTTTTTTTTGCGCGTTGGGCGATCTCATCCACACCGGCCCCACCGGGACCAATGTCGCCGACGTCATAATCGCGCTAAAGACCTCTTGACCCGATGCGACCGCAGCGGGTAGCATCAGCACAGCCACGGACACACCCATGACCATTACCATCGCCGATATCCACGCCGCCCAACGCACGATTCAGGGCGTCATCCTGCCCACACCGATTTTGTCAGACGACGCGCTGTCACGTGAAGTCGGCGCCAAAGTGTTTTTGAAGGCTGAAAACCTGCAGCGCGGCGGTTCGTTCAAAGTGCGGGGCGCCTACAACAAGCTCGCTCATTTGAGCGACGCCGAACGCAAGCGCGGGGTGATCGCGCATTCGGCCGGCAATCACGCGCAAGGGCTGGCCTACGCCGCGCGCGCATATGGCGTGGCCGCGACGATTGTGATGCCCGAATACGCGCCGCTGACCAAGGTCGTTAACACGCGCGCGCTGGGCGCTGAAGTGGTGCTGCACGGCGGAACGTTTGACGAAGCCGGCGAGAAAGCGCGCGAGCTGCAAGCGTCGCGCGGGCTGACGCTGGTGCACGCGTTCAACGATCCGCACATCATCGCCGGCCAGGGCACGCTCGGGCTGGAGATCATGATGGCGTTGCCGGAGGTAAGCCTGCTGGTGGTGCCGATCGGAGGCGGTGGGTTGATCAGCGGCATCGCCACGGCGGCCAAAGCCATGAACCCGCACATCCACATTGTGGGCGTGCAGGCGAGCGGGTGCGCCTCGGTGCGCCCATCGCTTGAAGCCGGCCAGCCGGTGGCGCTGCAGGCGGCGCAAACCATCGCCGACGGCATCGCGGTCAAACGGCCGGGCGATCTGACGCTGCCAATGATCCGCGCGCTGGTCGACGAAGTGGTCGAAGTGAGCGAAGACGACATCGCGCGCGGCATCGCCCATTGCGTGCAAAGCGCGCGCCTGGTGGTTGAAGGCGCGGGTGCGGCCGGCGTGGCGGCGCTATTGACCGGGCGCGTCAAAGCCGCGCCAAACGATGTGGTGTGCCTGCCGCTGTGCGGCGGCAACATCGACGGCAATTTGCTGGCGCGGGTGATCGAGCAAGTGCTGGTGCGCCAAGGGCGCTACATGCTGCTGCGGATGTCGGTGATCGACCGGCCGGGCAATCTGGCCAAGCTGATCAACCATGTGGCTGCGGCTGGCGCCAACGTGATCGATGTATATCACCGCCGCGCGATGTGGCTGGCGCCGCTGGGGCGCGTGGGCATCGAGCTGGTTCTGGAAGTGCGCGACGAAGCGCACGGCCTGGAGGTGGTGCGCGTTTTGAGCGATGCGGGCTACCAAGCCGAGCGCGAAGGCCACATCTGGCCTGAGTAGGTCATGCGTGCGCGACAAGCACGCGTCCGCGAATGCGGCCGTACAAGATTGAGTCGATCTCCGGTTCCAGCTTATCCAGCACGACCTCGCGCGCGATGGCGTCGAACGCATCCGGGGCAGGCTTCCATTCGCCGGACAATTGCGCCCACATGCGCGCGCGCAGCGGCATCTCCGTTTCAACCGAATCCACGCCGGCAAGCGTAACGCCGCGCAAGATGAATGGGAACACCGACGTGGTGAGCGTGGACGACTGGACCAGCCCGCAACAGGCCACACAGCCGTTGCGCCGGGTGGATTTGATGGCGGTGGCCAGAATATCGCCGCCGACAGTATCCACCGCCCCACCCCAGCGTTCTTTGAGCATCGGCCGCGCGAGATCGGTGGCTTCCGCGCGCGACAAAATCGGGTGGGCGCCGATGCGTTTGAGCCACTCATGCGCGTCTTCTTTGCCAGTGACGGCCGCAACGGTATAGCCCAACTTTGCCAGAATCGTCACGGCCAGGCTGCCCACGCCGCCGGTGGCGCCGGTGACGAGCACTTCTCCTGATTCTGGCCGCACGCCATGCTCGCGCAGCTTGTTCACACACAAGGCCGCCGTAAATCCAGCCGTGCCCAGCACCATGCTTTCGCGCAGCGACAACCCATCTGGCAGTTTGACCAGCCAGCCCGAAGGCACACGCACGTATTCGCCAAAGCCGCCGGGGGTGTTCATGCCAAGGTCATAGCCGGTGACGATCACGGCCTGTCCGGCCAGCAAAGCGGCATCGGCGCTCTCGACCACTTCGCCGGCGGCGTCAATTCCAGGTGTGTGCGGAAAGGCGCGCGTCACCCCTTTGTTGCCCGTGGCTGAAAGCGCGTCTTTGTAGTTGAGCGACGAGTAACGCACGCGGACCAACGTGTCGTTTGCCGGCAGCGCGGCCATGAAAAGCTTCTCGACACGCCGGGCATACGTTTTATCGGCGTTTTCGATGACACGCAGGGCGCGGTATTCAGTGTCGGCCATGCGGCGTATTGTATGGCCAGGACGGGCTTCGCCCCACGTCATGCACGGATCACCATGTGAGCCAGCGGTCAACGGCGACTTCGATCAGCACATGTGTCGCCGGGTCAGCGCCGATATCCCAGTCATATTTGGCCTTGAAAGCGGCCAGCAGACCCGCATCGAAGGGCGGTTCAAGCAGCCGCGCAACACCTTCGCCAATGACTGGCATAACACCATCTTCCAGAGCGATGGAAACGCGCGGCTCGCGCCGCACATTGCGCACCTTGACCGAATCGGGTTGCGTGCCCATGTATATGCGTTCGTTCAGCCACACGAACCAGATTGGAATCAGATGCGGCTTGCCGCTGGGGCGCACCGTAGCCAGCCAAAGATTGCGTTCGGAAATTAAGCGCGCATTGTCCATGGCTTGATTTAACACCCCCGCCGATCATTGCGTGAGCAACGCGCGCACGGCATCGGCGGAAAGAACGCGCCTGGCCTGCACCTCGCGCCGGGCGCGCAGCATTTTCGGAATTCCGAGCACACCCGCCAGCTGTCCTTTCAGCCGGTTGCGCGCAGCCGCACCGCGCCATGCCCGCAACGCCGACCAGGTGATGCGCAGCTGCTCTCGCGCCATTGCGCGCCAATGCGCGCGCAGCACCTCGCCCGGCACATCCTTGACCAGCAGCCAGATAGAGTTGCGGCCATCGTACAAGCTGTTCAACACGCCGCCGCCGGTGGCGCTAACCTTGTGATACACAATCGCATCGTGCGCAAACGCGCAGCGAAAGCCGGCCAATTGCGCACGCCAGGACAGGTCCACGTCCTCGCACGAAAATTCAAAGCGCTCGTCGAGCAGCCCCACCGCATCCAGCATGGTGCGGCGATACACCGACGCCGCCCCGCACGCGCCAAACACATAGGGCTGGTCGAAGCGGCCGTCGTCCACCTGCCACACGCCGCGATTGCCCGGAACGCCGCGCAGCGAGTAAAAGTCGCCGGCGCTATGAATCTTGTCGCGCTGGTCAAACAGGCGCAGTTTGCTGGCGGCGAAGCCGGCATCGGGATGCGCATCCAGGCAGGCCGAGACCCGTTCCAGCCAGCGCGCGTCGGCTTCGGTGTCATTGTTGAGCAACGCCACCGCATCGCCGGTGGCCGCGCGCATCCCAGCGTTGCATGCGCCGGCAAAACGCAGGTTGGCCGGAAGCTCGATCAGGCGCACTTCCGGGAAGTCCCGCCGGACAACCGCCACCGACGCATCCGCCGAGGCGTTGTCGACCAAAAACACCTCGTGCGGCGGCAAAGTCTGGCGGCGCAGCGCTTCCAGGCAAACCGGCAGATGCTGCAGGCCGTTCCAATTCGGGATCACTACGGAGATGCGCATTGGGGACTCGTCTGTGCGGGAACGGAAAGGTTTGCGATAATACCCCTGCTTTGTATACAGATGAACGGTCCCTGGATTTGCTGGCGGTGGAGCCCGCCGCCGATCTTTCAGTGATGGCGGCGGTTGACGACCAGGCGCTGGCGCTGCGGGCCAAGACCGAGCGCGAAGCGTTTGGCGTGTTGTATCAGCGCCACGTGCCGGCCATCTATCGCTATGTCTACTATCGCGTCGGCAATGCCGAAGATGCGGAGGACATCACAGCCAAAACCTTTGCGCGCGCGCTAAAACATGTGCACAACTACAATGATCGCGGGCTTCCCTTTACAGCCTGGCTGTATCGCATCGCGCACAACGTGGTGGCCAACTTTCACCGCGATAACAGCCGCCATCCGTCCGTGCCGATCGAAGAAATCGAATTGCACGGCGGCCATTCCGACGATGCCGATCACAAGATCGACGCCGACCAGGACCGCATGCGGCTGCTGCGCGCAATCCGCAAACTGCCCGATGAACGGCAGCATCTGGTGGTGCTCAAGTTTGTCGAGCAGAAGCAAAACAGCGAAATCGGCCAGATCATGAATCGCAGCGAAGGCGCGATCAAATCGTTGTATCACCGCACGCTCTTGCAGCTGCGCGAGCTGCTGGATCAAGCCGAGGCGCAGGCGCTTCCCCAACGCAAGCCATGAGCAAACTAACCGCCGACGACATGACTTGGCTCGAAGACCGGCTCAGCACCCTCAGCGAACCCGTCAGCCCGCGCCCTGAATTCATCAGCCGCGCCCGCGATGAGCTCATGCAATTAAGCGTCGCGCCACCGCGTCGCATCCGCTCCAGCGTGCTGGTGGGCGTGATTTTCAGCGCAACCGCGCTGATCGCCGCGATCTTGCTGTTGGTGCGCAAGCGCAACGCCTGACGGCAACAGCCCGCATGAACACGCAGACGCTATCCATTGTTGCGCTGTGCATCGCGGCGGCCACCGTGCTGTTGCTGCTCACACGGCTGCGCCGGGCGGAGCAGCGCATCATGCAGCTCAGCGACGAGGCGCACAGCGCGCGCCAACAAATCAAGGTGCTCAGCCAGGAGCGCGCCACCGCCGAAGCCATGCGCGACGGGCTGCTCGATGTGTCAACGGATCCCGCCGTGTTCATCGACGCGGATCGGCGCGTGGTGGCGCTCAACGCCGCCGCTCGCGCAACCAGCTTGTTTGAAGCCGGGCACAGCCTGATCGAGAGCACGCGCTCGTTCGAACTGGATGTGCTGGCCGAGGAGACGCTGCTGCGCAAACAGGAGCTGCCGCGAGAATTCATGCTGAACAGCGTGCTGTATCGCGCGCGCGCGGCGCCGATGGGCAGCGGCGCGGTCATCATGCTGCGCGACATCAGCGAGCTCACCCGCCTGGGCCGCGCGCGGCGCGATTTCGTCGCGAATATCTCGCATGAGCTGCGCACACCGCTGACCGCCATCCGGCTGCTGCTTGACGCGTTGCGCACCGAAAAGACCGGCACAGCCGCGGGCCGCGAGCGGCTGCTCGATCAGATCGGCGATCAGACCCACACGCTGACGCAGATGACTCAGGAGCTGTCCGATCTGGCGCAGATCGAAAGCGGGCAGATGCCCATGCGGCTGGTGAGCGCCTCGCTGCGCGAGCTGGCCGATGCGGTGATATCGCGATTGTCGCCCCAGGCGCAACGAGCGAACATCCGCATCGACAACGGCATCGACCCGCAGATGCGCGCGCTGGTGGATCCAACTCAGTTTCAACGCGTGCTGTCCAACCTGATGCACAACGCCATCAAGTTCACAAGCCACGGCAGCATCACACTCGCTGCCACGCCCGAGACGCGCGATGAAGAAGAGTGGATCAAGATCAGCGTGCAAGACACGGGCAGCGGCATTCCGTCGGATGAGCTGCCACGCATATTTGAACGCTTCTACAAAGTCGACCGCGCGCGCGGACAAAGCGGCACCGGGCTGGGGCTGGCAATCGCCAAGCACATCGTTGAGGCGCATGGCGGCAAAATCTGGGCCGAGAGCGTGCTTGGCAAAGGCACCACGTTTTTCTTTTTGATGCCTGCGGATGGATGAGGCGATGGGGCGGTGAGCGGTGAGGCGGTAAGCCGGTTTACCGCCTCACCGCTTGCCACCCCACTGATCTCACGGTTTCGGCGTTGGCGGCAGTATGGCCCGAGCGTAGAAAAGACGGGTCTCGGCGCCGGACTCGGTCTTGCCAAGCACAATCAGCAATACGCTCTGTTTGCCGTTTTCGATTTTGGAGAATGTGCACAATCCGCCGGCAAGATCGGCCCCGCCATCGGCTTGAGCCGCCACGTTGTTGCAGCCGGTGCTGTCCGCCGCCCAGCCCAGTCCTTGCATGCGCTCCACCGAGTAAAAGGCTTTGATCTGTTCAGGCGTGGCGCTGCTTTTGTAGACAACAAAGTCAAACTTTCCGCCCAGCGCGGCGTTCATCACCACTTTGATGGCGGCCGGCATCTCGGTGTCCAGGCGCGTGGCGCCTTCGAGCTTCGGCACATCCTGCCACAAGGCGGTGACGGCAGTGGCATCGCCCCCGACCAAATTGCCCAACATGCCACAGGCCATTGTCAAGAACATTATGGCGGCCAGGCTGATTGTCAGCATCGATTTGCGCATGACTGCTATGGTAACATCCTCAAGCGATTCGCCTCATCCAGCAATGTCCGAATACAGCGCTATTTTCTTTGACCTCGACGGCACGCTGCGCGCGTCTCTGCCTGAGGGATTTGAAGCCTTTGTAGAATATGCGGGCCGCGTTGGCCTGGCGCTCGACGATGCGCAAGTCAAAGCGGTGGAACGCGAAGCCCATCACTATTGGGCATCGCCGCTGCCCGACGAGCATATGGCCCGGTATGACGGCCGCGAATTCTGGGTGAACTACAACACCCATCTGCTCACGTCCATCGGCATTCGCGATTGCGACGACTGCGCCCACCGCATTCAAGATTTCTTTGAAGATTATGACCCCGAAGACGTGGTCTTTGGCGACGCGCGCACGGTATTGCGCACGTTGAAATCCTCCGGCCATCTGCTGGCTTTGGTGTCCAACCGATCCGAAGACCTGGCGCCGCTGGCCGAACGCTATGGTCTGGCCGAATTCTTCGACTTCACGCTTTGGGCCAGCGCTGTCAACTCGTTCAAGCCCGACCCGGTCATTTTTCGAACGGCGCTGCAAATGGCGGGTTCCCCCGATCCGGCGCGCGTGCTGTATGTCGGCGACAACTACTTTGCCGATGTCGTCGGCGCGCGCAACGTGGGCATGGACGCGGTGCTGATCGATCCGCGCAATGTCTTTGAAGGCATGTATGACAAGCGTGTACGCCGCTTGCGTGAAGTGCTTAACCACATACGCCACTAACGGCATCGCTGCAGCACACGCCTGCCAAACACGAGACCCCATGCAAAACCCAAAGGACCTCCCTGAAATCCCGGACATTCAGCTGCCCGATCCGGCCAGCCCGGCGCGCAAACGCACGGGATTCCTGCTTGGCGGCATGCTGGCGTTTCTGCTGTTGTGCTGCACAGGCGTGGCGATCGCCGGCGTGTTGAGCGGCGGCATCGGCTTGCTGGAGACGGCACGCGGCATGGCGACAGCGGCCCCGACCAGCGCCACAGGCCTGGCTCGCGCCGTCGAAACCGAGTCGCCATCGGTTACGGCCACACCGGCGCCGCGCGCGCCCGATCAGCCACAAGACCTAACGCCGATCGCCACTACAGTGGCTGTGGTGGACCCGGGCGCAACTGTGGACCCGGCCGCGCCCACAGCGACACCGATCGCACCGGACCAACCCGTTGCGGAAGTCACCGTCGCGGCGACGGCCGCGCCGGCGGTCAATGTGTCGCGCGATGTCACCGATCGCCAGCTGCGCGTGTTCGCCGAAGTGTGGCAGCTGGTCAACGATGAGTATGTCTATCCGAATTTCAACGGCGTGGACTGGAAGGCGCTGCACACCGAAGCCGATACACGCATCCAGCAAGGCATGTCTGACGAGGCCTTTTATCCGTATCTCGACAGCCTGATCGCGCGGCTGGGCGACGATCACTCGTCGTATATCTCGCCTCAGGCGGCACGGGAAGAGGATCAGGAATACAACGGCACATACGAATACGCCGGTGTCGGCATCATCACCCAGCCGAATGTCAAACAGGGCTATATCTACGTTCTGCAGGTGTTGGAGGGCGGGCCGGCCGAAAAAGCCGGCATCCGGCCGCACGATCACATACTGCTGATCAACGACCAACCGGTGATCGACGCGAACGGCAAGGAGCGCTCCGATCAATTTCGCGGCACGCCGGGCACCGACGTGCTGGCGCTGGTGCGCACACCCGGCGGCGAACCGCGCACCATTACGCTCACCCGCGCGCGCATCAATGCCAAGGAACGGCTCGACTATCGCGTGATCGACACCGGCGCCAAGCGCCTGGGCTATGTGCTAATTCCGACGCTGTTCGAGGAAGACATCGACGAGCGCTTGCGCGAAGCGCTGAAGGCGCTGGCCTCCGAGGGGCCGCTAGACGGTCTGATCGTGGATTTGCGCGTAAACGGCGGCGGCGCGCTGGAAGTGCTACGGCCGACGCTGGGCTTCTTTACGCGCGGCGATATCGGGCGGCTGGTCAACCGGCGCGGCTCGCGGCTGACCATTGGCATACGCGCCGAAAACGTCGGCAATTCGCAAAAGGTGCCGCTCGCCGTGTTGATCGGCCCGGCCACCGAATCGTATGCCGAGGTGTTTGCGGGAGCGCTCAAATCGAAGAAGCGCGCGACGCTGATCGGCCAAAACACCGCGGGCAACATCGAAACGTTGCGCGTGCATGAATTCGAAGTCGGATCGCGCTTGTGGCTGGCGGAAGAAGCGTTCAAGCTGTCAAACGGCGACTCATGGGAAGGCGCCGGCTTGGCGCCTGATGTGCCGGTTGCCGCGACATGGGATCAACACACCGGCGACAATGACCCGGTCATCGCCGCCGCGGTGGTGGAGCTTTCAAAATGATTTGCGATTACGAAGGCTCCGATTACCAAAGCCGTTTTTGGAAGAACGGCAATCGATCGTATGAGGATGCCGTGGAACGCGTGGCCATCTCGCGTTTGTTGCCGCCCAAAGGCCGCCGTGTGGTTGAGTTCGGCGCGGGCTTTGGGCGCCTGGGCGAGTTGTATGCCGGCTACGACCAGGTCATCCTGCTGGACTACTCACGCTCGCTGCTTGAAGAGGGCATGCAGCGCTGGGGCGGCGATCCGCGTTTTGTCTTTGTGGTCGCCGACATCTATCAATTGCCGTTTGCGGCCGGCGTGCTGAGCGCGGCGACGATGATCCGCGTCATTCACCATTTCAAAGATGTGCCGGCTGCTTTGGGGCAGATCCGCAAAGCGCTCGCGCCCAACGGCACATTTGTGCTGGAGTTCGCCAACAAGCGCAATCTCAAGTCCATGGCGCGGCACGCGCTCGGAAAACAAGCATGGAGCCCCTACGCGCCCGAACCGGTTGAGTTCGTCAAGCTCAATTTCGACTTTCATCCGCACTGGATGCAAGAGAAGGTGCAGCACGCCGGGTTTGGCATTCAGCAAAAGCTGACCGCATCGTATTTGCGCGCTGGCGTGCTCAAACGCGCGCTGCCGTTGAAAGCAATGGTGGGCATTGATTCGGCGCTGCAACGCACGGCCGGGCTGGGATTGTTCTCACCCAGCGTGTTCCTCAAGCTCAAGGCCATCGGCGGCGCGGGCGGAGATCAAACCGCGTTGTCAGGCGACGCGATCTTCCGTTCGCCGCGCTCCGGACAGCCGCTGCGCCGAGACGGCGACGTGCTGGTGTGTGACGCCGATGGCACGCGCTGGCTTGCCAAGGGCAACTTTTACGACTTCAAAGAGCCGCTGGGCTAGGCGCATAGGCTACTGCGCCTTGAAGCTGTACAGCCGGTCGCCGGTAACCACATAGACTGTGTTGGTTGCGGCGTCAAACGCCAGATCCAGCGCATTCGCCAGCTCATCGCCGTTGCCGCGGAATTGCTTGACGAACTGGCCGGTTTTGTCGAACTGGTGAATCGCGCCTGCCTGGCCGTCCAGCACGTAGACGTTGCCGCGATTTGGATCGTCACCTGTGACGGCCATCGCCACGGCATTGCCGATCGGCTCAGGCAAGCCTGTCAACGCGAATTTCTGCGGCTGCCGGTTAAAGAACTTCTGAATCGAGCCGTTGCCGATCAGCACATACACCGCGCCATCGATGCCGATGTCCTTGCCTTGTTTGACCGGGTCGAAGCTGGAGCGAAAGTAGGTGCTGCCTTTGCCCAGTCCTTCCGGCGTAATGGGGTAGCGCCAGATCTGTCCGGCATCGATGTCCAGCATGTAAACCGAATTGTTGTAAAGCTCGCCCGCGGCGATTTGACCCGGCTGCTTGGCATCGATGGCCGGAACGGGCAGCGGCGCGGCGCGCCCGGTGGCCGAGCTGTATTCATAC